>NZ_JANINM010000430.1 GCF_024509055.1 Mesorhizobium sp. | reverse complement strand
TCCAGATCGCTTGCGCAATGCTATGGATGCGGTGAATGTCGATTCAGCCTAGAGCCTTGCGACCTGACACTGTGACCGTATCGGCTGTCTCAAGGGGCCGGTACGATGCGCACGCACATCGGCGTTCCGATTTCGATGGCGTGGCCCGTGTCGGTCAGCCGGCCGCTCTTCTCGTCCCGCGCGAAGATCGAGATGCGGTCGGCATTCTGGTTGGCTGAAAACAGATGCCTGCCGGATGGCGTGAGCGCGAGGTTGCGCGGCGTGGCGCCGCCACAGGGCGTGAAGTCGACCGGATCGAGTGTTCCCGATTGCTGATCGACCGAGAAGATGGCGACGCTGTCATGGCCACGATTGGAGCCGTAGACGAACCGGCCGTCGGGCGAGATCTGGATGTCGGCGCAGTGGTTGGTCGCGCGGGCGTGTGCCGGCACCGCCGGCTTGGCATCGATCAATTCGAGCCGGCCCGAGGCGTGGTCCAGCGCCAGTGACACGACGGTCGAGTCGAGCTCGTTCATGACGAAGACGAACTTGCCGTTCGGATGCAGCGCGACGTGGCGGGGGCCGGCGCCGGGTGCGAGAGCGGATTCGGCGAGCTTGCGCAAATTGCCGTTTGGCTCGATCCGGTAGGACACCAACTGGTCGATGCCGAGATCGGCGACGATGGCGATGCCGCCCTGGATGGTCTCGGTGACGCTGTGGGCGTGCGACCGCTCCTGGCGATCGGCGTTTGGTCCAGTCCCGGAATGAGCGACGCTCGCCAGCGGCGCGGTCAGCCCACCATCGGTCCCGATACCGAACACCGAAACCGCCTTGTCTGGGCCACCGGTACCCATCCCGTAGTTGGCGACCAGAAGCTTGGTGCCGTCGCGCGTTATGGTGTTGTGGGCGGTGATGCTGCCCAGAGCGGGCTGCTTGTTGACATAGGTCAGCGAGTTGGAGGCACGATCGAAGCGATAGGCGGAAACCGTACCCTCGCGCCAGGCGAAGACTTCCGAATTGGCGTAGATGCGCGATCCGTCCGGCGTCACCGACAGGAAGGTCGGGTTGTCGACTTCGTTGGTTTCGGCAAGTTTTTGCACGGCGAGCGTCGCCTCGTCGAACGCGTACACGCCGAGACCGACGCCGCGCGCTCCCTGGAAATAGGGCGCCTCCCGGTTGAGGCTGCCGACGAAGACAAGACAAGCGCTCTGCATTTCCAATTCCTCCCGTTGGCCGGCTGCCCGTGCCGGTGCTGGTCGCCAAAAATTTCGCCGATAGTCGCTTGCAAGGCAATCCCATATGTGAAAATATTATTTACAAAAGAAAATTGACGGGAGGAAAGCGATCATGCATCTCGCCATCCGGCATCGTGTCCGGAATCGCCTTGCAGGCTGCGCGGCAAGCGGCCGGAGCGGGGCATGAGCGGCTTCGCGCCAACCGTCGGCGTCGCCTCGACGCATCCGGCCGACATGCCCGAAGCGCATGCCGAAATACCCGTCTGGAATTCGGAAAACTGGTTCTACGAGGACTGGCAGGTCGGCCACAAAATCCGCTCGCTCCGCCGCACCATCGCGGAAGGCGAAAGCCATATGTTCAATGCCCTGGTGCTGGATATCCACCCTTATGTGCAGGACCAGATGTTCGCCGAGAAGGAGGGCATCTTCGGCAGGCGTCTGGTGGCTGGGGCCTTCGTGTTTTCGGCCGGTCTCGGCCTTGTCGCCACCAACTGCATCAACGCCTTTTCCTACGGCTACGACAAGCTGCGCTTCATCAAGCCGGTCTTCATCGGCGACACCATCTATTCGATCCGCACCAACCTCGACAAAAAGCCGCGGTACAAGGACATGGGCCTGATCCGCGCCAGCTATGAAGTCTTCAAGGGTGAAGGAGAGCTGGTGCTCTACTGCGAGCATCTGCAGACGGTGAAATACAAGAACCCGGCCGATTTCGTCGGCAAGACCGAGAAGTGAATCGTGGCCACTGATACCGAACTTCCCCTGACCGGGCTCGTCGTCGTCGACATGAGCCAGTTCCTGTCGGGACCTTACTGCTCGCTTCGCCTGCTCGACCTCGGCGCGCGCGTCATCAAGATCGAGCGGCCTGACGGCGGCGATCTCTCACGCCGGCTTTATCTCAGCGACACCGAGATCGGCGGCGACTCCACCATTTTCCACGCCATCAACCGCGGCAAGGAGAGTTTTGCAGTCGATTTGAAGGATAAGGCCGATCTCGCCGCGTTGCGCGAGCTGATCGCCAAGGCCGACGTGCTTATCCAGAACTTCAGGCCGGGCGTCATCGAGCGGCTCGGCCTTGACTACGAGCATGTCAGGACGATCAATCCACGGCTCGTCTATGCCTCGATCAGCGGCTATGGCGAGGAAGGTCCCTGGGTGAAGCGTCCGGGACAGGATCTGCTTGCGCAGTCGCGTTCCGGCGTGATGTGGCTGAACGGCGACGAGGACCAGGGACCTGTCCCGTTCGGCCTGGCGATTGCCGACATGCTGGCGGGCGCCGCCTGCGCGCAAGGCATCCTCGCCAAGCTGGTACGGCGCGGCATCACCGGGCAGGGCGGTCACGTCGAGACCAGCCTCTTGGAAGCGCTGATCGATTTCCAGTTCGAGGTGCTGACCACCCATCTCAACGACGGCCGCCGCTTGCCCAAGCGTTCGTCGTTCCGTAGCGCTCACGCTTATCTTTCGGCGCCTTACGGCGTCTATCCGGCCAAGGACGGCTATCTGGCCATTGCCATGACGCCAATCCCGAAGCTCGCCGACCTGCTCGAGTTGCCGGAACTGGACCCGTTCCGCGACAAGCCGGCAACGTGGTTCACTGCCCGTGACGAGATCAAGGCGATCATTGCCAAGCGTGTTGCCGAGAAAACCATCGACGAATGGCTGGCCGTCCTCGAACCCGCCGACGTCTGGTGCGCCAAGGTGCTGACCTGGCCGGAACTGATGGAGAGCGACGGCTTCAAGACGCTCGACATGCTGCAGACCGTGACGCGCGAGGACAATGTCTCGATCCTCACCACGCGCACGCCGTTGCGAGTCGACGGTGCGCGCGCAAAGGTCGAGCGCGCCGCGCCCCGCATCGGCGAGCACAGCGACCGGATCCGCAAGGAGTTCGGGCTGTGAGCGAGGTCCGGCTGAAAGGCATGACCTGGAGCCATCCGCGCGGCTACGACCCGATGGTGGCGTGCTCGGCGCTTTGGAAAGAAAAAACCGGCGTTTCGATCGAGTGGGAAAAGCGGTCGCTGCAGGACTTCGAATCCTTCCCCGTCGAGGAACTCGCGCGCGCTTATGACCTGATCGTCATCGACCATCCGCATGTCGGCCAGATCACCGGCGAGAAGTGCCTGGCGCCGCTCGATGTGCCGGGACGCGAGGCCGAACGCGACGCGCTGGCGAAGGGAAGCATCGGCAAGTCCTATCCGAGCTACAATTGGCGGGGGCGGCAATGGGCGTTCCCGATCGATGCGGCAACGCAGGTGCAGGCCTGGCGGCCCGATCTGATCGAAGCGGCGCCGACGATCTGGACCGAAGTGCTGGAACTCGCCCAGCAGGGTCGCGTGCTGTTGCCGCTCAGGCCGCCACACTCGCTGATGTGTTTCTACACATTAGCCGCCGATCTCGGCCGGCCATGCGCGGTCGACGGGGCAGGAGACCTGGTCGATAGCGAGACGGGCGCAGCCGCCTTCGAAATGCTGCGCGAGATTGCGGCGCTGGTCGATCCGGCCTGCCTCGGGATGGATCCCATCGCCGTATTTGAAAAAATGGCCGAGAGCACCTCGGGGATCGCCTGCTCGCCGCTGATCTATGGCTATGTTCCCTATGCCGTGGCGGGTTTCCGGCCGCGCCGTCTTGCCTTTGCCGACATGCCGGTCGCCGGCGGCAATGGCCCAGTCGGCTCGGCGCTCGGTGGAACCGGCATTGCCGTCTCCGCCTTCTCCGCCGCGCGCGAGGCCGCAATCGACTTCGCCTATTGGATCGCCAGCGGCGACGTGCAACGCGGGCCCTACGCCGCCGCTGGCGGCCAGCCTGGCCATGCCGCGGCCTGGGAAGATGAGGCGGTGAACGCCGCCACCAACGACTTCTATCGCGACACGCGGGCGACGCTCGAAGGCGCGTGGGTCCGCCCGCGCCATGACGGCTACATGGCGTTCCAGCAGCAGGCTTCCGACCGCATCAACGAGGGGCTTGCCGAAGGGCATGAAGCCCGGGGCGTCATCGCCGACATCAATCGCCTTTTCCGAGAGAGTTTCGCGCCGGCAACCGCCGGCTAGTTCCAGTGCACCAAGGGAGGAAGAAATGACCAGCCTGATACGCGGCCTTCTCGCCGCAACCGCGATAGTCGCGGTTCCGTTTGCCGCCCATGCCGCGGATGTAAAATCGGTGATCGACGGCCTGCCGGCCGAACTCAAGGCGCAGTATGACGGCGCGCCGCAAAAGGTGCTGCCGTCGGTCTGGGACAATTTCACCCCGCCGGCCAAGCCGTGGAAGTGGTGCCATTCGGAGAGCTACCAGGGCAATCCATGGCGCGTCTCGGTCACCAAGGAGCTGAAGCGGCTGGTCGATGGGCTGATCGCCGACGGCACGGTATCGAGCTTCGAAGTGTCGGATTCGAACAATGATCCCAGCCAGCAGATCAACCAGATCCGCGCCTTCATCGACAAGAAGTGCTCGATCATCACCTCGATCCCGGGCTCGGCGACGGCGCTTGACGATGCCGTGGACGCCGCGGCCAAGGCAGGCATTCCCTTCATCACCGCCGCCGGCTCGATCACCAGCCCGAATGCCATCAACGTCGATTCCAACTATGCCCGCTGGGGCTATGACATGATGACGGCGATCGGCAAGGCAAAGCCGGACGCCAGCGTGCTGGTGGTCGAAGGCATCGCCGGGCACCCGATCGTGGTCCAGGAGAAGCAGGGCGCCGACAAGGCTCTTGCCGAGAACAAGGGCCTCAAGGTCGCGCGCACGGTCAACGGCAACTGGACGGCCAACGTCACCAAGACCGTGGTGCTGCAGGCTATCGCGACCAATCCGGCGCCGATCGACGCGGTCTGGACGACAGGCAGCGAAAGCCGCGTCGTGGCGGAGGCCTTTGCGGAGGCGGGGCGTCCGGCACCGCTGATCACCGGCTCGATCACCGGCGACGCCCTCGGCTATTGGAAGGCGAACCCGGACAAGTACCGTTTCGAGGGCCATGCCGTTCTGCCGGGCTGGACGGCGCAGACGCTGTTCCGGGTCGGCGTCCGCATGCTCGACGGCCAGAAGCCGAAGCTCAACACGCTGCTCATCCCGATCCCGCCGGTGCACGCAGCCGAGCTCGACAAATGGTACAAGGACTGCATGACGCCGGACGCCGTTTCGGTCTTCCCGGTGCCGCCGACGGACCCCATGCCCGAGAACGTGCTCGACGCCTATTTCGCCAATCCAGCTCCGACCAAGGGCTGGGATTACTCCAAGGTGCCGGACGCCTGCGCCAAGTGATGCTGTGCGAAGCCGGCCCTTGCTGAAGGGCCGGCTTCTCTTTACCTGGATGAACTCATGCTTGAAGTCCAAGGCGTCTCAAAACGCTATGGCGAGACGGTCGCGTTGGCGGAGGCTTCCATCGCTTTCCGGCCAGGCACGATCCATACGATCCTCGGCGAGAACGGCTCGGGCAAAAGCACGCTGGTCAAGCTTCTGTCCGGCATCGTGCAGCCGGACGGCGGCGCGATCCTGCTCGACGGCAAGGCCTTTTCAGGAACGCAGCCGGCTGCCTTCCAGGCCGCCGGCTTCGCGACCGTGTTCCAGGAAGTGCTGGTCGCGCCAGACCGTTCGGTGACCGACAACATCCTGCTCGGCCTCGATGGCTTCTGGCGGCGAACCGTGCCGCGCGGCGAGCGTCGGGCCAGGGCTCAGGCTGCCTTGAGCCGTTTTGCGGTCACGCCGATCGACCTCGATCAAACGTGCCGGGAGCTTCCGCTTGCCGCCCAGCAGCTTGTCGTGCTGGCGCGCGCCGTGATCCGCAACCCACGCGTCCTCATTCTCGACGAGGTGACGGCAGCGCTCGATTTCGCCGACCGCGAGTCGGTCTTCGCTTTGATGCGCGCCATGGCCGGGCAGGGGACCCTGATCCTGTTCATCACCCACCGCATGGATGAGGTGATGGCGCTTTCCGATCGCATTTCGATCCTGCGCGCCGGGCGCGTGGTGAAGACCGAGGAGCGTGGCGTGTCGACAGCCGCAGAACTACTCGCGGCCATGGCGCCGCAAACTGCCGCGGAGCTGGCGCATGGCTGACGGCAAAGCACTTCGGATCGGAGACCTCGTCATCGCGCCGGGCGTCGATCCGATCAGCCAGACGATCGCGCCGGGCGAGATCGTCGGTCTTGCCGGTCTCGACGGCCATGGCCAGGACCGCTTCCTACGCACGCTGGCCGGGCTGGAGCGGCCGGTCTCGGGCGGGATCGCCGTCGATGGACAGTCTGGGTCGATAACCAGCTTTCGCAAGGCCGTCGCCGGCGGCATCGCCTATCTGCCGCGCGACCGCCGCTCGACCGGCATTTTCCCGACGCAGTCGGTGCTCGACAATTTCGCGATTTCTACCGTGTCGAATGACCGTCGTTTCGGGCTGCTCAGTTTCGCGGCCCGACGCCGTCGCTATGAGGCCTACAGACAGAAGCTCGGCATCGTTGCGCCGCGTCCCGACGCGGCCATAACGACATTATCCGGTGGCAATCAGCAGAAGGTGCTGCTCGCCCGGGCTCTCGCCCTTGAGCCCAGCTTCTTGCTGCTCAACGACCCGACGCGCGGCGTCGACGTGGCGACCCGTCACGTGCTCTACGACGTCTTCCGCGGTCTTGCCACGGACGGCATGGCCCTGGTGATCCTGTCCAGCGAGATCGAGGAGATACTGCTTTTGTGCCATCGCGTGCTGGTGTTCCGCGAGCAGCGCGTGTCTGCCGAGTTCTCCGGCGCGGAGATGACCACCGACGCGGTGATCGCAGCCATGTTCGGACGCGCCGCATGAGCCCGCTCTTTCGCAGACTGAGTGGGGTCGGCTTTGCCGTGGTGATGCTCGTCGTCCTGCTTGTGCTCAATGTCGCGCTCAATCCGGCGCGCTTTCAGCCCTCGTCCTGGGGCACGCTGCTGGGGTTGGCCGCACCCCTGATCGGCGCGGCCGTGGCCTCGGCGCCGGTCATCCTGGCGGGACGCGGCGGCATCGACATCTCGGTCGGACCGCTGATGGGCTTCGTCAACGCCCTGGTCATCCAGGTGCTGTTCCTCAGTCTTGGCATTTCGTCGCCGTGGATCATCGTTCCGGCGGCGCTGCTGGTCGGGGCGTTGGTCGGCGGCGCGAACGGCGTGCTCGCCACGATCCTGCGCATTCAGCCGATCGTGGCCACGCTCGGCACCTATCTGATCCTGACCGGCGTCACGCTGACCATCCTGCCGGCGCCGATAGGCCCGGCGCCGGATTGGCTGAAGGCGATGTCCGGTCCGCTTTCGGTCGTGCCGCTGGCGCTGATCGGCCTGTGCTGGCTTCTCGTGCGCCGGACACCCTATTACGACCTGCTGATGGTTGTCGGCAGCGACGACCGCGCCGCCTACACCGCCGGCGTTCCGGTGACCAAGGTGCGGCTCATCGCCTACGTCCTGACCGGCATCTTCGCCGCCGGCGCCGGGCTGATGCTCACCTCGCTGATAGGCTCGGCCGACCCCAATATCGGCCCGACCTATACGCTGATCGCCATCGCCGCCGTGGCACTCGGCGGCGTCAGCCTCGCCGGCGGACGCGGCGGACTTGGCGGCGCGGCTATCGGCGCCGTCGACATCTTCCTGCTGCAGAGCCTGCTCACCACCTTCAACGTCTCCACCTATGTGCTGCAGATCGCCTATGGCCTGATCCTCGTCGTCGCCGTGGTGCTGACGGCGATGCAGGAACGGCTTTCGGCGCGGAAAGGCTGACCGGTATGATCGGCAACTGGTTCCACTCCACCAATGCCCGCATCGCCGGCGCCTTCCTGATGGCGCTGCTGCTCCAGATCGTCGGCACGTTGCTCATTCCCGGCTATTCGGCGCCCTTCGCCATCCGCGCGCTGCTGGTCATCGCCTCGCTGCTGGCGGTCGCTTCCATCGGCCAGACGCTGGTCGTCATCCTCGGCGGCATCGACCTGTCGATTCCCTTCGTCATCGGCTTCGCCAATGTCGTGGCGGCGCAGCTTTATGGCCAGGGCTGGAACTTCGCCCTGGTCTGCGCCGTGGTCGGTGTGCTCGCCATCGCGATCGGCGCGCTGAACGGGCTGATCTCGCGCGGGTTCAGCATCCATCCGCTGATCGTCACGCTGGGCATCGGCATGATCGTCCAGGGAGCGGTGCTGTTGTGGACCGGCGGCTTCCCTTCCGGCTCGGCGCCCGAGGCCGTGTCCAGTTTCGTCTCGATCGGCGGCTCGGTCGGTCCGTTGCCCGTGCCCTTGCTGGTGCCCTGCCTCGTCGTGCTGACCGCGCTGATCGTGCTGGTGCTTGCCCGCACGCCCTATGGGCGCCGCCTCTATGCGGTCGGCAGCAATCCGGAGGCCGCGCCGCTGGCGCTGATCGATCCGCTGCGCATGTGGATCGTCACCTATGCGGCCAGCGCTTTCTTCGCCGCGGTCGCCGGCGTGCTGCTGCTCGGCTTCACCGGTTCTGCCTATGGCGATGTCGGCCAGCCCTATCTGTTCCAGACGATTGCCGCCGTCGTGGTCGGCGGCGCGGCGTTGGTTGGCGGGCGCGGCAGCTATCTCGGCACCATCGCCGGCGTCCTGGTGCTCACCGAAATCAACACGCTGCTGATCGGCCTCGGCTTCCGGCCGTCGACGGTGCAGGCCGCGCTCGGCCTTGTCATCCTGCTGTTGGTCTCGCTTTACGGCCGCGAACGCCACGTTCGGGCGACGATCTAGGTGCAATTCCAGGAAAAGTGTGAAGCGGTTTTCCGTCCGGAATTGCATCAATCAAGAAGAGCGAGCGACTATCCAAGCCGCCACAGCCGGCGCGCATTGCCCGAAAGCAGGCGCGTCCGCTCCGAGTCGCTCGTGCCCGCCAGCAGCGCGTGCGTGGCGGCAATCCAGGTGGTCAGCCCGCCGCCCAGCGTGCAGACCGGCCAGTCGCTGCCCCATACCACCCGGTCCCAACCGAAGCCGCTGATCGTGTGCTCGACATACGGCTTGAGCGTTTCGACCGTCCAGGTCTCCGGATCGGCATAGGCGACGACGCCGGAAATCTTGCCCACGACATTGGGTCGCTTTGCGATCGCCTCCATATGCTCGCGCCACGGGTGCTCGGCATTGCCCTTGATGTCGGGCACGCCGCAATGGTCGAGGATGAACTGGACGTCCGGCGCGAGGTCGGCAAGCGCCATTGCCTTCGGGATCTGGTGCGGCAGCACCACGAGGTCGAAGGTCAGGCCGGTGCCGGCCAGCCGCTTGATGTTCTGGCGAAACAACGCCCCTTCCGAAAGATCGTCGGGCACGACATGCAGCACGCGGCGGAAACCCTTGACGAACGGTTCGGCCTTGACCGTCTCCAGATAGGCCTCGAAGCCAGGCTCTTCGGGGCGGCAGGAGGCGATCGCGCCCTTGAGCATGCTGCCCGGCCGGCCGGCGATCGACTTCACATGGGCGGTCTCGGCGGCGATGTCGGCTGGGTCGACATCGACTTCCATATGGAGGACGCCCTCGATACCGCAACGCCTCGCATCGGCGGCATATTCATCATAGGAGAAATCGCGGTTCAGCGCCGGCGCGCCGGCAAGCCACGGGTAGCGAAGCGCGCTCTGGTCGATGAGATGCAGATGCGTGTCGATGATCATGGCGGCTTATCCTCCGTGGCCCTGGAGAATGATCCCGAAAAGTTGCGGACTTTTCGGATAAGATCATGCTCCAAAAACAAAAACTTATAGCGGGATGGCGGGTTGCCTCGGGTTCATCCCGCTCCAAGGCACTATCTCGCCGAAAAATCCATTATTCAAATAAGAAATTACGACGATTGCGGCACGTCCGATCCGGCGAGCTGCGAGAGCCTTGCCGCGGCGCTCAGCAGGTGCTGGATCGTCAGCGTGATGTCAGGCGCGGCAGACGCGTTCACAAGCGTGATATAGGGGATGGTCAGCGCCGCGATGGCCCTGCCGTCCGGCCCCAGCACGGGCGTCGACAGATTGTAGACACCGGCGGTCTGCAGAGACGCCATCATCTCGTAGCCGCGGTCGCGCACCTGGTCGAGGCGGGCGAAGAACTCTGGCGTCAGGTTGAGCTGTTCGGTGCTCTGCAGATGCTCGGCGATCATCATCTTGCGCTCCTCAGCCGAGCGGAAGGCGAGCAGCACATGGCCCGAGCCGGTATCGAACAGGCTGATATGCGAGCCGACGCGGATCGATATACCCCAGTAGCGCGGCGCTTCCTGCTGCGCGATGACCACTGCCGCGCCGCGGTCGAACACCACCAGTTGGTTGGCCTGCCATGAGGTTTCGGCGAGTTCCCGCATGATCGGCGTCGCATAGGACACAAGCCTGCGCACCGGCGCGTGGAGCTGGGCGAGGCCGAAAAGCTTGAGCGTCAGCGAATAGCGGTCGCCATCGATCTTGGTCACATAACCGCGCCGCACAAGGCGGTCGAGCATCCGGTAGAACTCGTTCGGGCTGCGGTCGAGCCGCTTGGCGATCTCCGCCTGCGTCAGCCCGCCATCCACGCTGGACAAGAGTTCGAGGATGTCCAGCCCCTTGTCGAGCGCCGGCGCGCGGTAGCGGTCCCCATCGTCTTCCTCTGCCACCTGCCCCTCCAGTGAATTTCGGTCTGCATATATGCATGAACTTCATTCCGCTGGAAGCATAATCGGCTTGACCCGGGAATGAAAATGCTATTTGCATATGAATGAAACCTGATCGGCGCGGTTCCGCATCCTGCGGGCCGCCGCCACAGGCTCATGGGAGGAGAACATGACGAGACTGCTTCTGGCCGCTTCCACTGCCCTGGCCGGACTGATGCTGAGCGGCGCTGCGTTTTCGGCCGACCTGCCCGGTAAATTTCCGGGCGTGACGATCGACGTGAAGCTGATCGGCGGCCAGCAATATGAAAAGCTCTACGAGCGCATCCCCGAATGGGAGAAGGCGACCGGCGCCAAGGTCAACATCCTGACCAAGAAGAACGGCTTCGACATCGACAAGGAATTGAAGTCCGACATCGCCTCGGGCAGCACCAACTGGTGCGTCGGCTGGAACCATTCGTCCTTCGCGCCGCAATATACGGGCCTTTACACCGATCTCAGCAAGCTGCTGCCGAAGGAAGAGATCGACGCTTTCGTCCCGTCGACGATCAAGGCCGCGACCATCGACGGCAAGCTCGAGATGCTGCCGCGCGCGCAGTTCGACGTCTCGGCGCTCTACTACCAGAAGAGCCTCTACGAGAACGCCGACAACAAGGCCAAGTTCAAGGCCAAATATGGCTACGATCTCGTGCCGCCGGACACCTGGAAGGAAGTCACCGACCAGGCCGAGTTCTTCGCCAATCCGCCGAATTTCTACGGCACCCAGTTCGCCGGCAAGGAAGAGGCGATCAACGGCCGCTTCTACGAAATGGTGGTCGCCGAAGGTGGCGAATATCTCGACAAGGACGGCAAGCCCGCCTTCAATTCCGAGGCCGGTGTCCGGGCGCTCGACTGGTTCGTCAATCTCTACAAGGCCAAGGCCGTGCCGGCCGGCACCACCAATTATCTCTGGGACGATCTCGGCCAGGGTTTCGCCTCGGGCACCGTGGCGATCAACCTCGACTGGCCGGGCTGGGCCGGTTTCTTCAATGACCCGAAGTCGTCGAAAGTGGCCGGTAATGTGGGCGTGAAGGTTGCGCCCAAGGGTTCTTCCGGCAAGCGCACCGGCTGGTCGGGCTTCCATGGCTTTTCGGTGACCGAGAACTGCCCGAACAAGGAGGCCGCTGCTTCCCTGGTCTGGTGGCTGACCAACGAGGACAGCCAGAAGCTGGAAGCCGCCGCCGGTCCCCTGCCGACCCGCACCGCGGTCTGGGACTGGGACCTGAAGCAGGCTGAAAACGATCCTTACAAGAAGGAAGTTCTCGCCGCCTTCCAGGAAGAAGCCAAGCACGCCTTCGCCGTGCCGCAGACGCCTGAATGGATCGAAATCTCAAACGCCGTCTATCCTGAACTCCAGGCCGCCATCCTCGGCGACAAGACGGCCAAGCAGGCGCTGGACGAGGCGGCCGCCAAGGCAACGCAGATCCTCCAGGACGCGGGCAAGCTCTAGCCCTCGCGCCCCGACCGCCTCCCCTGCCTATCGGGGAGGCGGCCGCGTATGCCGGCACGCAGACTTAAGCGCCGTGCCCGGTTTCCGGCCGGGCTGTTCCATGCAATTCATTCACAGGGTCCCGATGAAGGGCTTCAAGCCATCCGCGCCGTTCCTGCTGCTGCTTCCGGCCATCATCGTGCTGGCGGCGGTCGTGGTGCTGCCGTTGATCCTGTCGCTCTATTCCAGCTTCACGCCGTTCCGCCTGACGCGGCCCGAGACCTTCTTCGTCTTCGTCGGCTTCCGGAATTATCTGTCGATCCTCTCCAACGCCGATTTCTGGTGGGCCTTCGGCCGCACCGTTCTGTTGCTCACCATCGCGTTGAACCTCGAAATGCTGCTGGGGCTCGGCCTGGCGATGCTGGTCGAGAAGGCGACGCGCGGCCAGCGCATCCTGCGCACGCTGATGATGTTCCCGATGATGTTCTCGCCGATCCTCGTCGGCTTCCAGTTCAAGTTCATGTTCAATGACAATATCGGCCTGGTGAACAACGCGCTGCAGTCGCTCGGCATCACGCAGGATGCCATCCCGTGGCTGATCGAGGGCCATCTCGCCTTCATCGCCATCTCGATCGCCGAGATCTGGTCGTCGACCTCGATCTTCGCCATCCTGATCCTGGCCGGGCTTCTCGCCATGCCGAAGGAGCCGATCGAGGCGGCGCGCGTCGATGGCTGCACGCCCTGGCAGACCTTCCGCTATGTGACCTGGCCCTTCGTCATGCCCTTCGCCTACATCGCCATGACGATCCGCTCGCTCGACGTGGCGCGCGCCTACGACATCGTCAAGATCATGACCGATGGCGGCCCGGCCGGCCGCACCGAGCTGTTGTGGACGCTGGTCGGGCGCACCGCCTACAGCGACGCCCGCATGGGCCTGGCCAACGCCATGGCCTATTTCTCGATCCTGCTGTCGATCGCCTTCACCGTTTATTTCTACAACAAGCTCGCCGCGGCGCGCGCGCAGATCGGCGCGGAGTGGTGACGATGGACGAGAACGCCTCCGCCCGCCTCACGCGCCGCGCGCTGACCGTCGCGCACCGTGTCGGCCTCTTCCTCGCCATGCTGGTCATCTGCCTGCCGGGCATCTGGATCGTGCTGTCGTCGCTCAGGCCCACTGTCGAGATCATGGCCAAGCCGCCGGTCTGGATTCCCCAGCAG
Source organism: Mesorhizobium sp. (assembly GCF_024509055.1). Taxonomy (GTDB): domain Bacteria; phylum Pseudomonadota; class Alphaproteobacteria; order Rhizobiales; family Rhizobiaceae; genus Mesorhizobium. The sequence goes on along the minus strand of NZ_JANINM010000430.1, from coordinate 3,233 downwards.
CTCTCCTTCGACGCCTACATCGCCATGTTCAGCGGCATCGGCAAGGGCGGCATTCCGGTGCTCGACTATTTCCGCAATTCCCTGATCATCTCGGTCACCTCGACGGTGATCGCGGTGGCCATCGGCATGGCCGGCGGTTACGCCTTCGCGCGTTACCGCTTTCGCGGCAAGTCGGGCATGTTCCTCGGCCTGATGCTGACGCGCACCGTGCCCGGCATCGCGCTCTCGCTGCCCCTGTTCTTCCTCTATGTGCGGCTGGGCATCATCGACACCCATATCGGCATGATCCTCGCTTATGTCGCGCTCAACGTGCCGTTCACGATCTGGCTGATCGACGGCTTCTTCCGCCAGGTGCCGAAGGACCTTGCCGAAGCAGCCCAGATCGACGGCTGCACGCGCTGGCAGGCGTTCTGGCAGGTCGAATTCCCGCTGGCGCGTCCAGGCATCGCCGCGGCGGCGATCTTCGCTTTCCTCACCTGCTGGAACGAATTCGCTTTGGCCTCGCAGCTCACCCGCTCCGTCAATTCCAAGACGCTGCCCGTCGGGCTGCTCGACTACACGGCCGAGTTCACCATCGACTGGCGCGGCATGTGCGCGCTGGCCGTGGTGATGATCATTCCGGCGCTGACCCTCACCTACATCGTCCAGAAACACCTTGTCGGCGGCCTCACCTCCGGCGCGGTGAAAGGTTGACTTCATGGCAACGGTTTCACTGAAAAAGCTCACCAAGCGCTACGGCAACGTCGGGATCGTGCATGGCATCGATCTCGAGATCGCCGACCGCGAATTCATCGCGCTGGTCGGTCCTTCGGGTTGCGGCAAGTCGACGACCTTGCGCATGATCGCCGGCCTCGAGGATATCAGCGGCGGCAACATCGACATCGGCGGACGCACGGTCAACGACCTGCCGCCGCGTTCGCGCAACATCTCGATGGTGTTCCAGTCCTACGCGCTCTACCCGCACATGACGGTGCGTGAGAACCTCGGTTTCTCGCTGAAGATTGCTGGCGCCGCCAAGGACGACATGGATCGCCGCGTGGCGGAGGCCTCCGCCATCCTCGGCCTTGACGAACTGCTGGAGCGTCGCCCCTCGCAACTCTCCGGCGGCCAGCGCCAGCGTGTCGCCATGGGCCGCGCCATCGTGCGCGATCCGGACGTCTTCCTGTTCGACGAGCCGCTCTCCAACCTCGACGCCAAGCTGCGCACGCAGATGCGCACCGAGATCAAGAAGCTGCATGCCAAGGTTAAGTCGACGGTCATCTACGTCACCCACGATCAGGTCGAGGCGATGACGCTGGCGGACCGCATCGTCATCATGCGCTCGGGCAATATCGAGCAGGTCGGCACGCCGGACGAGGTGTTCAGCCGTCCCGCGACCCGCTTCGTCGCAGGCTTCATCGGCTCGCCGCCGATGAACCTCCACGAGGCGACGGTGAGCGATGGCAGGCTGGTCTTCAGCGGCGGCGACAGCCTGCCGCTGCCCGGGCAGTTCAAGTCCAGGACGGCGGCCGGCGACAAGGTCGTGTTCGGCATCCGTCCCGACGATTTCTACCCGACAGGCCACGGCCTGAGCTCCGGTGGCGAAACCGAAGTCCACCGCGTCGAGCTGCCGGTCAGCATCACCGAGCCGCTCGGCAATGAAACGCTGGTCTTCGCCGAGTTCAACGGCACCGACTGGGTGTCGCGAATGCTCAATCCGAGGCCACTGAAAGCCGGCGACCGGATCGGCATGAGTTTCGACCTCAGCCGCGCGCATCTGTTTTCCGCCGAAACCGGCAAGTCGCTGAGGAGCTGAGCATGGCGAAAATCGAAAAAGTCGAATTGCGCATGGTCGACCTCGTGCCGAAGGTCAAGCGCACGGACGCCATCCAGAGCTTCGTCAGCCAGGAAACGCCGATCGTCACCATCACCGATTCCGATGGCGCAACGGGCACCGGCTACAGCTACACGATCGGCACCGGCGGCTCCTCGGTGATGCGGCTTCTGGCCGACCATCTCGCGCCGCGTCTGATCGGCCGCGACGCCGACCAGATCGAGGCGGTCTGGCACGACCTCGAATTCGCCACCCACGCCACCACCATCGGCGCCATCACCGCGATCGCGCTGGCCGCGATCGACACGGCGCTTTGGGATCTGCGCGCCAGGAAGCAGAGCCTGCCGCTCTGGAAGCTGGCCGGCGGCGCCAAGGATCGATGCCCGCTCTACACCACGGAAGGCGGCTGGCTGCATATCGAGACGCAGGCGTTGGTCGATGATGCTTTGGCGGCGAAGGCCAAGGGCTTCACCGGTTCGAAGGTCAAGATCGGCAAGCCGCACGGCTCCGAGGACGTTGCGCGGCTGTCGGCGGTGCGCAAGGCGGTCGGCGACGGCTACGAGATCATGACCGACTGTAATCAGGGCTTTTCCGTCGACGAGGCGATCCGCCGCGCCGAGCGGTTGCGCGAGCTCGACCTCGCCTGGATCGAGGAGCCGCTGCCGGCCGACGACATCGACGGCCACGTGCGGTTGTCGAATTCGACCGCGACGCCGATCGCAGTCGGCGAGTCGCTCTATTCGATCAGGCATTTCCGCGAATATATGCAGAAGGGTGGCTGCAACATCATCCAGGTCGATGTCGGCCGCATCGGCGGCATCACCCCTTGGCTGAAAGTGGCCCACGCGGCGGAGGCCTTCGACATGCCGGTCTGTCCGCATTTCCTCATGGAGTTGCATGTCAGCCTGGTCTGCGCCATCCAGAACGGCAAATATGTCGAGTATATTCCTCAGCTCGATGAGTTGACGGGCGACAAGATGCGCATTGAGGATGGCCATGCTCTCGCGCCCAGCAAGCCCGGCCTCGGCATCGATTGGGATTGGGACGCGGTGAAGGCAAGAAGCATCGCCGAATTCACCACGACGATCGCGAAATAGGGAGACGGATATGCAGCGCATGGGGATGGTGCTGGGCTTGAAGCCCGAGAAGGTCGAGCAATATGTCCGGCTTCATGCCGACGTATGGCCGGACGTTCTCACCATGATCTCGGCCTGCAACATCAAGAACTATTCGATCTACCTGAAGCGGCCGGAGAATCTCCTGTTCTCCTATTTCGAATATCACGGCACCGACTACGCTGCCGACATGGCCAAGATGGCCGCCGATCCGAAGACCCAGGAATGGTGGGCTGTCTGCATGCCCTGCCAGGAGCCGCTGGAAACACGCAAGGAAGGCGAGTGGTGGGCGATGATGGACGAGG
>NZ_JANINM010000429.1 GCF_024509055.1 Mesorhizobium sp. | reverse complement strand
GCCACCCACGAGGGCGCATGGAACAGGTGACGCTTCATGGCGACGGCATCTCGGCGACCATCGTCGGGCAGGGGGCAGAGCTGGTTTCCCTGCGCAATGGCGAAGGGACCGAACTTCTGTGGCAGGCAGGTCCCGCTTGGCGCCGCCATTCCCCTGTCCTCTTTCCGATCGTCGGCCGCCTGAAGGGCGATCAGCTTCGCCATCACGGCAAGACGTATCCGATGACACAGCATGGGTTCGCCCGCGACAGGCGTTTTGCCTGGGCGGAGCAGGGGCCGTCCTCCTGCACGCTGGTCCTGACGGACGACGCAGAGACCCGCGCGCACTACCCGTTCGCCTTCCTGCTGGCCGTAAGCTACAGCCTTGGCTTCCGTCAGCTCGCCGTGGGCTTCGAGATAACCAACACCGGCGAGGAGCCATTGCCCGCCTCGGTCGGCGCCCATCCCGCGTTCAATTGGCCCTTGCTGCCGGAGCTGCCCAAGGAAGCCTATCGGCTCACCTTTGCCGACGATGAACCGGCGCCGGTGCGCCGCCTGAAGGACGGACTCCTGCTGCCGAAGGGTGAGCCCACTCCAATCGAGGGCAAAATCCTCGCGCTTTCCGAGCAACTTTTCGTCGACGACGCCGTCATCCTTGACCGGCCAGTCAGCAGCGCCGTGCGGTATTCAGCGGAGCGTGGGCCGGCCATCGAGATGTCGTGGCAGGGCTTCCGGGAACTTGGCATCTGGTCCAAGCCCGGTGGCGCGGCGTTCCTGTGCATCGAACCCTGGCATGGCCTTGCCAGCCCGATGGAATTCGACGGCGAGTTCACCGAAAAGCCGGGCGTGATGCTGATCCCGCCGGGCGCAAAACGCGTGCTGACCTATCAGATCCATCTGAGTCCCTAAGCATGGTATTCGCGATCAAGGTCGAGGTCCTCGATCCGCAGGCGGACACATTTACCTTCGTCGCGCAGAAAACGATGTATGGCGGCAAGCATATTGCCGAGGGCGACACGATCTTCGTGTTCGCCAGCGAAAACGAGGGCGGGCGCGGCCTCGTCGCGCGCGGCGTCGTCACATCGTCGGAGGCGATTCCCAGAACGCCCGACCTCGAGCGGCAGACCCCGCGCGTCAGCGTGTCCATCCGCCGTACGGCTTTGGCGGCCAGGCAACTGGGTCGGGACGAGCTCAAGCGGTTCAAGGATTGGAAGGACCGCCGGCCCGAAACCGAGCTCAATTTCAAGTTCTACCGTCAGTCGACGAACAAGATCGTCGGCATCTCCGACCACACATCGGCGTTCCTCGACGGGTTCTTCTAACGCGACAAACCGCCTCAAGTTTATCATTGCGGGATCCAATGCTTGGAAATGGGGACCTGGATATGAAAAGCCTCCTGGTGTTCGCGACTTGCGGTCTGCTCTTGGCAGCCTCATTGCCGGCGAGGGCTGAAGAGCCGGTTCTGGCGTCGGACAGGGCCGCGCTTGCCGAATGCCTGAAATATGTCAGCGATTTTCCTGGCAACGTACCAGGAGTGAACGACAAACCCACGCCGGCCTCCCATGTCGACAACATCATTAAGCTCGCCGGACACGAGCCGGCCTCGTGCATCGACTACGTTACGGAACTATGTTCCTTCGAGAGCGAGGATGGACAATCGCAGCTTGGGTTGATCGATTGCGCCGGCCGAGAGGTAAATGTGTGGGAGGATCGGCTGAACACGACCTATGCCGCACTCATGGCCAAGGCCAGGCCTGAGTTACGGGAAGGCTATCGCAAGATGCAGCGTGCATGGATCGCTTACCGGGATGCGCGTTGCGCGGCCGAGGGCGCTGTCGAGACCGCCAATAGCGATCGCCAGAGCAACATCGTCGTCAGCTGCAGGCTCGATGCGACGGCCAGACAAGCGCTGATCCTTGACGACGAGCTATCGGATTTGAAGTGATCCAGCGGCGCAAAGACGAGGTCGACCATGCCGCGGGGAGCTCCATATCAAAGTCGCATAAGATAGATTATGGAACTTATGCCTTTGACAAAAACCAGGGAATTGCTGGGCTTCCCAGTTGGTTTCAACTCAAACCCTGACCATTCTCGGCTGGCGACGGAAAGCACCCAAGCGTGGCAAAGTTGCCAGCCGGCACCAACCGCTCTGCCGGTCCACGCGAGAGAAATGAAGCCGCGCCGCTATCGCGCTGACTCATAAGGAATTTCAATCACCATGCCGTCATAAGCCGGCACAACGTGCTCCGGCGTCTCGGCCATCACGGCGTTGTAATCGAGCGGCACGTGCATATGCGTCAGCACGGCTTTCGTCGGAGCGAGCTTCTCGATCCAGCCCAGCGCCTGGCCAAGCGACAGGTGGCTGGGATGGGTATTGTACTGCAGCGCGTCGATCACCAGCATGTCGAGGTCGCGCAGGCGGTCGGCCGTGGCTGCCGGGAAGTCACTGATGTCGGGGCAATAGGCAAGCCCGCCGATGCGGAAGCCAAGCGAGATGATGTCGCCATGTATCTGCGGCAGCGGCTCGAAGGCGAGGGCACCCCCCTCTCCTTCGATCACCACCGGCCTGGCGTGATCGATGATATGAGCGTGGACGATCGGTGGATAAGAGCTTCCCGGCGGCGTCTCGAAGCAATAGCCGAAGGCCTGGCGCAGCCGCAGCATGGTCGGCTCGTCGGCATGGATGTCGATGCGGTGGCGCTGCTCCAGCACATAGCCGCGCAGATCGTCGATGCCGTGGATGTGGTCGGCATGCGGATGCGTGTAGATGACGGCATCGATGCGCCTGACCGACGCCAGCAGCATCTGGGACCGGAAGTCCGGTCCGGTGTCGATGACGATGGTGGTGCGGGCGCCATTGGCGGCGATGCGCTCGACCAGGGCCGCCGCGCGCATGCGCCGGTTTTTCGGATTGGCCGGATCACAATTGCCCCAGTCGCCGGTGATCCGGGGCGTGCCTGGCGATGAGCCGCAGCCGAGAATGGTCAGGCGCAGCCGGTCGCTCATCTGTCAGGCCACCGGACGCGGCATCTTGGTGAAGAGCCGGAAGACATTGTCGGTGGTGATGGCGGCGATTTCGGCTTCGCTGACGCCGACGGTCTCAGCCAGAACCTTCGCTGTGTTCGCGACATAGGCGGGTTCGTTACGTTTGCCGCGATGCGGGATGGGGGCAAGATAGGGCGCGTCGGTCTCCACCAGCAGGCGGTCGCGCGGCACGTCGGCGGCGATGGCCCGAAGTTCGGCCGAATTCTTGAAGGTCAGGATGCCGGAGAAGGAGACGTAACCGCCCAGCGCCACGCCGACTTCCGCCAGCCGGCGCCCCGACGAAAAACAGTGTAAAATGAAGGGGAAGGCGCCCTTCCCTGTTTCACCTTCGAGAATGGCTGCCATGTCATCGTCGGCGTCGCGCGAATGGATGACCAGCGGCAGCCCGGTGCGGCGCGCGGCGGCGATGTGGGTGCGAAAGCCATGCGCCTGCGCATCGCGCGGCGCGCGGTCGTAGAAATAGTCCAGGCCGGCCTCGCCGATCGCCACCACCTTGGGATAGGCAGAGAGCCGAACCAGTTCGTCGGCGCTCACGTCGAGCTCTTCCGCCGCATTGTGTGGGTGGGTGCCGACAGAGCAGTAGACTTCATTAAAAGTTTCAGCGATTTCAAGTATTTGCTGAAATCGCTTCACCCGCGTCGAGATGGTGACCATGCGGCCGACCCCGGCCGCCAGGGCGCGGGCGACGATGGCCGCCCGCTCCTCGGCGAAATCCGGAAAATCGAGATGGCAATGGCTGTCGACGAGCATCAGGCCTTGCCATCCTGCTCGACGTAGCGCGGAAACACGCCTTCAGGCGCCGGCAAGGCCGTGCCGGACACCAGCGCGTGGTCGGCATGGACATGCTCGAAATTGCGCCTGTCCGCCGGCACGGCGAGAAGATCGAGCAGTTTGGCTGCCGATCCCGGAATGAAGGGCTGGCAAAGCAGCGTCACCCGCCGCACCACCTCGGCCGTCGTCCACAGCACCGTTTCCATGCGCTCGGCATCGGTCTTGCGCAGCGCCCAGGGTTCCTGGGAAGCGAAGTAGCGGTCGGCTTCCGCCACCACGCCGAAGATCGCGGCAAGCGCCAGATGGATGCCCTGCTCCGCCATCGCCTTGCGCGATGCGGCGAGCGCTTCGACCGCCTGGTCGAGGATCGCACGATCGGCCTCGGCGAGTTCGCCACGCTTCGGCACCGCGCCGCCGCAGTTCTTGGCGATCATGGACAGCGAGCGCTGCGCCAGATTGCCGAGGCCGTTGGCGAGATCGGCGTTGGTTCGGTTGACGATCGCTTCATGGCTGTAGTTTCCGTCCTGGCCGAACGGCACCTCGCGCAGGAAGAAATAGCGCACCTGGTCGACGCCGTAATGTTCGGCCATCGTGAAGGGGTCGATGACGTTGCCGACCGACTTCGACATCTTCTCACCGCGGTTGAACAGGAAGCCATGGCCGAAGACACGCTTCGGCAACGGGATCCCCGCCGACATCAGGAAGGCCGGCCAGTAGACGGTGTGGAAGCGCACGATATCCTTGCCGATGATGTGTACGTCCGCAGGCCAGAAACGCCATTTATCAGCATTTTCATTAGGATAGCCGACGGCGGTGATGTAGTTGGTCAACGCATCGACCCACACATACATCACATGCTTCTCGTCGCCCGGCACCGGCACGCCCCAGTCGAAGGTGGTGCGCGAGACCGACAGGTCCTTCAGCCCCGACTTGACGAAGCTCATCACCTCGTTGCGACGTTCGGCCGGGCCGATGAAATCGGGTTGGCTTTCGTAGAGCGCGATGAGCTTGTCCTGATAGGCTGACAGCCGGAAGAAGTAGCTCTCCTCCTCGACCCACTCGACCGGCGTTCCTTGCGGCCCGTAGCGGACGTTGTCGGCGCGGACTTCGGTCTCTTCCTCGCCGTAATAGGCCTCGTCGCGCACCGAATACCAGCCGGCATAGCCGCCCTTGTAGATGTCGCCATTGGCGGCCATCGCCTTCCAGATCGCCTGCGAGGAAGCGTAATGCCGCTCCTCGGTGGTGCGGATGAAATCGTCGTTGGAGGCGTTGAGCACGCTCGCCATGCGCTTAAACTCGGCCGAGTTGCGGTCGGCCAGCTCGCGCGGCGAAATGCCTTCCTTGCGCGCCGTCTGCAGCATCTTGATACCATGCTCGTCGGTGCCGGTCAGGAAGAACACGTCCTTGCCGTCAAGCCGCTGGAAGCGGGCCAGCGCGTCGGTCGCGATCAGCTCGTAGGCATGACCGATATGCGGCTTGCCGTTCGGGTAGGAGATAGCGGTCGTGATGTAGAATTTATCGCGTGACATGAATGAACCGTCATGAATGTCTGAATGTGAGTTGTGGCGGTGGATATCGCATCGGAACGGCGATTGCCATCCCGAAGGGGGCCGTCACATTCGCATCACAGAATTCAGGCGGTCGATCATGGTCAGGGCGTGCTGCTTCTTGTCGAGATTGTAGGTCTCCGCCTCAGATATCGTGTTCAAGGCCTCGTGCCAAGCCTCGGACAGCGTTTTGGCTCTGCCGAGATCGCCGGCGAGCGCAGCCTCGCTGGCGGCGGCGGACAGAAGATCGAGTGCGCGCCGGTTGAAGATGTCGAACTGGATGGCCTGGTCGCGACCGGCGACCGCCTCGGCCAGACGATGGGCAGCGGCAATCTCCGGCTTGCGCGCCGTCACCAGCGTGTCGAGCGCGCCCGCGATTTCCAACCCGCCATACTGGGTCAGCAGGATCGCGTTGCGGGCGCTGCCCCCTGCCCGCTCGGCCAGCGCCGCGCACGCCGCCGGGTCATCCGGCGGAGGCGGTTCGACGCCTTCCAGAACCGTCATCAGTTCGTCGGTGGCGAGAGGCGCCAGCCGCACCATCTGGCAGCGTGAGCGGATCGTCGGCAAAAGGCTGCCGGGCGCGTGCACGATCAGGATGAACAGGGTGCGCGCCGGCGGCTCCTCGAGATTCTTGAGCAAGGCATTGGCGGCGTTCGTGTTCATGTCATCGGCCGGGTCGACGATGACGACGCGGTAGCTGCCGTCATGCGAGGTCATCGACAAGAAGCGGTTGACCCTGCGTATCTCGTCAACGGTCAGCACCGTCTTGAAGCTCTTGGTCTTGTCATTGGCCGGGCGCGTAAGGTGCAGCACGCCAGGATGCGCGCCGGTGGCGATCTGGCGAAACAACGATGACGACACATCGGGAATGGCAAGCGTTTCGGGCGCGGTCGTGAAATCCGGATATTTCAACAGGTGGTGCGCCAGATGGAAAGCGAGCGTCGCCTTGCCGATGCCCAGAGGCCCGGCAAGGATCAGCGCATGCGGCAGCTTGCCGGCGCGATAGGCGGCGGTGAGCACGTTTGCCGCCTGCGCATGTCCGATCAGGCGCGGTGTTTCAGACGGCTCGGGGACGCCGTCCAGCGTGTCGTGCTGTTCGGGGGCGATGCGTTCGAAGATCATACCGGGGCCGTCTGCTTCCTTTGCACCGGCATCCGTCTTTCCAGCGCGGCGAACACGGCGGCCGTGACGACATTTTCCACCACGCCCGCGTCGGCCGATGCATCGATGACGATGCAGCGCTCAGGCTCGGCCTCGGCGATCGCCAGGAAGGCTTCGCGGCGGCGCTGGTGGATGGCTAAAGTCTCCTTCTCGAAGCGGTCAGGACCGTCGCCCGCGCCACGCCGCGCCGTGGCACGCCTCAGCCCTTCAGCCGGATCGATGTCGAAGATCAGCGTCAGGTCTGGCACCATGCCGTTGATGGCGACCTCTTCCAGCGCTTTCATGAAGGCCGGATCGAGGCCGCCGGTGACGCCCTGATAGACGCGAGAGGAATCCATGAAGCGGTCGCACAGCACGATCGAACCGCGCTCGACCGCCGGACGGATGACCTGCTCGACATGATCGGAACGTGCCGCGGCAAACAGGATCGCTTCCATCTTCGGCCCGAACGGTTCCGCGGCGCCCGACAAAAGCACATGCCTCACGGCCTCGGCGCCAGGCGAGCCACCTGGCTCGCGCGTGACCAGGACATCGTATTTCTTGGCGCGCATGCGGCGCGCCAGTCGCTCGATCTGCGTCGACTTGCCTGCTCCTTCGCCGCCTTCGAAGGTGATGAAAAATCCGCCCGTCAACCGAGAATGCCTTTGTCCGCGCTCGCCGCCGTCATAGCTCTCGTCCGACAAAAGGTCCACGAACTTGCCCGATCACAAATGCTTCTGACGCAGCCAGCCGACCGCCAGTTCCTTTGCCGCGTCGAGCGCCCGCTGCGGCAGCGTGCCGACCTTCACCGACTCTGCCGCGAACAGCGGCGTCTGCTGGCTCAGCGTATCGCCGATCCAGACGCGCAACTCGCCCACCGGCTGCCCCTCTTCGACGGGAGCCGCCACCGGGCCGGTGTAGACGATCCTGGCCGTCAGCCTGTCGCGGTTGGCGATCGGTAGAAAGATGTTTATCGGCCCCTTGGCTTTCAAGGTCACGCCGGATTTGGTGCCTCCGAAGACCTGCGCCTCGCCCACCACCTCGTCCTTGGCGAAAATCTCGGTCTTCTGGAACGAGCGCGACCCCCAGTCGAGCAGCTTGCGCGCCTCTTCCGAGCGCTCCTTGTCGTTCGCCAGGCCGCTCAGGGCCGCGATCACCCGAATGCCGTTGTGGCTGGCCGTTCCGACGATGCCGAAGCCGCCCTGCTCGCTGGCGCCGGCCACGAAACCGTCGGCATCGATACCCATGGCCAGCAGCGGATTGCGATTCCTCTGCGCGATCTTGTTCCAGGTGAAATCCGGCTGGGCGTAATAGTGGAAGAACTCCGGATAGTCGCGCCATATATGCAGCGCCAGCTGCGTCAGCTCGCGCACTGTGGTTTGTTGGCCATCGGCCGGCAGGCCGGTTGAATTGACGAATTTCGACTTCGCGAGCCCGAGCTCGTGGGCGCGATCGGTCATCTGCGCGGCGAAATTCGCTTCCGAGCCGGCCATTCCCTCCGCCAGCACGATGCAGCCGTCATTGGCGGCCTGCACCGTCACGCCCTGGATCAGGTCTTCGACCCGCACGGCCGATTTGAGCTTGGCGAACATGGTCGAGGTTCCCGACGGCGCGCCGCCGGTACGCCAGGCGTTCTCGCTGACTACGAAAGTGTCGTCGAGGGTGATCCGCTTCTGCTTGATGGCGTTGAAAACCACTTCCATCGTCATCAGCTTGGCCATCGACGCTGGCGGGATCGGCTTGTCGGCATCCTTGGCGAACAGCACCGTGCCCGTATCGGCATCGATCATGAAGGCCTGGGTCGCCTTGGTCTCAAAAAGCTGCGCGCTCGCAGGGCTCAGGCAAAAAAGCAGAAGCGCCAATCCCAGAAATCCTGCGAGAGGCTGAAAGACGCGCAACGGCATGAAATCCCGACCCGTTATTGCAATTCCGCGAGAACCGCGCAGCGGTTTTCCGCTGGGAATTACACAGTAATATAACGCGGCCAAGCTATCAGGGTTTTTTCCGCCGGATCAACCGCGCGAGCGAATTTGATCAGTTTCGCACAACCAGCGCATCCGGCGCGCCGTGCGACCACGCGGCCTGCAGTACATCGTCGATGCTGCCATGCCCGTCGGGGTAGACATTGACCGCGTACCAGTCGTTGCCGTCGAGTTCCGTGCGCTGGATTTCGGTCCGGCCGAACGGCTTGAGTGCCGCGGCCACACGCTTTGCCTCCGAGGCGTCGTCGAACGACCCGGCTGCGACATAATCCGAAGCCGGAGCCTGCTGGCGGTTCGATTTCTTCCACGACTGCAGGATGTTGGCTGGCGACAGGCCGTTGTCATCGAGTGCGGCAAAGACATCGGCACGCTGAACGCGCTCATTCGCATAGGAAAGCGAGGCCATGGCAAAGGGCGAATTCGGAGGCAGCCTCATCTGGGGCCCCCTCATGTCAGGCCGCTCCGGTACGATCGGCCCGAAATCCGGCAGCGCGACATTGCTGATGCCCGGCGCCTGCACCGCCAGTGCCGGCTGCACTGCAACATTGCCGGAGTTGGTCATTTGTCCGGGGAACGGTACGGCGGCGGGAGGCGCTCCCACCGAGATGCTGGGCGACGGACCGTTCATGGCCACCATCACGCCGCTCGGCAGTCCGTCGGACGGATCCGGCCGCCTGTTGCCGGGATGGTAGGAGGCCATCAGATATTGATCGTCATTGCCGTCGAGCGGTGCCCGCCCGATATATTCGACCTTCACCTCGGCCGTGCCGACATTGGCATAGTCGAGCATTTGAGCGGCGCGTTGCGAGACATCGATGATGCGGCCTTCGTGATAGGGGCCGCGGTCGTTGACGCGCACGATGACCGAGCTGCCCGTGGCAAGATTGGTGACGCGGGCGTAACTCGGCAGCGGCATGGTCGGGTGCGCCGCCGTCAACTGCGCCGTGTCGTAGACTTCGCCGTTGGCGGTCAACCGACCGTGGAAGGCGTCGCCATACCACGACGCCAGGCCAACCTTGGCGTAGCGCTTGTCTTCCTTCGGATAATACCACTTGCCGCGCACCTGGTAAGGTTTGCCGAGTTGGTCGCGGCCGCCGCCACGCCGCATGAAGGCAACGCGCGGGCTCGCTTTCACGCCATATTCGGATTCGGCGAAATATTCCTTCGAGCGCTGCCGCTTATCGACCATCGCCTTCGGCTCCGGTGCCGTTCCGCAGCCGGCAAGCAGCATCGCGGAAAGCGCGCACAAGGCGAAAGCGGGAGCGCGACGAAGACGCGGGCGCGCCGAAGTCTGCATTTTCCGAATGTCCCCTCTCGCTGCCGGTTCGCGGAGCCAAGCCGACGAAACGTTAGCGACACCTTGATCCCAATCCCTTTTGCACAGGAATTGTTTATCACGATGTTAATCGATTATGGCCGGAACCCGGCGAGATTATGGCGAAATACGCTACTAGCCGCTGTAGCCGGGTAACGAACTGACGTTTTGGGCTGGCGGCGCGGCTTGCATGTGCACAACAGTTGCGCAATGTTGCCCAAAGGGGAAACGGGGGGGTGTGTCTCTCAACGATGTTCGCAATAGCGATATCGTGGAAGCACGATTATGTTCATCGACTACTACGAAATCCTGGAAATCAGCCCGAACGCCAACTCGGAAACGATCGAGCGGATATTTCGTTATTTCGCCATGCGCTATCATCCCGACAATCGGGAAACTGGCGATGAATCGCGCTTCAGCGATATTGTGGAAGCTCACAACACGCTGAAAGATCCCGTAAAGCGCGCGCAATACGATATTCAATATAAAGACAATTTGAATATTCGCCACGAGCTGACCACGGAAGCCAGCAGCGCGAAAGGTATCGAACGAGACCTGGCCATCCAGGCGAAGCTGCTGTCGCTTCTCTACGTAAAGCGCCGGCAGGACGTGAACAATCCTGGCATTGGCGATTCAGAACTCGAACGTTTGTCCGCCTGCCCTCGGGAGCATCTGGAATTTCACCTCTGGTACCTAAAGGCGAAGGGCTGGATCGGCAGGATCGAGAACGGAATGTTCGCGATCACGGTGGAAGGCATCGATCGGGCTAACGCCGAGCGCCGCGGTGACGTCGCCGCCACCAAGCTGCTGAATCATACGGGCTGAGCACTTCGCGAACTGGCGGCGGATCCCTGACGGACGAAGCCGGCTCACCAAAATGCGGGCGAAAATAGTGTCTGGGGGGATGACCGAGCGGTTCAAGGCACAGGTGTTGAAAAAGTATCGGAGGCCATCCCCCGCCTCCACATCCCTCAATGCACGGTTTCTGCGACTTCTGAACGGTCGACCGCTCCAAAACACGGCCTGAGCAGCCGAGTTTGCAAGTCGGGCTCGCCTCGCCAAATAAGGAAGCGCCCACCACGTCTAGCCGTAGCGGGCGCTAGTTCGGGAGGAGTCGCGGGCATTCCCCAGATGCCCATCGAAGACGCTACGCCGCGCTTAGGTGGATAATAAGCGCGCACCGGTTGAAGCAGCGCATATTCGAGATGCGTGACTTTTCCGCCACAAATGAAAAAGCCCGGCCTCGGTTACGCTGAACATTTATGCAAACCTTTTGCCAGGGCGCCGGGACGGTGTCGCCGCAGCGGTTGACGCGACACTGACTGCCGCACTACAGGAGTGAAGCGCGAACCGGTCGGGAACGCCTTCGGTGCCAATTCGGTGCCGACCGCTCGACAACGACCGATAGCAATGATCCCAAGTGGTTGAAAAACCATAGCGGAGGGATGGCCGAGCGGTTTAAGGCACCGGTCTTGAAAACCGGCGTGGGCGCAAGTTCACCGTGGGTTCGAATCCCACTCCCTCCGCCAAAAGCTGCAGATCGGCATGGCGCAGGCAAAATCTCAGGCCGAGGGGCAAAAGCCGCCGGCAGTCCCGCAGCCCGACACGCGATTTTCTTGCCTTTACGTTAGCGCGCGCTCATGTTGGACATCACCGGTCCAACCGTTTGACGGGGTTGCTTTCAATGAAGGAAATTCCGCTGCACTTCTGGCCGTTGCTGATCGCCGCTATCGTGCGCTTCGTCATCGGTGCGGTGTGGTTCTCGCCTCTGCTTTTCGGCAAAAGCTTCGCCGCGCTGGCGGGCTGCTCGGAAGCAGAAATGAGGAAGGGCATGGGCAAGGCGATGGTGGCCGACTTCATCGGCGGGCTGGTCCTTTGCTTTGTCCTCATCCATGCCATCGTCTACGCCGGCGCCACGACCTTTGCGCAGGGCGCCGCTGTCGGCTTCTTCAACTGGCTCGGCTTCATCGCCATGCCGATGCTGGCGATGGTTTTCTGGGAGCATCAGCCCTGGAAGAAATATGCCGTCATAGCCGGGTTCCAGCTGGTGTCCCTGCTTGTCATCGGCGCCGGTCTGGCCGTCTGGTATTTATGATCTCCAAAGGCAGGAAGCACCTGTCCAACCGCATCGCGCGTCCAAGGCGCGGCCTTCAATACGCGCGCCCAGGCCATGCAAGGGTTGCGTACCTGTCTCATTTTGGAACCAGAATGCTGGCACCGGTCTTGCACAGAGTATGGTGTCGGTGTTCCTCCCACCGGCCCTGATCGGGGATCAGGGAGTAAACCTTCGCCGGGCTTGAGGTAATGGGGCTCCTCGCCCGGCGAGTTTTCTCGCAGCACCATGGCGCATCAGAGTCGTGGCGATCACCTGTCGAATATTAGCACTTTCTTGTGTTAAACTCCCGCCAGGAGCATAATAGCGACTGCGCGTACGAGGAGCTTTGAGGGAGGTTCCGATGCGACCAGTTCTGCTGTTCGTCGCCGCCATTGTCGCGTTCCTTGTCTGGGACGGTCTGGAGAACAAAGGCCGATACCGGACTGAGATCGTCCAAAGCCTTGAGCAGGCAAAGAGCTTCCCAGGCATGGTCAAGGTCTCGTGGAATTAGCGCCGAACTCCACCGCCGCCGCAGGTTAAATGCGGCAATCGGCGCCGACATCCTTGATGGTCGGGCCCAGATCGGTGACGCTCGTGTCCGCACCGCCGTATGTCGTGATTTCGCGTGGTTGTTGACGATCACGGTCTTGCCGTCGCCGCCAATGGCAACGAGGCCGTCTGCCCCGCCCGCGTCGCCGCCGCCGATCGACTGCGCCGAGGCCGGCGCCAATCTCACAACCGCGTGCGCTTGATTGATTTCTCGGACAAAATATGCTGCTTGTCGCCCCCATGAAAAAGCTCTGCCTTTTGGCTTTGGCGCCGCTGGCGCTGGCCGGGCCGGCCGAGGCGATGGACAATGCGCTGCGCGCCGGCCTCCTGAAACTCGATCCGCAGACCCGTCTCGAGCAGCGTTGCGACGCCGAAGTGCTCGACCGCATCAGCCACGACGATCACAATTACAAAGCCGACCGCGTGGTCGCCTACGCTTTCGCCAGCCCACAGATGAGCGCCGACGCCATCAGGAGCCCCGGCGCCGCGTTTCGCAGCAAGGGTCAATGGTACCGGCTGAAGTTCAAGTGCCAGACCGCGCCGGACCACATGCAGGTGCTGCAGTTCCGCTACAAGATCGGCGACGAGATTCCGGAATCCGACTGGGCCCGGTACAATCTCTATGATTGACCGATGGTCGGCGGCTTGGGATTCTCCGCCAATCCGTCGGCGTAGATCGACTGATTTCCAGCGAACCGGACGACCATGCAGAGCATAGTCCCAGCCGTTCCCTTGACGGGCGTGAACTATACAAGCTAGGCCGTCAGCACATTCGACGACCGACATTCGGCGAACATCAGGGGGTTCAAGCCGATGGATGTTTTCAGTGCCGCGGGCCTGACAGCTCTGCTTCAGGTCATCGCCATCGATCTTGTGCTTGCCGGCGACAACGCCATCGTCATCGGCCTTGCCGCAGCTGGCCTTCCGGCCGACCAGCGCAGGAAGGCAATCCTCATCGGCGTGCTCGCGGCGACCGTCCTTCGGATCCTGTTTGCGGCCGTCACGGTCAAGCTGCTCGCCATCGTCGGCCTGCTGCTGGCCGGCGGCATATTGCTGCTTTGGGTCTGTTGGAAAATGTACCGCGAGCTGAGCACCTCGCATGCCGACGAACGCGAAGCCACGGAGGCACTGGCCAACTCTGGTCTTGACAGCGGTGGCACAGCCAAATCCCGTCGCAAGACGCTCGGCCAGGCTGCGCTGCAGATCGTCGTTGCCGATGTTTCGATGTCGCTCGACAACGTCCTGGCGGTCGCCGGCGCCGCGCGCGATCATTTCCCGGTTCTGGTCATCGGCCTCGTGCTGTCGATCGCCCTGATGGGCCTTGCCGCCAGCTTCATCGCGAAGCTTCTGCACCGTTATCGCTGGATCGCCTATATCGGCTTGCTGATCATACTCTATGTCGCGCTCGACATGATTTATCGGGGCGCGATGGAAGTCTGGCCGCACGTAAGCGACGCGGTGACCTGAGCGCCCGACTGGCAAACATTCCTTGCGGCTCGCGCGGTTGCGTTTCGCCGCAGCCCTTGCCCATACCAATGCCGCAACAGATGTGATACTGCGCGCGATCCCGAAATCCTGAAAGACTACCCATGTCCGCCCCACGCGTCAGTTTCGTCAGTCTTGGATGCCCGAAGGCGCTCGTCGATTCCGAGCGCATCATCACGCGCCTGCGCGCCGAGGGCTATGAGATCGCGCGCAAGCATGACGGCGCCGATCTCGTCGTCGTCAACACCTGCGGTTTCCTCGATTCGGCGCGCGACGAATCGCTCAACGCCATCGGTTCCGCGCTGTCGGAGAACGGGCGCGTCATCGTCACCGGCTGCCTCGGCGCCGAGCCGGAGGTTATCCGCGAGAAACATCCCAATGTCCTGGCGATCACCGGGCCGCAGGCCTATGAGAGCGTGATGGCGGCTGTCCATGAAGCTGCGCCCCCGAGCCACGACCCCTACATCGATCTCCTGCCGCCGCAGGGCGTCAAGCTGACGCCCCGCCACTACGCCTATCTGAAGATCTCGGAAGGCTGCAACAACCGCTGCACCTTCTGCATCATCCCGGCGCTGCGCGGCGATCTCGTCTCGCGGCCGGCCGCCGACGTGCTGCGCGAGGCTGAGAAGCTCGCCAAGGCTGGCGTCAAGGAAATCCTCGTCATCTCGCAGGACACCAGCGCCTACGGCATCGACATCAAGTACCAGACCAGCATGTTCGGCGAGCGTGAGGTGCGGGCGAAATTCCTCGACCTCGCCGAGGAACTCGGCAAGCTCGGCATCTGGATCCGCATGCACTACGTGTATCCGTATCCGCACGTCGCCGACGTCATTCCGCTGATGGCGGAAGGCAAGATCCTTCCCTATCTCGACATCCCGTTCCAGCATGCCTCGCCGCAGGTGCTGAAGAACATGCGCCGCCCGGCTCATGGCGAAAAGACGCTGGACCGCATCCGCGGCTGGCGCGAAGTCTGCCCCGACCTTGCCATTCGCTCGACCTTCATCGTGGGCTTCCCCGGCGAGACGGAAGAAGACTTCCAGATGCTGCTGGACTGGCTGGACGAGGCGAAGATCGACCGCGCCGGCTGCTTCAAATACGAGCCGGTCAAGGGCGCGCGCTCCAATGATCTCGGCCTCGAGCAGGTGCCGCAGGAGATCAAGGAAGCGCGCTGGCACCGCTTCATGCAGCGCCAGCAGAAGATCTCCGCGGCGCAGCTCGCCAAGAAGGTCGGCAAGCGCCTGCCGGTGCTGATCGATGAAGCGCATGGCACCTCGGCCAAGGGCCGCACCAAATACGACGCGCCCGAGATCGACGGTTCGGTGCATATCCAGTCGCGCCGCCCGCTACGCGCCGGTGAAATTGTCACCGTCAAGATCGAGCGGGCCGATGCCTACGACCTCTATGGCTCGGCCGTCTGAAGCGCGGACGAGCGTGTCCGACAGGGCATAAATGAAAAGGGCGCCGCAAAGGCGCCCTTCCCTTTTAAGTCTTCGGCTCCGCTTACTGCGGCAGCTTGTCGTCGATGCCTTTGACGTAGAAATTCATGCCGAGCAGCGTGCCGTCATCGGCAGCCTGGCCGTCCTTCAGCCAAGGCGAACCGTCCTGCTTGGACACCGGACCGGTGAAGGGGTTCCAGCCGCCGGCGATCTTCTTCTCTGTCGCTTCGGCCATCGCCTTCACGTCGTCGGGCATGTTGGTATAGGGCGCGAGCTTGACAGCGCCGTCCTTGATGCCTAGCCACACATTGTCCGGCTTCCACGTGCCGTCGAGGGCCGCCTGCACGCGGCTGATGTAATACGGGCCCCACTCGTCGGTAAGCGAGGTCAGCTGCGCGTTCGGCGCGAACTTGATCATGTCGGACGACTGGCCGAAGCCGTGCAGCTTGCGCTCCTCGGCAACCTGCAGGGCAGCGGTGGAGTCGGTGTGCTGAACGATGATGTCCGCGCCCTGGTCGAACAGCGCCTTGGCGGCGTCCGCTTCCTTGCCCGGGTCGAACCAGGAATTCACCCACACGATCTTGACCTTGAAGTCCGGGTTGACCGACTGCGCGCCCAGCATGAAGGAGTTGATGCCCATCACCACTTCCGGGATCGGGAAGGAGACAATGTAGCCGGCAAGGGCCTTCTTCGATTCCTTGGCCGCGATCTGGCCGAGCACGTAGCGGCCTTCGTAGAAGCGCGCGTTGTAGACGCCGAGATTGTCGCCGGTCTTGAAGCCGGTGGCGTGCTCGAACATCACCTTCGGGAACTTCTTGGCGACCTTCACCTCGGCGTCCATGAAGCCGAACGAGGTGCCGAAGATGATCTTGCATTTCTCGCGCGCCAGACGCTCGAAGGCGCGGTCGGCATCGGGGCCTTCCGACACGTTTTCGAGGTAAGCGGTCTCGACCTTGTCGCCCAGCGCCTTCTCGACTTCGAGGCGACCCTGGTCGTGCTGGTAGGAGTAGCCGAAGTCGCCGATCGGGCCTGTGTAGACCCAGCAGGCCTTCAGCTTGTCGGCCGCCTCGGCGGTTGCCGCCAGCGACACGGCCGCAGCTGTGGTCATCAACGCAATAAGCAGTTTTTTCATTGTGTTACCTCTCTGAGTTAAGCCTTGGAGCTTCCCGTCTTTTTGTAATTGTCAACGATCCGGAACGAATGGCTGCCCCAATGAAGCCGGCGTGTTCATCATCGTCAGCCGCTTGTTGCGGGAGATTAGAACGAGAACCACGACGGTTGCCAGATAGGGGAGCGAAGAAAGAAACTGTGAAGGCACCGGAATGCCAAAAGCCTGTGCATGAAGCTGGCCGATCCACACCGCGCCGAAGATGTA
>NZ_JANINM010000428.1 GCF_024509055.1 Mesorhizobium sp. | reverse complement strand
GAGGCTGCCAGGTCGGACATGACGCTTGTCCGGCGCGGCCTTGCCGTGGCCCCGGCGGACGCGTTCCTGCGCACCGGCATCGAACGCTTCGACGCAACCCTTGGCGGCGGCCTGCCCAAGGCGGCGCTCAGTGAAATCCATGGCCTGGAAACCCGCGATGCCGGCGCCGTCGCCGGCTTCGCGCTCTCGCTCGTAAGCATGATCCTTCGGGAGAAGCAGGGCCTGCCGATCCTCTGGGTCGGCACGGCGGAAATTTTCCACGAGGCCGGCCTTCCCTATGCAAGGGGGCTCAGCGCCCTGTTCGGCATCGAACCGGAGCAATTGCTGTTTTCCGAAGCGCCGAAACTGCTCGATGCGCTGTGGATCGCCGAGGAAGCCGCCCGCATGACGGCCTTCGCCGCCGTCATCCTCGAAATCCGCGGCAGTCCGCAACGGCTCGACCTCACCGCCACGCGCCGCCTGCACGCCCGCGCCCAGAATGCCGGCCGTCCGGTGCTTTTGCTGCGCCAGGCCGGCGAGGCCGACCCCACCGCCGCCCCGGTGCGCCTGATCGTTTCTGCGGCGCCCGCGGCAAGCCGCGAAACGATCGCCGGGCCGCTCGCCGGCTCGATCGGCCGCCCCGCCTTCAAAGTCGATATCGGCAAGAGCCGCGCGGCCCTGCCTGGACAATTCACACTGGAGTGGAACCCCGATGAGCACGCTTTTGCAGAAAGAACAGAGAATTCTGTCGCTGTGGTTCCCATACCTCTGCGCGGAGCGGATCCTGCGCCAGCGCCTGGGGCGGTCCTGGCGTTCCCGACCGTCGCATCACCTGCCGCTGGTGGTCAGCCATCGCGACAGCAACGCCCAGCGCATCGCAGCCCTCGACGAGCGGGCTGAGGCGCTGAAGCTGAAGCGCGGCATGGGTATTGCCGACGCGCGCGCCATGCATCCTTCGATCGACGTGGTGGAAGCCGACGCGGAAGCCGACCGCCGCCTGCTCGAAGGCCTTGCCGATTGGTGCGACCGCTACACGCCGCTGGTGGCGATCGACGGCGATGACAGGCTGTTCCTCGATGTCACCGGCTGCACGCATCTGTTCGGCGGCGAACGCGCCATGCAGGACGAGATCCTCACCCGCTTCTTCCAGCAGGGTTTCGATGTCCGCGCCGGACTGGCCTCGACGCCAGGCGCCGCCTGGGCGGCGGCACGCTTCCACGGCGACCGCATCATTGCCAGCGGCGAGGAGGAGGCGCTTCTTTCGCCGCTGCCGCTTTCGGCGCTGCGCATCGCGCCGGAGACCCGCGCCAGCCTCGAAAGCGTCGGCCTGCGCACGGCGGGTGCCGTGATGGCCGCGCCCCGCGCCCCGCTCGCCCGACGCTTCGGGACCGCATTGCTGCTGCGCCTCGACCAGGCGCTCGGCCGGCTCGACGAGGCTGTCTCACCGCGCCTTCCCGTGGCGCCGCTCTCGGTCGAGCGCCATCTTGCCGAACCGGTCATGCTGACCGACGACATCGAACGGCTGGTGAGCCGACTCGCCACGGCGTTGAAAGCCGATCTCGAACGGCGTGGCGAAGGCGCCAGGGCGCTCGCCCTTTTCCTCTTTCGCGTCGACGGCGCCGTCAGCCGCATTGCGGTCGGCACCTCGCGTCCGATGCGCGAACCGGGATTGATCAAGAAACTGTTCCATGAGCGGCTCACCGCGCTGGAGCAGAACATCGACGCCGGCTTCGGCTTCGATCTCGTGCGGCTCTCCGTACTCTCGGTCGCCGCCTTCGACATGCTGCAGGGCGACCTTGCCGGCGATGTGGACGACGATGATGACGACATCGCGCTGTTCGCCGACCGCATCCGCGCCCGCCTCGGCGACGCCGCCGTGCTGAAGCCGGTCGTGGTCGAAAGCCATCTGCCGGAGCGCGCCGTCGCGATCCTCCCTTTCGCGGAAGCGCCGCAAAGGCGGATGCCGCCGAACCGATCCGACCGGTCGGCGCCGCCAATGACCATCTACCCGCCGGAGCGGCCGATGCGCCTGTTCCGTTCCCCAGAGCCGATCGAGGTGCCGGCGACCGAAATCCCCGAGGGTCCGCCGATGAATTTCCGCTGGCGACGCGCGCTCTATCGGGTCGCCCGCGCAGAAGGTCCGGAACGCATCGCCTCCGAATGGTGGCGGCGATTGCCCGGCGAGGAAGAGGCGCCGACCCGCGACTATTACCGCATCGAGGACAGCGAAGGGCGCCGCTACTGGCTCTACCGCCAGGGCCTCTACGGCAGTGCGGCGCAAGCCGCGCCGCGCTGGTTCATGCATGGGGTCTTCGCATGAACGCGCTCACCGCCATCCCCTATGCCGAGTTCGGCATAAGCTCGAATTTCTCCTTCCTGCGCGGCGCCTCGAAGCCTGAGGAGCTGGTGGTCACGGCCAAATTCCATGGCTTCTCCTCGATCGGACTTGCCGACCGCAACACGGTCGCCGGCGTCGTGCGCGCCTGGCAGCAGGCCAGGGTGGAGAAGCTTGCCTATCATCCTGGCTGTCGCCTGGTTTTTCGCGACGGCACGCCGGATATCCTCGCCTATCCCCGCGACCGCAAGGGCTGGGGGCACCTCTGCCGCATGCTCACCCAGGCCAACCTGCGCGACGAGAATGAGAAGGGCGCGACGTTGCTCGAGTTGAACGACCTGCTCGAATGGGGCGACCTGATGTCGTTGGCGGTTCTACCCAACCTGTCCGGCGGCGCCGAGGACAATCTGGTTCTTGTTAGCCGGCTCGAAAATCGTTTTGGCGCCGCGCTTCGTCTTGCCGTGGCGCCGGATTATGCCGGCAATGACCGCTTCCGCGTCGAACAGGCGGCGGCGATTGCCGAGCAGGCCGGCGTTCCGCTGATGGCGACCAACGACGTGCTCTACCATGCCGCCGAGCGCCGTCCGCTGCAGGATGTGCTGACCGCGATCCGCCTCAACACGCCGGTTTCCGAGGTCGGCCTGGAGCTCACGGCCAATGCCGAACGCCATCTGAAGCCGCCGCTGGAGATGGCGCGTCTTTTTCGCCGTCATCCGCAAGCGCTGGCGGAAACGCTGCGCTTCGCGGATGAGCTCACCTTCTCGCTCAGCGATCTCGAATACAATTATCCGGACGAGCCGACCGAATCCGGCCTTGGGCCGCAGGCCGAGCTCGAGCGCCTGGCGCGCGAAGGCGCGGCGCAGCGCTATCCCGCCGGCATCCCTGACCATGTCACACAGCGCATCGACAGCGAGCTCGCCCTGATCGAACGCCTGAACTATGCGCGCTACTTCCTCACCGTCCACGACATCGTCAAATTCGCGCGCGGCAAGGATATCCTTTGCCAGGGCCGGGGCTCGGCCGCCAATTCCATCATCTGTTTCTGCATCGGCATCACCGAAGTCGGGCCGGAGCGGATCGACACGCTGTTCGAACGCTTCATCTCGGAGGAGCGCAACGAGCCGCCCGACATCGATGTCGACTTCGAGCATGAGCGGCGCGAAGAGGTCATCCAGTACATCTACGAAAAATACAGCGCCAAACGCACGGCTTTGGCCGCCGCCGTCATCAGCTATCGCGGCCGCTCGGCGCTGCGCGAAGTGGCCAAGGCCATGGGTCTTTCCGAGGACGTCAGGAGCGCCCTGTCGAGCACGATCTGGGGTTGGTCTACTTCCGAGCTCGGCGAAAGGGAAGCCAATGCCGGCGGCCTCGATCGCACCGATCCGCTGTCGCGCCAGGTGCTGGAGCGCGCCAACGAGATCATGGGCTTTCCCCGCCACCTCTCGCAGCATGTCGGCGGCTTCGTCATCACCCGCGACCGGCTCGACGAGGTCGTCCCCATCGTCAAGACGGCGATGGAGGAGCGCAAGATGGTCGAGTGGGACAAGGACGACCTCGACGCGGTGAAGATCCTCAAGGTGGACGTGCTGGCGCTCGGCATGCTGACCTGCCTGAAACGTGCCTTCACCCTGCTCACCGATCATTACCCGCGGGCGCGGGATGAGTATGGACAGCCCTATGTGCTCGCCACCCTCCCGGAGGAAGACAGGCGCGTCTACGCCATGATCCAGCGCGCCGACACGCTCGGCGTCTTCCAGATCGAATCGCGCGCGCAGATGTCGATGCTGCCGCGCCTCAGGCCGAAGAACTTCTACGACCTCGTCATCGAGGTGGCGATCGTGCGGCCGGGTCCGATCCAGGGCGACATGGTGCATCCCTATCTGCGTAGACGGCAGGGCAAGGAGGATGTGAATTATCCCAACCCGGAGCTGGAGAAGATCTTGGGCAAGA
This sequence comes from Mesorhizobium sp., assembly GCF_024509055.1. Lineage (GTDB taxonomy): Bacteria > Pseudomonadota > Alphaproteobacteria > Rhizobiales > Rhizobiaceae > Mesorhizobium. The sequence goes on along the minus strand of NZ_JANINM010000428.1, from coordinate 12,509 downwards.
CGCTGGGCGTGCCGCTGTTCCAGGAGCAGGCGATGAAGATCGCCATCGTCGCCGGCGGCTTCCGGCCTGGCGAGGCCGACGAACTGCGCCGCGCCATGGCGACCTTCAAGCGCACCGGCACGATCGGCAATTACCGCCAGCGCATGATCGACGGCATGGTCAACAACGGCTACGAGAAGGACTTCGCCGAGCGCTGCTTCAAGCAGATTGAAGGCTTTGGCGAATATGGCTTCCCGGAAAGCCACGCGGCTTCCTTCGCGCTTCTGGTCTATGCCTCCTGCTGGTTCAAGACCTTCTATCCGGACGTCTTCTGCGCCGCGATCCTGAACGCGCAGCCGATGGGATTCTACCAGCCGGCCCAGCTCGTCCGCGACGCGCGCGACCATGGCGTTGAGGTGCGCGAGGTCGACATCAACCATTCCGTCTGGGATTGCACGCTCGAGGACGCCGCCTTCGATCCGTCGCGCATCCTCGCACGTCATACATCGATGCGCGGTGTCATCGAGACGGCTCATGCCGTGCGGCTCGGCTTCCGCCAGATCAAGGGCCTCTCCGAAACACGCATGGAAGCCGTCGTCGCGCAGCGCGGCGATGGTTACGTGTCGGTCCGGGATGTCTGGCTGCGTTCGGGCCTCGATGTCGGCGAGATCGAACGGCTCGCCGAAGCCGATGCCTTCCGCTCGCTCGGCCTCGACCGCCGCGCAGCCCTTTGGGAAGTGCGCGCGCTCGACGGCAAAAGTGCCGCCGAAAAGCTACCGCTCTTTGACCAGCCGACGCTGCGTCTGCGGGAGCTGGAACCGGAAACGAAGCTGCCGAAAATGCCGCTCGGCGAGCATGTCGTCCACGACTACCGCTCGCTCGGCCTTTCCCTGAAGGCGCATCCCGTGGCCTTCCTGCGCGAGCGGCTGACCCGTGCCGGCATCACGCCCAATGCCGAGCTGCCCTCGGTGCGCGACGGGCGCCGCGTTTCCGTCGCCGGTCTCGTGCTGGTGCGGCAGCGTCCGGGCAAGGGCAACGCGATCTTCCTCACCCTGGAGGACGAAAAATCGATCGCCAATGTCATCATCTGGCCACGCGTCTTCGATCGCTTCCGCTCGGTGGTGATGGGCGCGCGCTTCATCCGGGTCTCCGGCAAGCTGCAGCATGAATCGGACGTCATCCACATCGTCGCCGACAGGATCGAGGACCTTACGCCCTGGCTGAGCGCGCTTTTGCAGGCACCCACTATAGAGCATCAACCCGCGGGGCTTTCCGAACGGCCGGAGCGTCAGGCAAGCCTGCCCGTCCGGCAGGACATCGCGACGTTGTCTGGCGCGGCCCAGGAGGTCATGCCCAAGGGCCGGAACTTTCAGTGAGGCACAGACGCCTTCGTTATCCTGGAGCGCAACAGGGACAGGCTTCGCCCAATCACGATGGCCCGCTCAATCGCGGTGGCGGCGGTGCAAGCAGGTCCTCGGCCGAGATCGCGCGCGCTTCCGAGGGCAGCATGATCGGGATGCCGTCGCGCACCGGGTAGGCGAGCTTCGCCACCCGCGAGATCAGCTCGCCGCGTTCCGGATCCCAACTCAGCGGCCCCTTGGTCAGCGGGCAGGCGAGCAACTCCAGCAATCTCGGGTCGACCATGGCTTTCCGCCCGTCGCGTCCGTCCGCCGCCATGATGTCCTCTTCCCAGCCCAGATGTGCCGCCATTCTACTGGAGGCTCGAGCCAAAGTCCTCACCCTCGCGCGCCAGCGTCATTTCGGTGATGGCGATCAACGTCTCGGCCCGCGTCTTCAGGTCGGCGGCCTCGAGCAGCGCCTGTTTTTCGGCCGGACCGTAAGGCGCCATCATCGAAAGCGCATTGACCAGCATGGCGTTCTCGGCGCGGCTGACGCTTTCCCAGTCGGCTTCGAGATCGTTGGCCTGGAGATAGGCGCGAAACGCCTTGAGCAGGGCCGGCCGATCGACATCCGCGCCGGCCTGGTCCTCTTCGAGATCGGCGAGGAACGGCGCGATCCGGCACTGCCGGAACGGTGTCTTCACCGTCATCTCATGCGTCGTCCGGAAGCGGCAGACGCCCTGCAGCGAGATCAGGTAGCGGCCGTCGCCGGTCTCGGTCAGCGAAATGATGCGTCCAGCGCAGCCGACGCTGCACAGCTCCGGCTCGCCGTCGCCGCGCAGCGCGCCGTCGAGGCTGGGCTGGATCATGCCGATCAGCCGGGCGCCTCCAATCGCCTCGTCCACCATCTGCAGGTAGCGCGGCTCGAAAATGTTGAGCGGCATGCGCCCGCCCGGCAGAAGCAGCGCTCCGGCGAGCGGAAACACCGGGATCGCCGCCGGAAAATCCTTCGCCAGCCGGTAGCGGGCGTTTCCGACCTGCACCTCAACCCTCCGAATGTGTTGCCGGCAACAATGTCAAACCTGCAATCTCCTCTGTCGCAGCCGGGCGCATGCAAGTCGCTTCATTGGCGGGAGCAGGCCACGGTCGGCCTGCTGCCTATCTGGCGCGCTCACGTGACGCCGCAAGACCGCCCGGCAAATAAAGCCGGCAAAGCGGTCAGGAGAACAGCAGCGACGACAGCCTGCGCCGCGCCGAAAGCGTCGCCTCGTCGGTCATTCCCCACGCTTCGAAGAACTTCAACAGCTGCGCCCGCGCGCCGTCGTCGTTCCATGTCCGGTCGGCCTTGACGATCGCCAGCAGGTTCTCGGCGGCCTTCATCCGCTCGCCATGCGCGTTCTGGACCATCGCCAGATCGAAGCGCGCCTGGTGATCGTTCGGATCGGCAGCGAGCCGGCGTTCGAACTCAGCCGGGTTGCCGAGTGCTGCGGCCTGCGCGGCAAGCGTCATCCTGGCGCGCAGCGCGGCAAGCGCCGGCGCGTCCCTCTTGTCCTCCGGCGCACGCGCAAGCACAGCCTCGGCGCCCTGGCTGTCACCGGCATCGAACAGGATCTCGCCCAGGCCCGCCACCGCCTCGATCGTCTCCGGCGCCTGCTCCAGGATCGCGTCATAGATGTCGGCGGCGGTCTGGACGTCCCCGGCTGCTCGCGCTTCCGCGGCGACGGCCAGCGCATCGGTGATCTGCGGCGCACCGCCGCCCTTGCCGCCGACCTTCTGGATGAATTGCGTGATCTGGCTTTCGGGAACCGCGCCCATGAAGCCGTCCACCGGCTGGCCGTCCTTGAAGGCGATGACCGCCGGTATCGACTGGATGCCCAGCTGGCCCGCGACCGAGGGGTGGTCGTCGATATTCATCTTGACCAGCTTGACCTTGCCGCCCGCGGCCTTGACCGCCTTTTCGAGCTGCGGCGTCAGCTGCTTGCACGGACCGCACCACGGCGCCCAGAAGTCGACCAGCACCGGCTGGCGGCGTGATTCCTGGATGACGTCCGCGGCAAAGGTGGCCGTGGTCGTGTCCTTGATCAGCTCTGCCGCCGTCGGCGCCTCGCCGAGCGAGAGCTTCGCCTTCTCGCCCTCCGTTCCGCCATACTGCACGGTCTGGGCGTACTGGCCGCCACTGGCGCCATATGAGCCGTTGAACGGGTTGTTGTCACTCATGTCGTCGCCCTTTCGGTCGCGCCGCCGCCAACGGGGCGCGGCGCGTCATTGTCGGATTTCGGTTTCGCCCACATGTGGCGATCAGCCCGAGACTTTCAAGATAACAGGATCGTGGCCGGTTGCCTCGACGAATCTGATCAGATCGGCGGCGGCAATGGCCGTCGTCGCCTCATTGGTGAGCGGATGGCCGTTGATGACGTCGTGGCTCATCAACTCCTGGTCGAGAACGACCTTGACCCGCCCGGCCGCATCATTGATCAGGCCGAAGACGGTGACCGCGCCCGGAATGACGCCGAGCAGCTCCATCAGCATTTCCGGCTTGCCGAACGAAACCCGGCTGGCCGCGCCTATCAGTTGATGGATCTGCTTGAGATCGACCACGGCCTCCTCGCCGACGGTGACGAGGAAATAATTGTCCTTCTTGTCCTTCAGGAAGAGGTTCTTGGTATGACCGCCGGGAATCTCGCCGCGCAGCGCCTGCGAATCGGCGACCGTGAACAGCGCCGGGTGCCTGACCGTGGTGACGGAAATGCCGAGATCGGCAAGAAAGGCGTTGAGCTCGGCTTCGGTCTTCGGCATCGGTCCTCACAACTGCAGGGGTCATGCCGTTTACGGCCAATCGTGGCAATGGGGCAAGGCCGACACGGCCCGACCTGGGCGATCTGCGCGCCCATGCCCCGCCAGACCGGCGCCTTTTGGCTGCGGCCAAAAAGACCGTCATTTCCCTGTTGCAATCGCCGCGCTCTTCGGCCATATAGGCGCGGCTTGCGGCCCAAGGCCGCGCGAGCGGGTGTAGCTCAGGGGTAGAGCACAACCTTGCCAAGGTTGGGGTCGGGCGTTCGAATCGCCTCACCCGCTCCAGTTTCCCTCAGGGGATCAAGCAAACGAAAAGCCGCGGTTTGCCGCGGCTTTTTCGCTTTCAGGCTGCCACTTAGTGATTGTGCGACTGCTGGAACCCGGCGACGTCGTACTGAGCCACGCTCTTCGGATTCTTCGAGTTCTGCGGCTGTTGGCCTGCATAGTGCGTTCCAGCGTTCCCATCAGGGTTGAAGGCCGAACCCGGGGCGGAGGCGGCGTGTCCTGGCGTGGCGCTCCCCGTCTGAAGGCTGCCGATCGTTTGGCTGGGCTGGCCCGTCGTGCCTGTCACGGTGTGGACATCGGTGGCCAGGGCCATGCCGGTGGAGGCTACGAACAGCCCGGCCATTATCGGTGCGAGGAGATGTTTCATGGTGTTCTCCTAAAAGCGTTTGGATTTCAGGAGGCGCGCTCGGGTCTTGAGCGCAGCCGGCGGTTAAACATCACAAACGCTCTTCGCACCATCATTCATCCCTAGGCATCGCCAAATCGCGAAGTCGCGCGACACTGCCGAGGGTTCGATGGCCGCAATATGAGAGATTGCTAATATTGCTATTCCAGCTAATCTCCGCGTCGGCAGGGGTGGTCCAGCTCGGCCATCCCCCAAATCAAAGCGGGAGGAGTGACGTTGATGAACGGACTGGAGGCATGTCAGGGACCGGGCTGTGGCTGTCATAGCCATGCAAATGTCGATGGAGCGGCCGTGTCCTTCTCGCGCCGTCGCCTGCTGGGCGCCACGCTTGCGGGTGCAGCGGCCAGCGTGATCGTCGGCGCCACGGCGGAACTCGCGGTGCCTACGGCCGCGATGGCGCAGAGCACCAAGACACCGGCCGAGGCGCTGCAGGCCCTGATGGACGGCAATCAGCGCTTTATCGACCGGAAGCTGACCTTCTACGAAGAAGACCTTGCGATCCTGCAACAGAACACGGCGGAAAAGCAGGAGCCTTTTGCCAGTGTGCTCTCCTGCGCCGATTCGCGCGTGCCGGTGGAGCTGATCTTCGATCAGAGCATCGGCCATGTGTTCGTCAACCGCGTCGCCGGCAACATCGCGACCTCCGAGATTATCGCCAGCATCGAATACGGCGCGGCCGTGCTGGGGACCAAGGTGATCGTGGTGCTGGGCCATGGCAATTGCGGCGCCGTCCAGGCCACCATCGACGGCAAGGCGGTGCCAGGGCAGATCAGTTCGCTTTACCGGTACATCCGCCCCGCGATCAACGAGGCTGGCGCCGACCTCAAGGCGGCAACGGCGGCCAACGCAAAGATCCAGGCACAGCTTCTCAGGGAGTCCTCGCCGGTACTCGCGGGCCTTGTGAAGGACGGCAAGCTCTCGGTCGTGGCGGCCTTTTTCGATGTCGAAAGCGGCAAGGTGACGCTGCTTTAGAGCAATTCCAGGAAAAGTGTGAAACGGTTTTCCGTCCGGATTGCGTAAAAACAAAGAGATAGAGCCTTTCGCCGTTTCCATGAAACGGTGAAAGGCTCTAATCCAAGGCCGCGCCTCCGGAAACTAAGCGAGCCTCGCCCTTGTTGTCCTCGGCGTCGCCAGCAGCAGGCTGGTCTCGCTCCCCGTTATCCCGGGGATTAGCCTTATCCTGCGCAGCACCGCGTCGAAGTCGGTGAGCGAGGCGGTGCCCAGTTCCACCACCAGATCCCAGCGGCCATTGGTGGTGTGGACGGTCGAGACTTCCGGAAAGCCGCCCAGCGCCCGGATGACACGGTCGGCGGCATGGCCCTCGATCTCGATCAGCATGACTCCGCGAATGCGCTGGTCGACCGCGTCGGCGCGCAACACCACCGTATAGCCGATGATCTCGCCCGATTTTTCCAGCCGCTCCATGCGCGCCCTGACCGTGGCGCGCGAGACGCCGAGGTCGACCGCGAGGTCAGAGACGCTGCGCCGCGCATCGTGCCTCAGCAGCGTCACCAGTCTTTCGTCGAGTACATCCATGATTGTCCATTTCGATCAGAGTATATGTCCAATATGATAGGCCATTCTTCGCGAAATGCCAATTTTGCCTGTTCAAACCGCCAGGCTTCGATGATCCAATCGCGCGATCAATCGAAAGGCGGGAAAATCATGCGCTGCAGGATCGTAGGCGCGCCGGTGCAGGACGGCGCGGGCAGGATGGGATGCGAGATGGGGCCAAGCGCGCTCCGCACCGCGGGGCTCGTCTCGGTGCTTTCCGAGCTCGGCCACGAGGTCGAGGACTGGGGCGCGGTGCAGAAAGCGGTCGCCCGCCCTGTCATCCATGGCAATCTCGCGCTGAAGGCCTTGCCGGAGATCGCCGCCTGGACGACGGCGATTGCCGAAACCGCTTACGAGGCTTCCCTGGACGCCATGCCGATCTTCCTCGGCGGCGACCACTCGATCTCCGCCGGCACGGTGTCCGGCGTGGCGCGCCGGGCCGCCGAACGCGGTCGCCCGCTCTTCGTGCTCTGGCTCGACGCCCATCCCGATTTCCACACGCTCGACACCACCGCCAGCGGCAACCTGCACGGCGTGCCGCTCGCCTATGCCAGCGGGCGCCACGGCTTCCAGGGTTATTTCCCCGACCTGGCCACCCCCGTCGACCCCGCCCGCATCTGCGCCATCGGCCTGCGCAGCGTCGATCCGGCCGAGCGCCACGCGCTGGGCGAGGCGGGCGTCACCGTGCACGACATGCGCGCCATCGACGAGCACGGCATCGCGCCGCTGCTGCGCGCCTTCCTGGCGGCCGTCGAGAAGGAAAACGGCCTGCTGCATGTCAGCCTCGATGTCGACTTCCTCGACCCGTCGATCGCGCCGGCGGTCGGCACCACCGTTCCCGGCGGCGCGACTTTCCGCGAGGCGCACCTTGTGATGGAGATGCTGTCGGACAGCGGCCTCGTCTCAAGCCTCGACCTCGTCGAGCTGAACCCGTTCCTGGATGAGCGCGGCCGCACCGCGACCCTGATGGTCGACCTCACCGCCAGCCTGATGGGCCGCCGCATCATGGACCGCCCGACCCGCAGCCACTCCGGAAGCATTTGAGCATGACCCAGCCTTCGCGCCTCGCCATCGTCCCCTTCGTCAGCGTCGACCGCATGATGAAGCTTGTGCTCACCGTTGGAGTCGAGCGGTTCCTGACCGAGCTTGCAGCCTATATCGAGGAGGATTTCCGCCGCTGGGAGCTGTTCGACAAGACGCCGCGCATCGCCTCGCACAGCCATGACGGCGTCATCGAGCTGATGCCGACCAGCGACGGCCGCCTCTACGGTTTCAAATATGTCAACGGCCATCCCAAGAACATGCGCGAGGGCCGCCAGACCGTCACCGCCTTCGGCGTGCTGGCCGATGTCGGCTCCGGCTATCCGATGCTGTTGACCGAGATGACGATCCTGACCGCGCTGCGCACCGCGGCCACCTCCGCCGTCGCGGCCAAATACCTCGCGCCGAAGGGCAGCCAAGCCATGGCCATCATCGGCAATGGCGCCCAGTCCGAGTTCCAGGCCATCGCCTTCAAGGCGCTGCTCGGCATCGACCGGCTGCGGCTTTACGACATAGACCGCACTGCCTCGGAAAAATGCGCCCGCAACCTCGCCGGCAAGGGTTTCGACATCACCATCTGCTCGACCGGGCAAGAGGCAGTGGAAGGCGTCGACATCATCACCACAGTGACGGCCGACAAGCAGTACGCCACCATCCTGACCGACAACATGGTCGGCTCCGGCGTCCATATCAACGCCGTCGGCGGCGACTGTCCCGGCAAGACGGAGCTGCATCGCGACATCCTCTTGCGCTCCGACATCTTCGTCGAGTTCCCGCCGCAGACACGCATCGAGGGCGAGATCCAGCAGCTCGACGCCGACCATCCGGTGACCGAGCTGTGGCAGGTGATGACCGGCCAGGCCAAGGGACGCACGACGGCGGAGCAGATCACGCTGTTCGATTCCGTCGGCTTCGCCACCGAGGATTTTTCAGCCCTGCGCTACGTCCGCGACCAGCTCAAGGCAACCGGCCTTTACGAGGAGCTCGACTTGCTCGCCGATCCCGACGAACCGCGCGACCTGTTCGGTATGCTGCTCAGGGCCGCCCTGCAGTCGGCGGCGTAAGCGAATAGCCCGGCGTGCTATTTGCGCGCCGGCGCGCAGCTTTCCCTCTCGACCAGCACCGGCGCCAGCACCTCGCGCCTTGAGGGCGCCGTCGGCTCGCCGAGCCGCTCCAGCAGCAGGCTGACCGCCCGCGTGCCGATAAATTCCACCGGCTGCGCGATCGTCGTCAGCGGCGGCCATGTGGTGACGGCATAGGGAATGTCGTCGAAGCCGATCATCGAGATGTCGTCGGGGACGCGCAGACCGCGCGAACGCAGCGCGGTGATCGCCCCCATGGCCATCAGGTCGTTGCAGGCAAAGACCGCGCTGATCCCCGGCGCCTGCTCCATCAGCCGCTCCATCGCCAGCCGGCCGCCGGCGAAATGGTAGTCGGAATCGACGATCGATGCGGCCGGCAGCTCGAGCCCGGCCTCCTCGAGCGCCCTGATGAAGCCGCGCAGGCGGGCCGGGCTGGAACTCGAATCGCGAGGGCCGCCTATGACGCCGATGTTGCGATGACCGAGCCCGACAAGATACCGGCCGGCGAGATAGCCGCCGTGATCGTGGTCGACCAGCACCGAGTCGACATGCACGGAATGGATCTCGCGGTCGAGCAGCACCGCCGGCACACTGGGGAGCAGCCGCGCGAACACCCGCGCATGGTCGGAGGAACCGGCGAAGATCAGCCCGTCGATCTGCTTGGCCATCAGCACCGAGAGATAACGCTCCTCCTTCTCGGCATTGCCGTCGGAATTGCACAGGATCACCGTATAGCCGGCGACGAAGCCCGCGTCCTCGATCTGGCGCGCCACGCTGGCGAAGAACGGATTGGAATTGTCGGGAAGCAGCAGCCCGATGGTCTTGGTCTCGCCGCGCCGCAGGCTCCGCGCCACCGAGTTCGGGCTGTAGCGCAGCGCCGCGATCGCGGCGCGCACCCGCTCCGCCGTCTCGGGCTCGACATGGCGCGTGCGGTTCATCACATGTGAGACCGTTGCGACGGATACCCCCGCGTGGCGTGCGACATCGGCAATCGTCGTCATGGCCCTGGTCTCCCTAGCGAATCTTGCGCAACAGCCGCTCCCGGTATGCGTCGAGGATGACGGCAAGCACAATCACAAGCCCGATCACGATCGGTTTGAAATTGTCGCCGACGCCGAGCAGCTGCAGCCCGGTCGAGAGCACCTGCAGGATGCAGGCGCCGACGAGCGTGCCGATGATGGAGCCCTTGCCGCCGCTCAGGCTGGTGCCGCCGATGATGACGGCGGCGATCGCGTTGAGCTCGTAGCCGACACCGGCGATCGGGCTGCCGATGTTGAGGCGCAACAGATAGACCATGGCTGCGATGCCCGCGGTGAGCCCGCTGATGGTGAAAGCCGCGACCTTGTAGAAATCCGGATTGTGGCCGGAGAGCCGCACCGCCTCGTCATTGGTGCCGACGGCGAAGATCATGCGGCCGAACACGGTGAAGCGCAGCACGAACCAACCGGCGGCGATGACCAGCACCGCGACCAGGAAGATCGACGGCAGGAAGCCGCCGATGATCAGGTTGCCGAAATCGACGAAGCTTTGCGGCAGGCCGGTGATGGTCGAATTGTCGCTGACGACGCGGGCCGCGCCCGCGGCCATGTTCAGCATGCCGAGCGTGACGATGAAGGAGGGGATCTTCCAGCGCGTCGAGATCCAGCCGTTGAGAAAGCCGCACACCGCCCCGGTCGCCATGCAGGCGAGCAGCGCCAGCGTGATCGCCACCGCCGGCGACAGGCTCTCGTTGATCATCACAGTCGCCCCGACCACGGTGCAGAGCGCCAGCACCGAACCAACCGAAAGGTCGATGCCGCCGGTGAGGATGACGAAGGTCATGCCGGCGGCAAGCACAGTGTTGATCGCGATCTGCACGAAGATCTTCAGCGCATTGCCGGGCGTCGCGAAATAGGGCGCGCTCACCGAGAAGAACAAGGTGATGAGCACCAGCGCCAGAAGCACGCCGGCGTCGCGGATCAGGAAGCGCAGGAACTTCGCCCGTCCGGGGGAAACAGGCGTCGACACGATGGATTCTGACGTCTCGCTCATGGTCGCACATACTCCTGGTAGGCGAGCGAAAGGATGCGCTCCTGGTCGAACTCGGCGCGCGGCACCTCGCCGACGATCTTGTTTTTGGAAAAGACGATGATGCGGTGGCACATGCCCATCAGCTCGGGCAGGTCGGACGACACCATGATGATGCCCTTCTGCTGAGCCGCCAGCATCCAGAGCAATTGGTAGATCTCGCGCCGCGCGCCGATATCGACGCCGCGCGTCGGCTCGTCGAGGATCAGCGTCGAGGTGCCGCGGAACAGCCATTTGGCCAGCACCACCTTCTGCTGGTTGCCGCCGGACAGGTTGCGCACCGCCTGCTCGATCGAGCTCGTCTTGACGCGCAGCTGGCCTACGAGGTCGTTTGCCGCCGCCGTCTCGGCCTGGCGGTTGAGCAAGCCGTGGTGTGAAACCTTGCCGAGGTCGGTGATGGTGATGTTCTTGTCGACCGCCATGTCGAGCAGCAGGCCCTGTCCCTTGCGGTCCTCGGTGAGCAGGCTCAAGCCATGCCGTACGGCATCCTTGGGCGCCGCGATCGCCACCGGCTTTCCGTCGATCTGGATGACGCCGTCGAGCTTGGGATCAGCGCCGAACAGAGCGCGCATGGCCTCCGTCCGGCCGCTGCCGACCAGCCCGGCTATGCCCAGGATCTCTCCATGCCGCACATCGAAGGAGATGGCGGGCGTCGTCGCATCGCGCTTCAGGTTGGCGACGCTCAGCGCTACCGCGCCCGGCTCAATCGCGGCGTCGAAGCCATATTCGTCGGCGATGTCGCGGCCGATCATCATGCGCACAAGATCGGGGACGGTGAGCCCATGGAGGTCGCGCGTCGCGACGAGCTTGCCATTGCGCAGGACAGTCACCCGGTCGCCGATCTCGAACACCTCATGCAGGCGGTGCGAGATGTAGATGATGGTGACGCCCTTGGCCTTCAGCCGCTTGATGATGGCGAAGAGCCGTTCGATCTCCGGCGGCGTCAGCGTCGCCGTCGGCTCGTCGAGGACGAGCAGCTTGCCGTCATAGCTCAGCGCCTTGGCGATCTCGACCAGTTGCATCTGGGCGACGCCGAGCGCCTCGACGCGAGTGCGCGGATCGATGTCGAGGCCGACCTCCTCGAGCAGCGCCACGGCGCGGCTGTTGAGCGCCTTTCGGTCGACGATGCCGAAGGCGCGGCGCGGCAGGTTTTCCAGCATCAAATTCTCGGCGATGCTGAGATAGGGCAGGAGGTTGAGCTCCTGGTGCACGATGCGGATGCCGCTTTGCTGCGCGTCATGCGGCGTCTTCGGATGGTAGGGCGCGCTATTGAAGGCGATTGTCCCGCTGTCCGGCTGATAGATGCCGGCGAGCAGCTTGATCAGCGTCGACTTGCCGGCGCCGTTCTCGCCGAGGATGATGTGGGTCTCGCCACGCGCGATCGACAGCGAGACGTCGCTCAGCGCGACGGCGCCCGGAAAGATCTTTCCGACCCCTGCAAGGGAGAGAATCGCGTCCATGGCCAGCGGAATCCTAAACCGAGCCCTTCCGCCGCGATAGCGGCGCGGGCGAATCGTCACCGCCGCCGGAATTGCCGGCGGCGATGATGAGGAAGCGGAGCGATGGCATCGGCCCAGCCGATGCCGACGCGCCTCAGGCGGTGATCAGCTTGATGTCGGTCTTGACCCAGCCGGAGAATTTCTCGCCGGCGAGTTCGCGCAGGCCGTAGTCGATGCCCATGGCCGCCATCTGCGCGCCATACTGCTCGACCGTGGCCAGCATCTTGCCGCTCTTCAGCAGCGGGCCGACGGCCGGGATGTTGTCGAAGCCGACGACCTTGATCTGGCCGGACTTGCCGGCCGCGTCGATCGCCTTGACGACGCCAAGCGCCATCGAGTCGTTGGCCGCCATCACACCCTGGATGTCCGGATGCTGGGTAAGGAAGTTGGTCATCAGCGTGTTGGCTTCCTCGGTCTCCCAATGCGCGGTCTTGGAGTCGAGCAGGTCGAGGCCGTTTTCCTT
>NZ_JANINM010000427.1 GCF_024509055.1 Mesorhizobium sp. | reverse complement strand
TCACCATGGTCAATATCGGCGTCGGCCCGTCCAACGCCAAGACGATCACCGACCATATCGCTGTGCTGAGGCCGCATGCCTGGGTCATGCTCGGCCACTGCGCCGGCCTGCGCAACACGCAGGCGCTCGGCGACTACGTGCTCGCGCACGCCTATGTGCGCGAGGACCACGTGCTGGACGACGACCTGCCGGTCTGGGTGCCGATCCCGCCGCTGGCCGAGATCCAGGTGGCACTGCAGGAAGCGGTGGCCGAGGTGACCGGACTTTCCGGCTATGACTTGAAGCGCATCATGCGCACCGGCACCGTCGCCACCATCGACAACCGAAACTGGGAACTGCGCGACCAACGCGGGCCGGTGCAGCGCCTGTCGCAGTCACGCGCCATCGCGCTGGACATGGAATCGGCCACCATCGCCGCCAACGGCTTCCGCTTCCGCGTCCCCTACGGCACGCTGCTGTGCGTCTCCGACAAGCCGCTGCATGGCGAGTTGAAGCTGCCCGGAATGGCGACGGAATTCTACAAGCGACAGGTGGCACAGCATCTCACCATCGGCATCAGGGCGATGGAGAAGCTGGCCGAAATGCCGATGGAGCGGCTGCACTCGCGCAAGCTCAGGAGCTTTTCCGAAACGGCTTTCCAGTGACCTGGCGGCAGCCGCGAGCACCAGCGTGGCAATTCTTCATCTTGCCCGTACCCCGAATTGGCCGATAAGCAGGAAGGGATTGCCGGCGGCATTCGGCAGATCACGACCGGGATGACAACAGGCGGCGCGCGCTCGAACATGACGGCTGGGCTGGCATTCCTGGCGACGATGGCATGCTCGGCAGCGCTTCTGGCCGGGTTCTTCGGCGCGCTGCATCCGGCCTTCGATTCCTTCTCGCATTTCCGCATGCATCTCAGCGTGCTCACGGCGCTGCTGGCGCTGCCGCTGCTCGCCACTTCCTACCGGCTGCAGGCCGTCGCAGCGCTGCTGTTCGCCATCGCCAGCTTCGTCACAACGACGCAGGCGCTGCCCAGGCTATGGCCGCGGCCGGCGGTCGCCAAGCCCGCCGACCGGATCGTCTACAGCCTGCTGCAGATGAACCTGCGCTTCGACAATCCGACGCCCAAGAAGGTGCTGTCGCTGATCGGCCGCACCAATCCCGACGTGATCACCCTCGATGAGGTGTCCGCGATGTGGGCGACCGAACTGGGCTACATCAAAAGCGCCTATCCCTACCGGATCCTCTGCCCCTATCCGAACGGCGTATTCGGCGTCGCGCTGCTCTCGCGCCGGCCGTTCGCTGCGGGCACCGATCCGCAGTGCGATCCACGTGGCGCGATGGCGACCGCCACGGTCGATTTCGGCGGCATTGGCGTCGATGTCGCCGCAATCCATCTCAGCTGGCCCTGGCCGCGCGAGCAGTACTGGCAGATCGGCGAGCTGGCGGAGCCGCTTTCCACGCTCGGCGAGACGGCGATCGTGGCCGGCGACTGCAACGCGGTCCCATGGAGCGCCGCGGTGCGGCGCGTCGCCTCGCTCGGCGGCCTGACCGTCATGCCCTCGGCCGGTCCGACATGGCTGCACAGAAAGCTGCCGGACTTCCTGCGGCGCTTTGCCGGTCTGCCGATCGACCAGGTGTTCAGCAAGGGCGGCGTGACGATCCTGTCATCGACACGGCTCGAGGACACCGGATCGGATCATCTGCCGGTTCTGGTGGAGTTCACGCTGCGGCCCGACGACAAGGATCCGGAGGATGGGCATGCGTCGGGGCTGGCTTCAAGCGGCCCGGTTTCCGGGCCCCGCGGCTGAGTGCCTCTCAGTTCTTTCCGGTCAGCGCATCTACCAGATGCTCGACATGGCCGCCTGGGCGATGCTCGCGCACGTCGAATGCGTTCTGCTTCGCCTCGTACTCGGCATAGATCGCGTCGATGCGCCGCTTGGCTTCACGATGAAGGCCCAAGCAGAACCAAGTGCCCGGCTGCTGCAGGCCGGCGAGCGCGGTCTGCGTCGCCCGCATCATGCGCATCGCGATGCGGCCATGGGTGTGCTCGTGCTGCCGTACACCGGCCATGAAACGATCCCACCGGCGGCTTAGCGCTGGACCTGCCGGAGAAGTACGGTTCGGGAAGGTATAGGTCAGGTCGATCTTGCCTTGCGCACCACGCAGCCGGCAGACGCCATCGGCTCTCGCCACATCGAGATCCCAATGCACGGTGTAGCCCGTTTCGGCGATGGCGCGCGTGGTGAAGCCGTGCTTCGGCCCCACCCCGTCCATCGACTCGATCAGTTCCGCGCCAGTCTTCCCGGCAACGTCATAGGTGCGCACATGGACGGTGACAGTCGTTCCGGCGAAGGTGATCGATACGCAGGACAGCAAGCCGGCCACGGCAAGCGTCGTCAAGCTCATCAGGCGCATGTCGGCCTCCTTGGTCGGAAGCCAAGCAGACCACACTCGGCGCAAGGCATCAACGGGCTTCGCCGTCAGGCGGGACACCCGCGCTTGGATGCCCCTCACATGCCCTGGTAGACCGGTCCTTCACCGCCCTGCGGCGGAACCCAGTTGATATTCTGGTTCGGATCCTTGATATCGCAGGTCTTGCAGTGGACGCAGTTCTGCGCGTTGATGACGAAGCGCACATCCTTGGCAGCGGGGTCGGAGGCGGCGTTGCCATCCTTGTCCACCCACTCATAGACGCCGGCCGGGCAGTAGCGCGTCGAAGGCCCGGCGAAGACGTCGTGCTCGGAGCGCTGCTGCAGCGCCATGTCGCCGACGATCAGATGCACCGGCTCATTTTCCTCATGGTTGGTGTTGGACAGGAACACCGAGGAGAGCCGGTCGAAGGTCAATACGCCGTCCGGCTTCGGATAGGCGATCTTCTGATGCTTCGATGCCGGCTCCAGCGCCGCGTAATCGGCCTTGCCGTGCTTCAGCGTGCCGAAAGGCGAGAAGCCGAACAGCGTGTTCAGCCACATGTCGAGACCGCCGATGCCAACGCCGACGACAGTGCCGAAGCGCGACCAGAGCGGCTTGACGTTGCGCACCTTCTTCAGGTCCTTGCCGATGTCGCTGCCGCGCCAGGCTTCTTCATAGGAAGCGAGCTCATCATTGGCGCGTCCGGCGGCAATCGCCTCGGCCGCATGCTCGGCCGCCAGCATGCCGGAGAGCACCGCATTGTGCGAACCCTTGATGCGCGGCACGTTGACGAAGCCCGCCGAGCAGCCCATCAGCACGCCGCCCGGGAAGGAGAGCTTCGGCACCGACTGCCAGCCGCCCTCGGTGATGGCGCGCGCGCCGTAGCCGATGCGCTTGGCGCCCTCGAAGGTGCCGGCGATGGCCGGATGCGTCTTGAAGCGCTGGAATTCCTCGAAGGGCGAGAGGTACGGGTTCTTGTAGTTGAGGTGGACGACGAAGCCGACCGCCACCTGGTTGTCCTCCAGATGGTAGAGGAAGGAGCCGCCACCGGTCTTCAGGTCCAGCGGCCAGCCGAAGGAGTGCTGCACCAGCCCAGGTTTGTGGTTCTCCGGCTTGACCTGCCACAGCTCCTTCAGGCCGATGCCGAACTTGGCCGGCTCGCGGCCTTCGGCGAGCTGGTACTTGGCGATCAGCTGCTTGGCCAAAGAGCCGCGCGCGCCCTCGCCTATCAGCACATACTTGCCCATCAGCGCCATGCCAGGCGCGTAAGACGGGCCGTGCGTTCCGTCCTTCTCGACACCCATGTCGCCGGTGATGACGCCGGTGACGGCGCCGGCATCGTTGTAGACGAGGCTGGCTGCGGCGAAACCCGGATAGATCTCGACACCAAGCGCCTCGGCCTTGGTCGCCAGCCAGCGACAGACATTGCCGAGCGAGACGATGTAGTTGCCGTGATTGTTCATCAGCGGCGGCATCAGCATGTTGGGCAGGCGGAACGAGCCGGCTGGCCCGAGCACCAGGAAATGATCCGCCGTCACCGGCGTCTTGAAGGGATGGCCATCCTCTTCGCGCCAGCCTGGTAGCAGGCGGTCGATGCCGATCGGATCGACGACAGCGCCCGAAAGGATATGGGCGCCGACCTCGCCGCCCTTCTCCAGGACGACGACCGAAAGGTCGGGATTGAGCTGCTTCAGGCGGATCGCGGCGGCAAGCCCGGCGGGACCGGCGCCGACGATCACCACATCGAATTCCATGCTCTCGCGTTCGACTTCGCTCATCGACCCCTCACTGGCTTGCCATTTCTCGTATTCTGCTGGCTCACGCGCTGCATAGCGCAACAATTAGCGACGCGAAACCGGCGCTGACGTGACAACGCCGATTTCGACAAAAAGTCGCGGGTTTCATGGACCGAAAGCCCATTCTGCGCGGCGGGGCGAAGCATCCGCCACGGCAAATCGATGGGAAGCTTAGCCGACCCACGCGCGTTTTTAATTGTTCGACGGCTTGCTTATCGGCAATACTTGAGGCCATGCGCACTCTCGAGCCATCCGGCTTTTCATTGAAGCGCTTTCTCTTCACGCCCGGCCTGCTCCGTGGCGCGGCTCTTCCGCTCCTCTTGTCCATGACGCCGGCCGGCGCCGACTCGCAGAAGGTTTGGGCAACCGGCGCCTATTCGTTCTCCGACGAGCTCGGCGGCTTCCGCATCACCGGCGTCTCTGGAATCGGCACCAGGGAAGACCCGCTCATCGTCACCGAGGAGCTGAATTCGGCGACGCCGGTGACGCTGACCATCCGCACCACCAGGCCAATCGAGGCCTTCGGCAAGGCCGGCGAATTCGCCAATGGCATCATGTACATGCGCATCGACGTGCTGAACAACAGTGCCCTGCCCTGGGTGGAGTTCCAGTTCGAGCTGCAGGAAATCCTCGACCAGCCGAGCGTGTTCGGCGACGGCCTGTCCTTCGACCAACGCAACAAGGCGCCCGACAACATCCGGTCGAGCAGTTTCGCCGATTTCGACCGCCAGTTCGAGCCCTATGACCGGCTGCTGTTCAAGAACGGCAAGATCGACCCGCTGAAGACGGCAACCTTCGATTTCCTGATGACGGACTACACGCCGCGCTGGACGTTCTATCTGGTGCAGGATCCGCGCGTCCCGACCGGGTGACCCCATTCCGTGAGGTCAAGTCTTCCGCCGATGCTTTTTTCAATTGTTCGACGGCTTGCATATCGGCAATAATTGTTCATGCGCACTCTCAGGCTACCCGGCTTTTCAGTGCAGCGCCTTTTCTTCACACGCGGGCATTTCCGCGGTGCGGTTCTTTTGTTCCTCTCGCTGACCTCGGTGGACGCCCGTGCCGACCCGCACAAGGTGTGGATCGCCGGGGCCTACGCCTTTTCAGACGAACTCGGCGGCTTCCACATCACCGGCGCGTCCGGCATCGGCACCAAGGACGACCCGTTCGTCGTCACCGAGGAGTTCAATTCGGCAACGCCGGTGACGCTGACCATCCGCGCCGTCAAGCCGATCCAGCCATTCGGCGTGCCGGGCGAGTTCGCCAACGGCATGATGTACATGCGCATCGACGCGCTCAACAATGGGGGGCAAGGCTGGATTGAATTCCAGTTCGAGCTGCAGTCCATCCTCGGCGAGCCGAGCACCGATGACGATGGATTGTCCTTCGACCAGGCCAACAAGACGCCGGACTACATCTGGTCCCGCGGCTTCGCTGAGTATTATCGCGAATTGTCACCTTACGACCGGCTGTCCTTCATGAAGGGCAAGGTCGATCCCCTCGAGACCGCCAGCTTCACTTTCCGCATCACCGACTTTACGCCGAAGTGGCAGTTCTGGCTGGTGCAGGAGCCGCGCATCCCGACCAGCTAGAGCAATTCCAGGAAAAATGTGAAACGGTTTTCCGTCCGGAATTGCGCCTGACAATAAGATAGAGCGGTTCGGCGTTTCCGTGAAATGGCGACCCGCCCGAGAAGGTGTCCAAACTTGCAAATCGAAGCCGCGCGGACGATGGTGGCGACATGACTGCCGCTTCCCCCAACACCCCTATCGATGTCGCCGAGTTGCTCGCCTTCTATGCCAGCGCGGGCGCGGACGAGGCGCTGGAGGACGCGCCGGTCAACCGGTTCGCGGAGGCGCGGCCAAGGCCGGCCGAACGCGCGCCGGCGCCAGCCCGCGAAACAAGGCTGGAGGCGCGACCGGCAGCCGTGCCCGACGCAGGCAGGACAGCGGAGCCTTCGCCGCCGGCACCCGGGCTGGACGTAAGCAGCATACCAGACGCGCCGGCCCGGCCGATGGCCGCCGCGGTGCCCGACGAAGCGCAGGCCCTGCTCGCGCGGCAACTGGCGGCGAGCGCCGCGACGCTCGACGAGCTCCGACAGCACATGGCCGCCTTCGAAGGCTGCAATCTCAAATTCACCGCCAAGAACCTCGTCTTCGCCGACGGCAACCCGAAGGCCGACCTCATGCTGGTGGGCGAGGCGCCGGGCCGCGACGAGGACCTGGAAGGCCTGCCTTTCGTCGGCCGCTCCGGCCGGTTGCTCGACCGCATGCTGGCGGCGATCGGCCTCGACCGTAGTTCGGCCTATATCGCCAACGTCATCCCTTGGCGGCCGCCCGGCAACCGCACGCCGACCCCGCACGAGACCGAAATCTGCCGCCCATTCATCGAAAGGCAGATCGAACTGGTCAATCCCAAAGTGCTGGTCAATCTTGGCGGACCTTCCGCCAAGACCCTGCTCAACACGACCGACGGCATCTTGCGCCTGCGCGGCAACTGGCGGGTCCATACGACGGCGGCAGGCACGGTCATTCCGGCAATGCCGACGCTGCATCCGGCGTATCTGCTGAGAACGCCGGCGCACAAGAAGCTGGCCTGGCGGGACTTCCTAGAGGTGAAGGCCAAGTTGAGGGCGATTAGCTGAGCGCCCTTCCCTTCTCCCCTTGTGGGAGAAGGTGGATCGGCGCGCAGCGCCGAGACGGATGAGGGTGTTCCAGCGGAGTGAGACGCTGGCGTTCCCTGGAACACCCCTCATCCGTCGCCTTTCGGCGACACCTTCTCCCACAAGGGGAGAAGGTGGAGCTATAACCTCGCAGGTAATTGAATCGCGGCCCGCCCCGCCCTACTCATCCCGCATGACTACATCCGAACCCTCCGCCGGCAGTCTCATCCGCGAATGGCGCACGCGGCGCCGCATGAGCCAGCTCGATCTCGCCGTGGAAGCCGATATCTCGCAGCGGCATCTGTCCTTCGTGGAAAGCGGCCGCGCGCAGCCATCGCGGGACATGGTGCTGCATCTGGCCGAGCAGCTCTCGATCCCGCTGCGCCAGCGCAACCAGCTTCTGCTTGCCGCGGGATTTGCGCCGAACTTCAGCGAAAGGCCCCTCTCCGATAAGTCGCTGGCACCGGCCATGGCTGCCGTCGAGACGGTGCTCAAGGGCCATGAGCCTTTTCCGGCGCTGGCGGTGGACCGGCACTGGAACCTGGTCTCGGCGAACGCAGCGATCGGTCCGTTCCTGGCGGATGTCGCTGAGCCCGCGTTGCTCCAGCCGCCGGTCAATGTGCTCAGGCTCAGCCTGCATCCCGGCGGCGTCGCGCCGCGCATCGTCAACCTCGCCGAGTGGCGCGCGCACCTGCTGGAACGCCTGAAGCACCAGAACGATGCCGCCGGCGATCCGGTGCTGATCGAGCTTGAGCGGGAATTGCGCGGCTACCCCTCCGGACTGAAGAGCAGCCGGCCGGCGCCGGTCGAACCGAGCGGCATCGTGCATCCGCTCAGGTTGGCGCATGGGGATCAGGTGCTGTCCTTCATCAGCACGATCACCGTCTTCGGCACGCCGCTCGACGTCACGCTGTCGGAACTGGCGATCGAATCCTTCTTTCCGGCCGACGAGCAGACGCGGGCGGCACTCGTGCGGCTGGCGAAGGAGCGGGCCGCGAGTTCGTAGCCTCACCCCTGCGGCGACGTGGCCTTACGGGTGCGCGTGCGCTCGAGGCCCAGTTGCCGTTCGCGCCAGATGATGAAGATGCCGGCGGCGACGACGATGACGCCGCCGATGAGCGTATTAAGCGATGTCACGTCGCCGAAGACGGAATAGCCGACGACGACGCCGAGGATCATCGAGGTGTATTCGAAGGGCGCCACGACGGATGCCTCCGCATGGCGATAGGCCGCCGTCATCAGGATCTGGCCGAGCCCGCCGCAGAAGCCGGCCAGCACGAGCAGCGCCGCCTGCATCGGCGTCAGCATCTGCCAGCCGAAGGGCAGCGTCAGCAACGAGAGCACGGTCGCCGTCACCGAGAACCAGAGCACGATGGTCGCGGTCTTCTCGGTCTGCACGAGATTGCGCACCAGAAGCATGGCGACGGCCGAGACCGCCGCCGCGACCAGGACGGCGATCACGCCCAGGACCTCCTGGTCGTCGAGCGCAGCGCCAGAGCGCAGCAGCGTCAATTCGGGCCAAGAGATGATCAGCACGCCGACGAGACCGACGGCGACCGCGCTCCAGCGATAGACGCGGATCGCTTCGCCGAGGAATATCGAGGAGAACACCACCACAAGCAGCGGCTGGGCGTAGTTCAGCGTGATCGCCTCGGGTAGCGGCAGCCTGGTCAGCGCGAAGAAGCCGAGACCCATGGCGCCGACGCCGACGACGCCGCGCGCGATATGGTTGAATGGCCGTTTCGTGGTGAAGGCTGTGGCCAGTTGCCCCTTGAAGGCGAGGAAGGCGACGATCGGGAAGATAGCGAAGAAGGAGCGGAAGAAGACGATCTGGCCCGCGGGCACGTCGCCGGCTGCCTTGATGCAGGTCTGCATGGCGACGAAGACCGCCACCGAGACGATCTTCAGCGCAATGCCCCTCAGCGTGCTGTGATCACCGGACTTATCGCCGGCCGCTTCGCCTTTTGCTTCAGCCGCGCCGCTCACCTTTGCGAGGCGTCCCGGTCCGACACAGCCGGGAGCCCGGCGTGGAGTGGCCCCAACTCGACACGCACGGTCGCGGCCGTGCCAAATTTCAAATGCGACGATGGTCATCTTGCCCCGAATAGCGGGCGGAAAACGACGCCCGGTAATAGATCCGGCTTGGTTTTGTCGAGTGAGCGTTTTCGTGTAAAGAGCGCGGACTTCAGAATCTTCGGAGCGGCAGGACCTGCCGGCCACCAGAAATCGACAGGATAAACACCGGAATGCGCACCGATACCGGCCATGTCTTCAAGCTCGAAGACTACCGCCCCAGCGACTACCTCATTCCGAAGACCAATCTCGATTTCCGCCTCTCGCCTGACGCCACCCGTGTCAGCGCGGTGCTGACCATCGAACGCCGCGAGGGTGTCGCGGCCTCGGCGCCGTTGGTGCTGGACGGCGACGGGCTGACGCTGCTTGGCGTGGCCGTGGACGGGCATGCTCTTTCCGCCGCCGACTATCTGGCCACGCCGGACCAGTTGACGATCGCGAAGCCGCCGGCGGCTTCGCGTTTCGAGCTTCGCATCGAGACCGAGATCGCGCCGGCGCGCAACGAGGCGCTAATGGGCCTCTACCGTTCCAGCAATGTCTATTGCACGCAGTGCGAGGCGGAAGGCTTTCGGCGCATCACCTATTTCCTCGACCGGCCTGACATCCTGTCGGTCTACACGGTGCGCATCGAAGCCAGCAAGGACGAGGCGCCGCTGCTGCTCTCCAACGGCAATCCGGTGGAAAGCGGCGCGCTTGCCGGCGGCCGGCACTATGCCGTCTGGCACGACCCGTTCCCGAAACCCTCCTACCTGTTCGCGCTGGTGGCCGGCGGGCTCGGCAAGGTCGCCGACAACTTCACCACAATGTCGGGACGCGAGGTCGAGCTCGGCATCTATGTCGAGCCCGGCAAGGAGCGGCTCGCCGGCTATGCCATGGATGCGCTGAAGCGCTCGATGAAATGGGACGAGGAGAAGTTCGGCCGCGAATATGACCTCGACGTCTTCAACATCGTCGCCGTGTCCGACTTCAACATGGGCGCGATGGAGAACAAGGGCCTCAACATCTTCAACGACAAATATGTGCTGGCCGACGAGGAGACGGCGACGGACGCCGATTTCGCCAATATCGAGGCGATCATCGCGCATGAGTATTTCCACAATTGGACCGGCAACAGAATCACTTGCCGCGACTGGTTCCAGCTCTGCCTGAAGGAAGGGCTGACGGTTTACCGCGATCACGAATTCTCCGCCGACCAGCGCTCCCGAGGCGTCAAGCGCATCGCCGAGGTGCGCACGCTGCGCGCGCATCAGTTCCCGGAAGACCAGGGCCCGCTGGCGCATCCGGTGCGGCCGCGCCGCTACCGCGAGATCAACAACTTCTACACGGCGACCGTCTACGAGAAGGGCTCTGAAGTGGTGCGCATGATCCGCACCATCCTCGGGCCGGAGGCCTTCCGAGCCGGCATGGACCTCTATTTCGAGCGGCATGACGGCGAGGCCGCGACGATCGAGGATTTCCTGAAGGTCTTCGAGGATGTCTCAGGACGAGACCTCGCGCAATTCGCGCTCTGGTACCACCAGGCCGGCACGCCGAACCTGACGGTGAGCTCGGCGTATAATGCGCCGGCGAAGGAATTCACCCTGGAGATCGAGCAATCGGTGCCGCCGACGCCTTCGGAAAGCCGCAAGCGGCTGATGCACATCCCGCTGGCCTTCGGCCTGGTCGGGCCCGACGGCAAGCCCATCGCTTGGGCAGGCGTCGAAGGTGCGGCCGTCGAGGACGGCGTCATCCATGTGCGCAAGCGCCGGCACACGGTGCGCTT
The DNA here is from genome assembly GCF_024509055.1 of Mesorhizobium sp. Lineage (GTDB taxonomy): Bacteria > Pseudomonadota > Alphaproteobacteria > Rhizobiales > Rhizobiaceae > Mesorhizobium. Next base: position 6,322 of record NZ_JANINM010000427.1, on the reverse strand, counting down.
CACGGGCGTCGCCGAACGGCCCTCGGTATCGCTCAACCACGGCTTCTCGGCGCCGATCACGCTTTCGGTGCAGCAGAAGGCGGACGACCAGTTCTTCCTCGCCGCGCATGACAGCGACGCCTTCGCCCGCTGGCAGGCGTTCAACACGCTGCTCACCGACGCGCTGATCGCGGCTTTCCGCCAGGTGCTTGGCGGCAAGGAACCGTCCTTTGCGCCACGCCTTGCCGAGCTTGCGGGCAGGATCGCCGGCGACGCGGCGCTTGAGCCCGCCTATCGGGCGCTGGCGCTGTCGCTTCCCGGCGAGGCCGACATTGCCCGCGACATCGGCAAGGGCATCGACCCTGACGCGATCTTTGCCGCCCGCGAGGCATTGGCGCGCACGATCGCCACCGCGAACCGGGAGGCCTTTACGGCGTTGTATGACAGCCTTGCCGACCAGGGTCCGTTCAGCCCCGACGCCGCAAGCGCCGGACGACGCGCGTTGCGCAACATCCTGCTCGATTATCTCTCGCTGCTGCCTGAAGGCGTCGCGGTCGCGGCGCGGCATTTCCAATCGGCCACCAACATGACCGACCGCGCGGCGGCGCTGACCGTTTTGGCGCACCGCCATGCCGGCTTGGCGCAGGCGCGAGAGGCGCTGGCAGGTTTCGAAGCGAAATATCGCGGCGATGCGCTGGTGCTCGACAAATGGTTCCAGATCCAGGCAGGCGTCCCCGGTCCGCACACCATCGACATTGTGCGCGCCTTGACCGGCCATCCGGCCTTCTCGATCGCCAATCCCAACCGGGTCCGCTCGCTGATCGGCACCTTCTCCAGCGCCAACCCGACAGGTTTCCACCGCGCCGACGGCGAAGGCTACCGCTTCTTCGCCGAGACCGTGCTGGAGGTCGAGAAGCGCAACCCGCAGGTGGCGGCGCGGCTGGCGACGGCGCTGCGGTCCTGGCGCGCACTGGAGCCCGGGCGACAGGCCAAGGCCAAGCAGGCGCTCCTTACGATGGCGAATGCGGAGAACCTGTCGGCGGACTTGCGCGATATCGTGGAACGGACGCTGGCGTAGCGCGCTCTCCTTCTCCCCTTGTGGGAGAAGGTGGATCGGCGCGCAGCGCCGAGACGGATGAGGGTGTTGGAGGAAATGAGGCGTCGGTGTTCCCTGGAGCACCCCTCATCCGGCCGCTTCGCGGCCACCTTCTCCCACAAGGGGAGAAGGGAAAAGGTCGAATTTCAATCAACTTTTAATCTTTTTCGCCCGCGCCACTGGACAAGGCGAATCACCTTTGATTCTTTAATGGCGATTCGGACGTGCGGCGTAGCCGGATCGTAAATGCGGCAAATCGGGGAGTGCCATTTATGGCCAAGGCGGACGCGTGGGGCGCGCCCGGAGGGAAGGCTTTTGCGCGTCGCGAGGCAAGGGGCGATGGGCTTGCCGGCAATGCGCGACTGATCGCCGAACCGGCCTACCAGCGGCTGCTGGCGGCGGAGCCGTTCCTGCGCCGGTCGATCCCGGCGCTGATCATCATCTTCCTCGTCGTCATAGCGGCGCTGCGTTTCCTGTCGCTGATGAACGAACGTGACCAGATCGAGCGCGACGCCAAGGCGGTGCTGGCGCTGGCCGCCGGCCAGATGGCGCAGGCGATCACCGCCGACCCGAATGTGGCCGGCGCCAACGCCATGGACCTGCTCGAAAGCACCGCCCGCCAGGGCGCCATGGGCCGCAGCCATGTGCTGGCCATCACCGACGGCGCCTTCAAGATCACCGCGGTCTCGCCGTTGTCGACAGGCTGGCAAGGCCGCACGCTGGACGGCCTGGTGCTTGGCGGCCAGCCGCTGTTCATGTTCGGCGACCGCGCCGGCGTCATGGATGTCAGCATCGGCGGACAGGAATGGTATGCGGCCGTCAGCCTTTCCGGCGACCGCAAATTCGCCGCCGCCGTTCTGGTGCCGCAGGAAGCGGTGTTCGACGCCTGGCGCAAGATGGTCTCGCTCAACGTCACGCTGTTCGTGCTGACGGCCGGCGTGCTCATCGTCATACTCTATGCCTATTTCGGCCAGGCGGCGCGCGCCAAGGCCGCCGACCGCATCTATCTCGAGGCGCATCAGCGCATCGACATGGCGCTGGTGCGCGGCCGCTGCGGCCTCTGGGACTGGGACATGGTGCGCGGCAAGATGTACTGGTCGCGCTCGATGTACGACATGCTGGGCTACGAGCCCTGCGATACGATGCTGTCGTTCGGCGAGGTCGACGAGATCATCCACCCCGACGACGGCGATCTCTTCGAGCTCGCCAACCGCATCGTCGAGCGCGAGATCGACCATATCGACCAAGTGTTCCGCATGCGCCATGCCGACGGGCAATGGGTGTGGATGCGTGCACGTGCGCAGGTGATCGACCCCGAGGCGCCGGAAATCCAGCTGATCGGCATCGCCGTCGACGTCACCGAGCAGCGGCACCTGGCGCTGCGTTCGGAAGCGGCCGACATGCGGTTGAGGACCGCGATCGAGAACATCAACGAATCCTTCGTGCTGTGGGACGCCACAGAGCGGCTGATCATGTGCAATTCGAAATTCCAGAAGGACAACGGCCTGACCGACCGCGACGTGATGCCCGGCGCCACGCGAACCTCGCTCGAGGAGCGCATGCTCGCCTTTGCCTCGGAGCGCAGGCTGGCCAACGCCAACGGACCGCATGGCGGCGTGACGCTGGAGCGCCAGCTTGGCGACGGCCGCTGGCTGCAGGTGAACGAATTGCGGACCAGGGACGGCGGCGTCGTTTCCGTCGGCTCCGACATCACCCAGATCAAGCTGCACCAGGAGAAGCTGGTCGACAGCGAGAGGCGGCTGATGGCGACGATCCACGACCTCAGCCTCGCCCGCCGCGCGGAGGAGGAGCGCGCCAAGGAACTGGTCGAGCTCAACCACAAATACATGAAGGAAACCGAGCGCGCCGAGGCCGCCAACCGGGCGAAGTCGGAGTTCCTGGCCAACATGTCGCATGAGCTGCGTACGCCGCTCAACGCCATCATCGGCTTCTCCGAGCTGATGCAGCAGGGTCTCTTCGGGCCGTTGGGCTCGGAGCGCTACGAGGAATATGCCAGCGACATCAACGGCAGCGGCAAATACCTGCTTGGCGTCATCAATGACATTCTCGACATGTCGAAGATCGAGGCCGGCCAGTTCTCGCTCGATCGCGAGGAGATCGACCTCTGCCCGCTGATCAAGGAGACGGTGCGTGTCATCTCGCTTCAGGCGGCGGAGAAGTCGATAACCGTGGAAACACGCATCGCCGATGCGATGCGGCTCTACGCAGATCGCCGCGCGATCAAGCAGATTGCCATCAACCTCTTGTCCAACGCGGTCAAGTTCACCGGACAGGGCGGCAAGATCACGGTCCGCGCCCGCAACGCGTCCGGCGCGCTGGTGCTTACCATCGAGGACAATGGCTGCGGCATACCGAAGGCGGCGCTCGGCAAGCTCGGGCGGCCTTTCGAACAGGTGCAGAACCAGTTCTCGAAGAACCACACAGGCTCGGGGCTCGGCCTCGCGATCTCGCGCTCGCTGGCGGAACTACAGGGCGGCGCGCTGAAGATCCGTTCGACCGAAGGCACGGGCACGATCGTATCGGTGCGCATCCCGCTGAAGAAGTCGCCGCCCTCTGTGAAGGCCGCGGCTTGAGGAATCGAGGCGGAGACTATTCTTGAAAAAGTTATCTACTTTATCTATTTTGGATAGAGAGGTGACCTACAAATGCGCATAACATCGACGGAATTCCAACAGAATGTCGGACGCTTTCAGGACGCCGCCCAGCGAGCGCCCGTCGCTATAACCAAGAATGGCCGGACCCATACGGTGCTGCTGTCGGCGGCAATGTTCGAAGTCCTGGTCAAGGGAAAGGTCTCCCGGCCCGTGGAAGACCTCGACGATGAAACGTTGAAGGCCATCGCCGCAAGCGCGGTTCCATCCGAGTTCGACGAGCTTGACACAATGCTCAAAGACTGGACGCCGTGAGCCTGCCGAAGCCGGTACCCGGCTTGGTGATTTCCTATTCCTATCTATGGGCGCAAGAACACAAAGGCGGCGCGGAGGACGGTCGCAAGAACCGGCCCTGTGCCATTGTCGCCGCACGTCGGATCGTAGAGGGTCGCGAGGTCGTGACGGTGGTTCCGATCACGCATTCGGCCCCGGCCGATCCTGCTGATGGCATAGAATTGCCAGCCCCGCTCAAGGCCTACCTCGGCCTTGACGAGATGCCATCATGGGTCGTGGTCAGCGAAACCAACGACTTCCTTTGGCCGGGCCCGGATCTCCGGCCCATCCCCGGCAGCACGCCCGCCCGCTTCCACTATGGAATGTTGCCGCCGCGCTTTTATGGATATTTGCGCGACCGAATCCTGCAGGCTCATGCGCGTCGCGCGCTTCACCGGATCAGACGGACCGAATAGGGAGGCGATCCGATGGGCTCCGCCGGCGTTGCCGCCGAAGCCCCGAGACGCTTTCTCATTGCATATTGTCGTCGTTGCCGCCCCACTGGCGATCGTGGCCGAAGCGGTCCGTCTTCGGCAGTTCGTTCTGCTCGATCTTGCCGTCATTGTTCTTGTCGAGCAGGGCGAAGAGCTTCTTCTCCCGACTGGTGATGTCGTCGGCCGTCAGCGTGCCGTCGCCTCTCGAATCGTAGCGGGAGATGATGCGTTCGGCGATGCGCTCGTAGCGCGCCTTTTCCAGCGCGTCCGCAAGCTGGGCGACCGTCAGCTTGCCGCCATTGTCGGCGACGAGTTTCTTCAGCCGCGTATCCATGGTGCTGGAGAACTGGTCAAAGGTGATCGTGCCGCCCGAGTCCTTCATCGCCTTGTCCAAGCGCATCATTATGCCGTCCCGCAGGCCGCCGTCGTTGTTTTCGGCATAGGCGGCGCTGCCGACGGCGCCGGCCAATGCCATGAAGGCAATCGCAAGCGTGGTGGATTTTCTCATTGGTCTTCTCCTGTTGCATCGTCACCCCCGATGCGACCGGGACCAGCCGCGCGCCGCGGCCTTCCCGCACGAAGCAGAAGGTCGAAATCCTTCCTGACCTTCAGCGACGTCTCCTTGAGGTGCGCTTCCAGCACACCGAAATCCGGGAGGTCGGTGACCGCCAGAAGCAGATCCGAAAGCCCAGGCGGAACATCATCGCGCTGGAACTCGCCCGTGAGGCAGAGCCTGATCATCTGCGTCAGCGCCAGATAAAGCCGATAGGCATCGCAAAGCTCCTGCCGGATATCGGTGGCCACGAAGCCTGGCGCCAGTCGCGCAAGCACATCCGCCGTCGCCGTCGCGCGCCTGCCGGGCTCCAGATTGCCGGTGATCACCGCCACCTGGGCGATGAATTCCAGGTCGATGAGCCCGCCCGGGATCAGCTTGATGTCCCAGAGGTCGCGCGGCGGCTTCTCCTCCTCGATCAGCGCCCGCATCTCCGAGGCTTCCGTCCTGACCTTGGCGCCGTCGCGCGGCTGCGCCAGCACCGCCGCCACCTCGTCCTCGATCTCGGCGCACAGCTCGGCATCGCCGCCGATGGCGCGCGCTCTGGACAGCGCCATGTGCTCCCAGGTCCAGGCATCCTGGCGCTGGTACTTCTTGAAGGCGTCGACATGGGTGGCGACCGGCCCCTTGTTGCCCGAGGGACGCAGGCGCAGGTCGAGTTCGTAGAGCACGCCTTCGGCCGTCGGCGCCGAGACGGCAGCGATCAGCCGCTGCGTCATGCGCGTGTAATAGTGCGAAGGCGCCAGCGGCTTTTCGCCGTCGGAGTCTTCGGCGTCCGAGTGGTCGTAGAGCAGGATGAGGTCGACGTCGGAGCCGGCGGTGAGCTCACGGCTGCCGAGCTTGCCCATGCCGAGCAGCGCCACCCTGCCCCCGGCGATCCTGCCGTGGCGCAGCGCGAACTCGGCCGTCACCGCGTTGAGCGCCGCCTCGATGGTGAGATCGGCGAGATCGGAAAAGGCGCGGCCGGCGCGCGCCGGATCGATCGAGCCGGCAAGCAGGCGAACGCCTATCAGGAACTTCTGCTCGGAGGCAAAGATGCGCAGCCGGTCGAGCACATCTTCATAGGCGCGATCGCCCTCGATGAAGGCGGCAAGCCGCGCCGAAAGATAGGCCCTGCTCGGCAGTTCCGTGAGCAAGGCCGGATCGAGCAGCCCGTCGAAGACATGCGGTCGGCGGGTGATGATGGCGGCCAGCCGGGGCGCGGCGCCCATGATCGTCGCCATCAGCTTGAGCAGCGCCGGATTGGACTGCAGGAGCGAGAAAAGCTGGATGCCCGCCGGCAGGCCGGCGAGGAACTCGTCGAAGCGCATCAGCG
>NZ_JANINM010000426.1 GCF_024509055.1 Mesorhizobium sp. | reverse complement strand
GCTTCTGGGAAAAGAGCCTCGACACGATCGCGCTGCTCGGCACGGCGGCGATCCTGTGCCTCGCGATCGGGATTCCGCTCGGCATATGGTGCGGCCGCCGGCCGCGCGTCTATGCCGCCATACGCCCGGTGCTGGATTTCATGCAAACCATGCCGGCATTTGTCTACCTCATCCCCGTCATCGCGCTGTTCGGTATCGGCAAGCCGCCGGGTATCATTGCCACATTGATCTTCGGCACGCCGCCAGTCGTGCGTTTGACGGCCCTTGGCCTGCAAGGCGTTCCGGCCAGCATCCGCGAGGCGGCGCAGGCCTATGGCGCGACACGGTGGTTTCTGCTGACGCGTGTGGACCTGCCGCTGGCCAAGCCTTCGATCATGGCCGGCATCAACCAGACGATCCTGATGTGTCTTTCCATGGTCGTCATCGCTTCGCTGATCGGAGCCAAGGGGCTCGGCGAGGATGTGCTGAACGCGCTGCAATACGCCGCCGTCGGCCAGGGCCTTCTCGCAGGCTTCGCGATCCTGCTCTGCGCTATGGTCATTGATCGCATCGTTCAGGGCAATGCGTCGCAGTCAGGTGGATAGCGGGCTCACCTGGAGCGCTCAACGGCGGTTCATCTCCTGGCTCAAGCTGATCCTGATTAGCTATAAGGTCGGCATCGCTCCTAAGCATCGGTAGAGCCGCCATTCCCTTTGCTGCCCCGATCCGGACCTTCGCTCGTCCATCTCACGCCTCACATACGCACAGATCATTCGACGATTCCGATAGAGAGCGGCACCGGCCCGATTGATTCTGGCGCTCCTGGCCTCGGATAGCCCGTGCCGGCGACTCAAAGGTCGCGAGGTGGGAAAGCTATTGCTCAGTCAGCGCCGGCTCGCAGCGTCGAAAAGCCGATCGCGAGGGCCGTGATGTCGTCGCCAACCGTGACGAAGGCAGGGTCAAGCGCAAGTGCTGCTTCGCGCAGGCGAGGATTCCCTGCCGCGGCACCCCATTGCTTGCCCTCCAGGATTGCCGCTCTGGCGATGTGGCGAAGGTCCTCCAGATCTGCGTCGGTCGCCGCGAAGGCGCCGCGCGCCCTTGCTATCGAAAGATCGCCTGGACCCACGAAAAGTCCATCGACGGAAGGCAGCGCCGCTATTGCCGCCGCATCCGCGAACGCCCCCGCGGTCTCGATCATCGCATAGCAAAGGCGCCTTTCGTTCTCGGCGACAAAGAACTCATTTGTTGCGCCCTGGTATTGCTGGGTCCGGCCGTAACCGACACCGCGTGTGCCGAGCGGAGCGAATTTGGCAAATTCCGTTACCTCCCGGGCATGCGCGAGGTCCCGCAGTTGAGGAAGCACGATCGCATCCGCGCCGATGTCGAGCGCGTGTTGTATGTTGGGGCGAGTGGCCTCCGCCAGCCGCACATAGGCCGCCAATCCAAGCGCCTTGCAAAAGGGCAGCAGCCTGTCGAGCGCTGGAAGGTCGAGCACGCCATGCTCCATGTCGAACAAGACCACCTCGAAGCCTGCGAGGCGCGCGAGTTCGCAAGCCTTCTGGTTGTCGCTTTCGAGCCAAAAGGCGATGGCGGTTTTCGTCGGTTCGGTCATGCGACTTCCAGTCCTGAAGTTCGCTCGGTCGCGCTAGACGATCGATTTGCGGACATGAGCGGCTAGGGTCTTGGCGACAGGTTCAAATGCCTTGTCGCGATAATAGATCGCGACCTCGGCCTCGGAGAGCTTTGGTAGGCCTGAGTCGGTTCCAAGAATGCGCAATCCCTCGGTAACCTCGCTTCTGCCCATCGCGGTGACCCCGATGCCCGCAATGACCGAGGCGCGAATGCCTGCCATTGTGCTGCTGGTGCAAACATTGATCCAAGGCTGCCCGGTGCCGGACAGCGCCCTGATCGCCGCTTTGCGGTAGAAACACGGGTCTGGCAATGCCACCAACGGCAGCGGTTGCCGCATCGGGCTTGGCACTGCATTCGATGCTACCCAAACCAACTGCTCGGACCACAATGATAGAGAATTAGGAGCGTCCGCATCCGCCGCGACCACGATGATGTCGAGACGGCCCTGCAACATCTCGAGCATCAGGCTGTTGCTGAGTTTGACCTGGACCTGGAGGTTCGCCTCCGGGAAGACTTTCGAGAAGGAGTACAACACGGCCGGCAGGCGATTGTTGCCGAGCTCTTCGAGGATCCCAAGTCGCACGAAAGCCTTGAGGCTCGGAAGCGTCAGCCGCGCGAGCGCCTCGTCGTGCAAAGCGATGATCTGGCGCGCATATTCCATCAGCGTCAGCCCGGCCGGCGTCAGCGGGGCACCGCGGGCGGGAGTGCGTTCGAAAACCTGGGCACCGACGCGGTCCTCCAGGCGTTTGATCTGCAAGCTTATCGCAGGCTGGCTGCGGCCAAGAATCTCGGCTGCCTGCGAGAAGCCACCGGCCTGATGGACGGTGGCAAAGGCCCTCAACAGATCGATGTCGATATCGCTTGCCATTGCGTTTCTAAATGGAGTTCATAAGAACAATAAATTTGTAAAATACCTTAGCTGCCTCTAGCGTGCTTTTCAAGACGTGAGGAGGACCCGAGTGGGGACACCGGCAGCCCATAGAGCAGCATTTAGCAGCGGACGCGCGCAACTCGCCGTCTTGCTGATCCCGCCGCTGTTGACGTTGCTGGTCCTCTTCGTCGCACCGATTTCACTCATGGCGGTCTATGGCTTCTGGGCGATCGACGACAATTATCTGGTTCAGCCGACGCTTCAGCTCACCCAATATCAGCGGATCATCCAGGACCCGCTGTATCTCGACACGTTATGGTCGTCCGCCGGCATGGCGCTCTTGACCACGATCGGCTCGCTGGCTCTGGCGCTGCCCCTCGCCTACTACATCGTTCGCTTCGTTTCACCGCGCTGGCGCGTTCTGCTCGTGCTTGCCCTGATCGTTCCGGGCTGGGTGAGCGTTCTCATACGCACCTATTCCTGGAACCTGGTGATCGGCGAGTCTGGGCTCATGAACTGGCTGCTTTTGTCGGCCGGTCTCATACAGGAGCCGATCAAGCTGCTTTTCACCAAGACCGCTGTCGTCATCGGCCTTGTCTATATCTATCTGCCCTACATGCTGGTGCCGATCTACGCTTCGATCGAGCGCCTCGACAATTCGGTGCTGGAGGCGGCCGAGAATCTCGGTGCGGATCCGGCACGCCGCTTCTTCTACGTCACGCTTCCGCTTATTGCGCCAGGCATCACGGCGGGCTGCTTGATCACCTTCATTCCGGCGGTCGGGGAATATGTCGTGCCGAACATGCTCGGCGGCCTGAAGGGCATCATGTACGGCAACCTCATCACGACAGCCTTCTCGAACTTCGACTGGCCTTTCGGCGCAGCGCTTTCGATCGTGCTGCTCGCAAGCATTCTCGCCTGCCTCCTGATCGTCGGCCGTTTCCTCGATGTCAATCGCAGCATGCTGGGACGCGAGTAGGGGGCTATGATGACACGCTGGATTCTCGGGTCGTTCACCACGCTCGTCTACGCGCTGGTCTACCTGCCAATCACGCTCGTCGTGATCACCAGCTTCAACCATGACACCATCACGACGCTGCCGATCCGGCATCTCGATACACATTGGTACGCCGACCTGCTTGCCGATACCAAAACGCTGCAATCGCTCTGGACCAGCCTTGAAATCGGCGCAACGTCGACCTTGATAGCGACGGCGTTGGGCCTGATGTCGGCGCTTGCGATCGTTCGCCACGACTTCCGCGGCAAGAGCCTTTTCATGCTGCTGACCGTGATGCCCATGCTGGCGCCGGGCATTATCATGGGTGTCTCGCTGCTGCTCTTCGCCCGCTATGTCGGCTTCCAGACAGGCTTCGTTGCCATGTTGCTGGGCCACGTCCTTCTCTCGCTGCCCTATTGCACATTCATTTTGATTTCGAGCCTCGCCCGCTTCGACCGCACGCTGGAGGAGGCTGCAAGAGGGCTGAGCGCCAGCGAAATGTCAGTGCTTTCCCGTGTGACCTTGCCTGGGATCATGCCCGGCATAATCGGTGCCGCGCTCTTCGCTTTCACCATTTCGATCGGCGAATTCGTCGTGAGCTTTTTCCTCACTTCCGCCGGCACGACCACGCTGCCGATACGGATCTATTCGATCGTCAAAGTGGGAATTACTCCGAAGATCAACGCGGTATCCACCCTCATCCTCGTCGCGACGCTCATTCTCAGCGCCGTGGCGTTCCGTCTCACCTGGTCCAAACGCAAAGAGCATCATCATGGGAGGTAGTGCATGAATAAGCGTCAACTGCTGGCGGTTTCCGCAGCGGCTCTAGTCACACTTGGTCTCACCGGCGCAAGTTTCGCCGATGAGAAGAAAATCGGCGGTGAGATCAATGTCCTGAGCTGGGGCAACTATATCGATTTCGCCTTGCCGGCCTTCGAGAAAGCATATGGCGTCAAGGTCAACATCGACTACTACGCCGACGAGAAGGAGGCGATGAACAAGATCCGCGCCGCCGGTCTTGGCACCTATGATGTGGTCTTCCTGGGCGTGGGTCAGGAGGAGGTGGCCATGAAGCAGGGCCTTACCGATCCCATCGACGTTTCGAAGCTTTCGAACTTCAAGGATATGTATGAGCCTTTCCAGAAACCCAAGGCCGACGGCACTTACGACCATGTGACCTATTCCTGGGGCGCCAACGGACTGATCGCATACGACCCGTCGAAAACAGGAGGTCCGATCAAGTCGTGGAAGGATGTCTACTCGGGCAAGTTCAAGGGCCGCATCGGCAAGATCGACAAGGCGAACGAGCAGGCCTATCGCACCGTTTTCCAGTCGGGATTGAAGTATGGCCCGCTGAATGACGAGCAGTGGGGTCAGGTCGAAAAGACACTCGCGGCAGACATGCCTCAGGTGCGCACTGTCTACCAGCATTACGATGAAATGGCTCAGCTCCTTGCCACCGGGGAAATATGGATCGCCGACACGGACGACGGAGGTTACCGCCAGGCAAAGGCCAAGGGACTGAAGAATCTCCAACTGGTATACCCGGAGGAGGGCTTTATCGCCTGGTACGATGGCCCTTGCCTGATCAAGAACGCCCCGCACAAAGAGGCGGCTTACGCCTTTATCAACCACATGATCTCGGCAGAGACACAGGCCGACCTCGCAAAGCAACTCGGCTATGCGCCCGCCAACAAGAAGGCCGCCGCCCTCATGGATCCGGCACTGCGGGAGAGCCTCGGCGTCGATAAGACCGAAGAGAACCTGGCGCATGTCCAGTTCCAGCGCGATCTCGGCGCCGCATACGAAAAGAAGTCGACTGATATCTGGCAAAAAGCCAAGGCCCAGGTCCAGTGAGCCAAGCGCGGCCGGGCGCCCGCAGCCCGGCCGCCTTCATCCGGTGAAAAGACAGTGACCCTCAAGCTCGATCACATCGAAAAATCCTTCAGTTCGTTCCACGCCGTAAAGGGCGTCAGCTTCTCGCTTTCGCAGGGCGAGGTTCTGAGCCTTCTGGGCCCATCAGGCTGCGGCAAGACGACGACGTTGCGCATGATTGCCGGTTTCGAGCAACCGTCGGCAGGCACCATTTTGCTTGCCGGCCGCGACATCACGCATACGGCCGCACGTTATCGCAACATCGGCATGGTCTTCCAGTCCTACGCCCTGTTCCCGCATATGAGCGTCGCCGACAATGTCGCCTTTGGCCTCAAGATGCGCGGCATGGGGCGCGCCGACCGCGACGAACGGGTCAACTCGGTGCTTGACATCGTACGGATGAGCAAATTCGCCGAACGCGCCCCGAAGCAGCTTTCGGGCGGCCAACAGCAGCGTGTGGCATTGGCAAGAGCGCTGGCAATCCGACCGGACATTCTCCTGCTCGATGAACCGCTGTCGGCGCTTGACCTCAAGCTGCGCGAAGAGATGCGCGACGAGATCAACCGCATCGTCCGTGAGCTCAAGATCACGACCGTCTTCGTCACCCATGATCAGAGCGAAGCGCTCGTCCTGTCGGACTACGTCGCTGTCATGAATGGCGGCATCGTCGAGCAACTGGACACGCCGACAAGGCTCTACCGCAACCCGCAAACTGCTTTTGTCGCGGACTTCATCGGCGGTGCCAACGTGGTCAGGGGCAAGGTATTGGAGGCCGGCAAATTCTCCGTCGGCGACAACATTGCTATTTCTCTCCCCTCCCAGGCGGATCCGGACGCGCAGGCTGTCGCTATCCGCCCCGAGGATATCCGTCTTTCGGCCCCCTCGGCTTCGTCCGAGCTCTCCGGGACGGTCGAGCACAGCCGCTTCCTTGGCGGCATTACCGAGTATGTAGTTCGTCTTTCGCCCGCCGTGGCACTCACCGTGCGCAACGAAAGCTATCAACCGTTCAAGACAGGCGATCGCGTGAATCTGGAACTGCAACGCGACCGTATCGTCTGCCTGCGCGTCAACTGAGTGCGAAAACGATGAAAATCACCGGCCTGGAGACATTCTGCCTCGGTTACCAGATGCCCTATCCGCTCACTTACCCGCGCGGCGAGTACCAGTCGCGCGAAGCCGTGCTGGTCAAGGTGCATACCGACGATCCCGATATTTTCGGCTGGGGCGAGGCGGCGATGTGGGGTGGTCCCTGGGCGACGACCACGACCGTTCTTGAAAAGGAAATTCAGCCACTGATCGTGGGTCACGATCCGCGCCGCCTCGAGTACCTGTGGGAAAAGGTCTACCAGGAGACCTACTATCACGGCCGCAAGGGCATTTTGCTTTCCTGCCTATCGGCGATCGACATCGCTCTGTGGGACATTCTGGGCAAAACGGCTGGCGAGCCGGTGTGGCGGTTGCTCGGCGGTTTCGGGCGGCCGCTCTCTGCATATGCATCGAGCGGCTACTATCGGCGCGATTATTCGGTCGACGATCTCGCGGCAGACGTAGCCAAGGCGGCCGCCGCCGGCTATCGCGGCTACAAGATGAAGGTCGGCAATGTCGCCGCTGCCGTGCATGCGGGCGTTCTCGACACACCTCTGAGAACGACACTGAAAGGCGATCTCGCCCGCGTCCGGGCCGCACGCGAGGCGATCGGCGGCGATCGCGATTTGATGTGCGACGCAACGACCTCGCTCGATGCCCGCACGGCCATGGCTTATGCGGACGAGTTCGAACGCATCGGCATTCGTTGGTTCGAGGAACCGACCCAACCGGAAAACATCAACGGCTGCGCCGAACTGGCGCGCCGCACCAGGATCCCGATCGCCGGTTTCGAGACGGAGACGAGCAAGTTCAATTTTGCCGCGATGATGGACGCCGGGGCCATCCAAATGGTTCAGCCCGATGCCATCCAGGTCGGCGGCATTACCGAGGCTCGCAAGATCGCGGCCTATGCGCAGATGCGCCATCTCGGGTTTTCGAGCAAGAACTACAGCACCGCCGTCAGCCTCGCCGCCTGCATCAATCTCCTCTACGCGTTGCCGAACGGCGATTATTTCGAGTGCGACATGGACCCTTCTCCGTGGCGGGAAGAATTCTTGCGCGCGCCCCTTTTCACCTACGACGACGGCATGGTCGAACCTTTCGACCGGCCCGGACTCGGACTTGATATCGATGAAGCCGCGTTGGCGGCATGGCGGGCCACACCATGAATGCGCATACTTTCGAAAAAGACCTGTTTCGCGGGAAGGTAGTGCTGGTGACCGGCGCCGCGGGCGGCATTGGCGCCGGGATCGCGAAGGCTTTCGCTGATCTCGGCGCGCAATTGGTCGTCCAGGACATCGATTTCGAAAAGCTTCAGCGCGGCGCGAATCGGTTGGTGCGCGATGGGCATAGGGTGACTGCGATTGGTGGCGACCTCTCGATCCGCGGCACGGCGGATACAGTGTTCGATCAGGCCCTGCTTGCCCATGACCGGATCGATATCCTCATCAATAACGCCGGCCGCTCCTGGGGCATCACCACCGACGCCATATCGCCTGAGCGCACCGACGAGCTGATGGAGCTGAACTTCAATAGCGTTCTGTGGCTGTCCAAGCGTTTTATCGCGGAGGCCCGCAAGCACGGCGAAGGCGGCTCGATCATTCAGGTTTCCTCGACCGCGGGAGTCACCGGCTTCGAGCGTCGCGCAGTCTACTGCGCTACAAAATTCGGCGTCGTCGGGCTCACCAAGGTTTTGGCGCTGGACCACGCCCGGGAGAACATCCGCGTCAACGCTCTGCTGCCGCATGTGGTCGAAACGGAGATGTTCCGAACGGTTGCCTCGCCGCAAGACGCCGCGAATTGGCGAACCGGTATCCCGATGGGTCGCTTCGCCCAGGTGGAAGACGTCGCGAACCTGGCGATTTTCCTGTGTTCACCGGCCGCGAGCTATCTTACAGGCGGCCTGTACCCCGTCGATGGCGGGGCCATGGCCGGGTCGTTTGGAGGGAACTGATGACTGTAATTCGCATGGCGAATCGACACACGGAACTGGCGTTCTGGCTGATGACGCCCAATGAGAACGCCTGTGAGATCGCATCGATCCTCGGCTACAGCACCGTGATCATCGACATGGAGCACGGCACGTTCGAGCCATCGACCGCGGCGCGCAGCATCACGCTCGCCAAGGCTTTCGGGCTTACCGTCTATACGCGCGTCGACAGCGCGGAGCGCGTATCGATCCAGCACGCGCTCGACTTCGGCAGTGATGGCGTCATTCTTCCGCAGATCGCAGGTGTCGCGCATGCGCGCGCTGCGACCGCCTTCGCAAAATTTCCGCCACTCGGCGCGCGCGGCTTCGGCGGCGGCAAGACCGTCAACTACGCGCCGGCGCCTGGCAACTTCGTTGAGGCCGAGAACCGGCGCACGAAGTGCTGGGTGATGATCGAAACCGCTCAGGCGCTCGAAGAAGTAGAGCAGATCGCAGATCTCAAAACGGTCGATGGCCTGTTCATCGGCCCGAATGACCTGTCGCTGGCGCGTGGGCGCGGTGAGTATGTCGCCGACGGCCGCGATCACGACGATATCCGGCGAATTGCAAACGCCGCGATCGCCAAGGACAAGCCTTGGGCGATGCCTATATCGAGCGCGCGCGACCGCGACCTCGCCCGCAGCCTCAACATCGGCTTCATGGCCACCACCGACGATGTGACCGCCCTTCGAGACGGGCTCGCCGCCGGCATAACCATCCTAGAGCAGTCCGAGTGAATCCCGCCGAGACCATTTGGATCGACGGTGCGTGGGAGGCGGGCGCAGGTCCGTCCCTTCCGGTGGTCGATCCGGCGACCGAAAAGGAAATCGCCTGCGTTGCAAGTGCAAGCACCGAGCAAGTCGTTCGCGCTGCCGAGGCGGCGGCCTCGGCGCAGCCCGCTTGGGGTGCGCTCGAGCCGTGGCGCCGAGGCGAGGCTCTGCGCGTCATAGCGGCATGGTTCCGAAGGCACCGTCGCGAACTGGCCGAGCTGCTTTGCTCGGAAACCGGCAAGCCAATTGCTAAGGCGCTGGAGGATGTGGAGAACTCCGCGATCTATCTCGACTACATGGCGCAATGGGATCGGCGTATCGAGGGCGAGATCGTGCCCTCGGACAATGCCCACGAGACGATACTGCTCAGCCGCGTGCCCATCGGGGTCGTGGCTGCCATCACCGCCTGGAATTACCCTCTCGACCTTTTCGTCCGCAAGGTTGCCCCTGCGCTCATCACTGGCAACACCGTGATCCTCAAGCCGAGCGAGGTCACACCACTGGCCTGCATCCGTGCCGCCAGGCTGATCGCCGAAAGCGGCTGCCTGCCGCCTGGAGTGTTTAATCTTGTAACCGGTGGCGGATCCGTCGGCGCAGCACTTTGTTCGCATCCGCTGGTCAACATGATCACGATGACGGGCCATCGCGAAACCGGCAAGAAGATCATGACCGGGGCGGCAGGCACGCTGGCGCGGGTGTCGCTCGAACTTGGCGGCAGCGCCCCTGCAATCGTGTGGAAGGATGCTGACCTCGATCTGGCTGCTGAGGCTCTTGCCTTTTCGAGCTTCGAAAACAGTGGGCAGGTCTGCACCTCTGCGGAACGAATTCTTGTTCATCAAGATGTCCACGATGCTTTCGTCGAGCGGCTCGTGGAATACGCCAACCGGCTGCGTGTCGGGGATCGGCATGGCGAAACCGACCTCGGGCCGCTGGTCAATGCAACGCAGTTCGGCAAGGTCAGGCAGGCGATCGATCGGGCGCGGGCGGAAGGCGCTCACCTTGTGTGCGGCGGATACGGACTGCCGTCGCTTCCGCGCGAAGGCTACTGGATCCGCCCCACGGTGATCACCGGGGTGACTCCCGCCATGTCGCTCTTCAATGAAGAGATCTTTGGGCCACTCGCGCCAGTCATCCGCATCGGGCGCTACGATGAAGCTATCCGCCTTGCCAATGCGACGCGCTACGGTTTGACGGCGTTCGTCTTCAGCAACGACTATCGGCTCATCATGCAGGCGCAGAACGATCTGCGCTTCGGCGAAGTCTACATCAACCGCGCCATGGGCGAGGCGCTGCAAGGCTTTCACACCGGGCATCAGGAATCCGGGATCGGCGGCGAGGACGGGAAGCACGGCGTCCTGAAGTACACGCAAATCCGCACCGTCTATCATCGCTACAGCTAGACAAGGCATGGAACATTTCGACTTCATCATAGTCGGCGCGGGTTCGGCTGGCTGCGTGCTGGCCAACCGTCTCTCCGCCGATGGCAGGAACAGCGTCCTGTTGATCGAAGCCGGCGGCAGCGACTGGTCGCCGGTGATCAAGATGCCGGCGGCGACCGACCTCTACGGTATAGGCAACCCGAAATACGACTGGAACTATCTGACCGAACCTGACCCAACACGCCACGGCCGCAAGGATATCTGGCCGCGCGGCAAGGTAATCGGCGGCAGTTCTTCGCTCTGCGGCCTGGTCTATATGCGCGGCCAGGCAAGCGACTATGACAGCTGGGCCGCTCTCGGCAACTACGGCTGGTCCTATGCCGACGTGCTCCCCTACTTCAAGCGAAGCGAGACGAACGAGAACGGCGGTGACGACTATCGCGGTGGCGACGGGCCGCTGCGGACATCCAACCTGCGCAGTCGCCACCCGCTTGCCGAGAAGTTCGTCGAAGCGGCGATCGTCAGCGGCCTTCAGGCCAACAGCGATTTCAACGGTCGAACGCAGGAGGGGGCAGGCTTCATCCAGGCAAATCAAATTTTCGGCCGGCGCCACAGCGCCGCGGATGCCTATTTGAAGCCAGTTCGCGGCCGCGCGAATCTGGAAGTTCGAACCAAAGCGCAGGTGTCGCGCGTCCTGGTCGAGGAAGGCATCGCGAATGGTATTGAGTATTTCCGACGCGACGGCAGCCGCCACGTGGTGCATGCACGCCGCGACGTCATCTTATCGGCGGGTTCCATCGCTTCGCCGCAACTCTTGATGCTTTCGGGCGTTGGCGACACCGCTGAGCTGTCGGAAACCGGCATCGCGGCACAACATCACTTGCCGGGGGTCGGCAAGAACCTGCAGGACCATGTCGGCGTCTATCTAACCTATCGGGTGGACCAGCCGACCTATAATTCCGAAGTCGGTGCGGTCAAAACGGCACTCCATGGGCTGAATTGGCTGCTTTTCGGTCGTGGGCCCGCAACTGCTCCAGGAGCACAGGCCATGGCCTTTGTCCGCTCCGACCAGGGTCAGCCGGACCCCGACCTGCAACTGCACTTCACGCCGGTCGGCTACAAGTTGACGCCGGAGGCGCTCATCATCCTGAAGGATCCCGTGGTCACCGCGATCCCGAACATCAGCCGACCTGCGAGCCGCGGCCATATTGGACTGCGCAGCGCCGACTTTCGCGATCCGCCACGCATTTTCAGCCGGCTCCTTGATGCGGAATCGGACGTGCGGGCGCTGATTTCCGGCTGCCGTCGCATTCGCCGGATATTTGCAACTCCGCCACTCGCGCAGCATGTGATGGAGGAACTTGCGCCCGGGCCAAGCCAGACGACGGACCAGCAATGGGAAGAGTTCCTGCGTCGCGAGAGCGTGACGGTGTTTCATCCGGTTGGCACCTGCAAGATGGGCAACGACCCGCTTGCTGTCGTTGACAACCGCCTGCGCGTGCACGGGGTGTCACGGCTGAGAGTTGTCGACGCTTCGATCATGCCGCATCTCGTAAGCGGCAATACGAATGCGCCGACGATGATGATCGGCGAACGTGCCTCGGACCTGATACTTGCGGACAAGGGCTAAGCCGTGGCCAGCGTCGAAGCTATCGATCTGTTCTTGCTGCAGGTGCCCGATTTCGACCCCGACCGCGATCCGGTCAAGGATACGCTGCTGGTTCGGGTGAGGGCGGCCGCCCACGAAGGCTGGGGTGAATGCGAAGCAGCGCCCCTGGTGTCGCTGGCAGCTTTCGTCACGCCGGAGTCGCACAGCACCTCGCAGCCCGTCGCGGCTTCGGTGATCGGCCAAAAGCTCGACGATCCCGCGGACATCGCTGCGATCACCCGGTCCGTCGCGACGAAGAGCATGAACGTGCTGCAAGCGCCGCATGTCTTTTCCGGCGTTGAGATGGCGCTTTGGGACCTGCTCGGCAAGATGCACCAGGAACCGGCCTATCGGCTCCTTGGGTATAGGGAGGCATTTCCTAAAGTTCCCTATGTCGTCATGCCCTTCGCCTCGACGCCGCAGGAGACCTTCCGCCGAATGGAACAAATCAGGGCGAGCGGTTTCCATGCCGTGAAGACCGGTTGGAATGGCTTTGGCAGCGGCAACCTGCTCGCGGATCGCGCTCAACTCGCAGCCGCCCGGGAGGGACTGGGGAAGGATGCACGTCTGTTCCTTGATGCAGCGCGTGTTTGGGGCACTGACGTGTCCGCTGCGACGAGATACCAACCGCTGCTGGAAGAGTTCTCGGTAGAATGGGTGGAGGAGCCTTTCATCCCGACGGCGCTTGATGCCTATGCCGATTTAGCTAGGAAGCATGGTCGCGATCATGTCGCTGCAGGTGAGAACGCGAACAGTGTTGCGCATGCCAGACAGTTGCTGGACATCGGCGGTATCGGGATTATCCAGATCGATTGCGGTCGCGTCGGTGGAATTGGCGCAGCAGCGGAGATAGCCCGTTTCGCCGACGAGGGCGGTGCCGTTTATCTGAATCACACCTATACATCCCACCTGGCGCTTAGTGCGTCCCTATCCGCATATGCCGGTCTTGAGCGGCACAGCCTCTGCGAATACCCCAGCGACAGGACTTCCCTGTCCTGGGCGATTTGTGCCGACCACCTCGAAATCGGCCCAGGAGGCATGATTGTTTCGCCTGAAGCTCCCGGCCTCGGCATTGCGATGAATCTGGACGGAGTGGAAGACCGCGTCGTGGATCTAGAAATCAGGTTTAGCGATCGGATCCTTTACCGCACGCCGTGCTTGCGGACGTGACATTGACACACGAGCGCAAGAAAGTCCCATTCGACGCGACGCTGGATTGCTAAAGTAGCTCTCCGGCAGGATAGCCTGAAGGCTGACTGTCCGCTCACGGGCCCATAGCGGACGAAGCCCCTTCAGCCAGTCACGTCTTTACCGGCCGGGTGCGACGCAGGCGAACGTCGGGCCGGACGCGACCTTCGCGAGGCCCCCTGTGTATGACCGACGGCGCTGCTCCAATCAGGTCTCGATTTCTCTCAGATTCCAGACCACGCATCGCGATCGCGCCAACACCGGAAACGGCGGAGGTGTTGGCTGACACGCGATCGGTCCGTCCGGCTCAACGATCCTGGCCATCGCCCCACATTGCGTCCGGCACGACCACCAGCTTGCCGACAAAGTCCTTGGCCATGAAATCGGTCTGGGCGCGGTGGAAATCCGACAGTCTGTAGACGCCGCCGACGACCGGCCGGATTTTCTTCTCCTCGACGTAGCGCACGATCCGCCGGAAATCCGCCCGTGTGCCCTGGCTCGAGCCATTGAGCTGAAGCTGCTTGAGATACATCGTTCTCAAGTCGAGTTGCACGACCGGACCGGCGATGGCGCCCGCTGTGGTGTAGCGGCCCTCGGGCCGCAGGATCCGCAAGAGGTCATTGAAGATCGCCCCGCCAACAAGGTCGGCGACCACGTCGATGGGTTGGCCAGCGGTTGCTTCGTGAACGGCGGCAGGCAGGTCGGCCACGCCGCGCGTGATCACCTTCTCGGCGCCGATATCGAGCACCGCCTGCTCCTTGCCCTTGCCGACCACGGCATAGGGAATTGCGCCGCGCGCCCGTGCCAACTGCACGATGCCGGAGCCGACGCCGCCTGAGGCGCCCGTGACCAGTACCCGCTCGCCGGCCCTCAGTGCGGCGCGCTCCAGCATCTGCTCTCCGGTGAGGTAGGCGCAGCAGAAGGTGGCGAGCTCGACATCGCTCAAGTCGGTGTCGACGACATGCGCGTTCTCGACCGGCAGCGCCTGGTATTCGGCATAACCGCCGTCGCGACCATGGCCCATATAGTCGATGTCGGCGAGCGAATCGTCCTCTCGGTTGTAGATGGAGAAGTCGACCATCACGCGCTCGCCGATACGCTCGGCGGACACGCCGTCGCCTGCGGCGACGATCGTGCCCACCGTGTCCGTGCCCTGGATGCGCGGGAAAACGAGCGTGTTGCCCTGGCGGCGCCAGGTCGACACCGCACCGGCGTCTTCCTCGGTGCCATAGGCACCCTGGCGAACCCAGACGTCCGTGTTATTCATGCCGCAGGCGCTGACCTTGACCAGGACCTCGCCGGCGGCTGGCACGGGCACCTTCACATCCGTGCGGTAGACGAGCTTCTCCAGACCGCCGTGGCCGGTAAGCTGCACGGCGGCCATTGTGGCGGGGACGGTTCTGGTCATGGCGTTCATGTCGCTTCTGTCCTTGTTTCCACGCAATTCCGGACGGAAAACCGTTTCACGATTTCCCTGGAACTGCTCAGAGGCCTGCAAACACGCTGTTCACCGCATCGGCGGTCCTGGCGACGATCGTGTCGGCTTCCTCGCGCGTCAGGCAAAGCGGCGGCGCGAAGCCCAGGATGTCGCCCTGCGGCATGGCGCGGCCGATGACGCCGCTGGCGGCGAGCGCGGTGGCGATCTGGGGTCCGACCTTCAGCGCCGGATCGAAGAAGACACGGTCGTCGCGATCCTTGACGAATTCGATCGCGGCCAGCATGCCGTCGCCGCGCACCTCGCCGACATGCCTGTGGCCACCGACGGCCCTGGCAAGCTCGGCCCGGAAATAGGCGCCGGTCTCGCCGGCGTTCCTCACCAGGTCCATTTCGTCGATCAGCTCGAGATTGGCGACGCCGGCGGCAACGCAGATCGGATGCGCCGAATAGGTCCAGCCATGGCCAAGCGAGCCCAGCTTGTCCGAGCCTTTGACCAGCACCTGCCAGACCTTGTCGGAGACGATGACGCCCGAAAGCGGCGCGTAGGCCGAGGTCAGGCCCTTGGCGATGGTGATCAGGTCCGGCTTCATGCCGTAATGGTCGGAGCCGAACATGGTGCCGAGACGGCCGAAGCCTGTCACCACCTCGTCGGCGACCAGCAGCACGTCGTACTTGTTGAGCACGGCCTGGATCTTTTCCCAATAGCCGGCCGGCGGAGGCACGATGCCGCCGGTGCCGAGGATCGGCTCGCCGATGAAGGCCGCTACCGTTTCAGGGCCTTCGGCCAGGATCATTTCTTCCAGCTTGTCGGCGCAATGTTGGGAGAACTGCTCCTCGCTCATCGAACGGTCGGCGCGGCGGAAATAATAGGGCGCCTCGGTATGCAGGATCGGCGCGCGCGGCAGGTCGAAGGCGCTATGGAACAGCTCCAGCCCGGTCAGCGATCCGGTCATCACGCCTGAACCGTGATAGCCGCGCCAGCGAGAGATGATCTTCTTCTTCTCCGGACGGCCGAGAACGTTGTTGTAGTACCAGATCAGCTTGATGTTGGTTTCGTTGGCGTCGGAACCGGAGAGGCCGAAATAGACCCTCGACATGCCCTTCGGAGCGCGGTCGATGATCATCTTGGCAAGCGTGATCGAGGCCTCGGTGCCGTGCCCGACATAGGCATGGTAGTAGGCGAGGTTCTTGGCCTGGCTTGCGATGGCATCGGCGATCTTCTGGCGGCCGTAGCCGACATTGACGCAATAGAGGCCGGCGAAGGCGTCGATGCTCTTCCGGCCGGTGTTGTCCCAGACGGTCACGCCTTCGCCGCCGGCCATGATTCTGGCTGGAGACTCACCCCGTGCGTGCGTGCCCATATGCGTCGAGGGATGGAAAAAGTGGTCGCGGTCCCAGGCCGAGAGTTCGTTGGATTGTTCGAGCATCTTTTTCTCCTGTTGTTTTCCTCGCGGGGGCGCGCTCAGGCGACGTCCAGGCAAAGGTATTTGAGGTCGGTGAAGGCTTCCAGGCCGTGGCGCGAGCCTTCGCGGCCGATGCCTGACTGCTTTACGCCACCGAACGGGATCGGCGCGCCGGTGATCTTCACACGGTTGATCGCGACCATGCCGTATTCCAGCGCGCGGCCCATGCGGGCCTGTCGTGCTCCGTTCTCGGTCACGACATAAGCGACGAGGCCATATTCGGTTGCATTGGCGCGGGCGATAACTTCCGCTTCGTCGTCGAACGGTGTCACCGCGGCGACCGGGCCAAAAGTTTCTTCGCGCATGATCAACGCTTCGTCCGGCACATCGACGAGCAGCGTCGGCTGGTAGAAAAGCGGTCCGGCCGCGTGGCGCTTGCCGCCGGTCAGGCAACGCGCGCCCTGCGTCAGCGCGTCGGCCACCTGTTCTTCGACCTTCTTGACCGCCCGCTCATGCATCAGCGGTCCGATATCGGCGTCGCCCGAGAGCCCGCTGCCGGTGCGCAACCGCTCGACACCACGGGCGAAAGCGGCGCAGAAGCGATCGTACACCGGTCGCTGAACATAGATGCGGTTGGCGGCGAGGCAGTCTTGGCCGGAGGTGGCGAATTTGGCGTCGAGCGCGATTGCGATCGCCTTGTCGATGTCGGCATCGTCAAAGACGATCAGCGGCGCGTGGCCGCCGAGCTCCATCACCAGGCGCTTCATCGTCGGCGCGCTCTGCGAGGCGATCAGCCGGCCGACCTCGGTCGAACCGG
>NZ_JANINM010000425.1 GCF_024509055.1 Mesorhizobium sp. | reverse complement strand
TGCTCTGCCCGTCCTTCTACCGCGCCGATGTCGTCCACAATCCCGGCCGCTGGGATCGCTTCCTCGAAAGCGCGCGCCGCGCCGCGATCGGGTTCTTCCAGCGCCGCCGTGAAAACCGCCGT
The DNA here is from genome assembly GCF_024509055.1 of Mesorhizobium sp. Taxonomy (GTDB): domain Bacteria; phylum Pseudomonadota; class Alphaproteobacteria; order Rhizobiales; family Rhizobiaceae; genus Mesorhizobium. Next base: position 17,172 of record NZ_JANINM010000425.1, on the reverse strand, counting down.
CTGATGTTCGCCGATGCTTGATCACAACGCAGCCCTGCGCCCGAAGGCGGGCGCCCATGACGACGAGCGCGTCATCAAGCTTGCCGTGCTTGCGGTCGGTGGCCAGGGCGGCGGCGTACTTGCCGACTGGATTACCGACGTCGCCGAGCGCAACGGCTACATCGCGCAATCGACTTCGGTCGCCGGGGTCGCCCAGCGCACGGGCGCGACGATCTATTACATCGAGATGGCTCGCGACACCGGCCGGCTGCCGGTCTTCGCGCTTTCGCCCTCGCAGGGCGACGTCGACATCCTGATCGCCGCCGAGCTGATGGAAGCCGGCCGTGCCATCATCCGCGGCTTCGTCACGCCCGAGCGCACGACGCTGATAGCCTCGTCGCACCGTATCGCTGCGGTCTCGGAAAAGATCGAGCCGGGCGACGGCCGCGCGTCATCCGAAAAGGTCCACGCGACGGCGCAAGCGGCCGCGAAAAAGTTCATCGCCTTCGACATGGAGAAGATCGCCGCCGAGAACGGCACCATGATCTCGGCCAGCCTGCTCGGCGCTCTGGCAGGGTCGGATGCGCTGCCCTTCACGCGTGAAAGCTACGAACAGGCCATCGGAGCCGGCGGCCGCGGTGTGAAGCCGAGCCTTGCCGCCTTCGCCGCTGCCTGTGACCGCGCGCGCGGGATCGCTGCTCCGACCGCTGGGACGGCCGCGGCGAAGCCTGCCGTCGCCGAAAGCAAACCGGCGACGCTGGTCAGCGGGCCCGAAACGCTCATGAAGGGCTGGCGGGATCTTGCCGCCCGCGTCGCGGCGCTGCCGGAACCCCTGCGCGACATGGCCGGACGCGGCCTGAAGAAGGTCGTCGACTACCAGGACATCGCCTATGGCGGCGAATATCTCGACCAGTTGGACAAGACCGTCGCGCTGGACGGCGCGGAGCGCGGTTACGCGCTGTCGATCGCCGCTGCCAAACACCTGGCCAACGCCATGTGCTACGACGACATGATCCGCGTCGCCGATCTGAAGACGCGATCGACCCGTGACCTGCGCGTGCGCAGGGAGGTCGGCGTCAAGGACGGTTCGGTCCTGCAGGTGACCGAATATTTCCATCCGCGCATCGAGGAATTCTGCGGCACGCTGCCGGCGGGGCTGGGCAGCTACATTGAAAGCCGGCCCAGGCTAGCCGCCTTCCTAGATCGTCGCATCAATCGTGGTCGCCACATCCGCACCGACAGCTTTTCCGGCTTCGCCATGCTGTGGGTCATCGGCGGCCTGCGCCGCTGGCGCCGCCGCCTGTTGCGCCACAAGGTCGAGGTCGAGCATCTGGAGCGCTGGTATCGATTGGCGCTCGCCCATGCACGTGAAGACTACGCACTTGCCGTGGAGATCCTGAACTGTCGCCGACTTATCAAGGGCTACAGCGATACCCATGCACGCGCCCAGTCGAAATTTGACCGGGTGCTCTCGGCGCTTCCCATGCTCAAGGATCGCGAAGACGCCGCCGACTGGATCCGCCGCCTGCGCGAGGCGGCGCTGAAGGACGAAAGAGGCGACATGCTCGATGGCGCGCTGAAGACGGTGGCGACGCTTGACGATAAGCCGGCTTCATGACGTCGCCCTGAAGGACAGCCTATTCGCTTGCCTCCCGCCCCGAGACCTCTTCGACAAGGATACGGAAAAAGACATGCGGCAAGCTGTTTGACATGGCAGGCGTGACGGGCTTGAGCGCACCGGGCTCCCACCAGTCCGTGTGCTTGCTCAACACCGCCCAGGCGTGGTCGCGCTGAACCTTGTGGCCGATCTGGTCTGGCAGCTCCTCGTAGCGGCCGTTGACAATCACGCTCCTCCAGCCGCGTCCCTGGGTATGTTCTTGTATCTGGGCGCACACCAGGGGATTGGCCCGCAACCAGTCGATCTTCTTGCCCAGCAGGGAGAATGCATAGAGATGGCTGTCGGCGTATGCGTAGTTGAAAGGCACGACATAGGGTTGTCCGTCCTTCGCGCAGGCCAGATGGCCGCTGCGGTTGGCCGCCAGCAATTTCGTGCATTCCAAGGTGGACAGCGTGCGGATCATCATCGGCGTGATCTCCTGTTCACAAGGCCCCTGGCCCAGTTTCTCGTTGATCCTATCGCGGACGCGCCACGGCACATTGATATGGATCAATTCGGCGAAGGCTGGGCTTGCAGTGTCTTGGGCAAAGCCCCGTCAACACGATCTAACGAAGATGTGATCGATCGCCCTCCGACGGGATTCGTCCGTGCCCTCCGTTCTACGCAGGTAGGGACAAATCACGGAGAATCTTATGCTCACAAGGTATTTTCTACCGTTTGCGCTGGCCGCCAGCACCTTGATGCTGTCGGGCGCTGGCTCGCAGGCCATGCCGATGGCGAAGCCCAGCGCGTCGCCGTTGCCGATCGAGACCGTCGGCTGGCGCTGCGGTCCGGGCTGGCACATGAATCGCTGGGGCAGATGCGTGCCGAACGGCCGGCGGGTGATCATCCGGCCGGTTCGCGTTTGGCATCCCGGTTTCTGGCATCACGGCCGCTGGCACCCCGGCTATTGGAGCTATTGATCGCCTCCGATGGCGAACGAACGCCCGCCCCGGAAACGGGGCGGGCGTTCTTTCATCTACGCGATGAGCTCTCGCATCGGATTGACCGCCGCCGAATCCGGAAACACCTTGCCGCCGAGCACAGCGGCCGAAAGCCCGAACTGGTCGGCAAGCAGACCCTTCAGCACGGCCCTGACGTCGCTGGTCGGCGCGAGGTCGCGCTGTTGGTAAAGCTGAGCCGGCTTCAGGCCGGGCCAGTCGGCGATCACGCGCCCGCCCTTGATCGCGCCGCCGGCAAGCAGCACCACCGTGCCGGTACCATGGTCGGTGCCGACCGTGCCGTTGATGCGGGCGGTGCGCCCGAACTCGGTGATCGCGACGATCGCCGTGTCCTTCCAGCGCGCGCCGAGCCCGTTCTGGAACTCTTCGAAGGCTCCGTCGAGACCGCCGAGCAGGTTGGCGAGCCTGCCTGTCGCGCCGCCTTCATTGACATGCGTGTCCCAGCCGTCGAAGGCGAGTGCGGCAATGCGTGGTCCGTCGTCCGCCGCCATCAGCCGCGCCGCGCCCTGCGCGGCCTGGCGCATGCCGGCCGCGTTGTCGAGGCCACCCTTCGGCTTCATCGTCGCGGCGCCAAGCTGGTCGGTCGTCGCCATCTTGTCGGCGTCGAGGCCTTTCTGCAGGGCCGCGGCAAGCGCTGGGTCCCGATGGTTGTAGAGATCGAGCACGCGCTCCGCCAGCGCGTCGCCGGGCGCCGGCAAGGCCTGCGGCGCCCAGCCGAGCACGGGCGCGCCGCCCCGGATCACCAGCGGCGTCGATGGGCCGATCGCCAGTCCGCCGAGCTTGGCCACCCGGTCGCCCTTGGGCAGGTTTTCGAGCGCGCGGTTGAGCCAGCCGGTGGTGGCGTTGCCGGGGCCGGGCAGACCGCTCTCGAGCACGTCCTGCCCATCGAAATGCGAACGGTCGCGGTAACCCGTGGCGGCGGCATGCACGACGGCCGCGTGGCCCGCCTTGAACAGGCGCGCGAACACCGGCATCGCTGGATTGACCGCGAAGAAACTGTCGAGTGGCAGCGCGGCATTCGGGCCCGTGAGCGAAAGCGCTATGTCGCCATGCAGGCCGGCATAATCGGGATCGCCGACCGGTCCGACCGTTGACAGCCCGTCGAGCGCGCCGCGCAGCACGATGACGACAAGCCGGGGGTCGCGGTTGTCGGCGGCGCGGGCGAAGCGCGGCAGGTATGCCCAGGCGAACAGGGCGCCGCCGGTCATCAGCACGGCGCGGCGGGAAGGGTTGGGCGTTTCACAAAGAAGGCTCATGGCGACTTCTCCATAGGCTTGTTCAGCGGCGCTGGAATTCGGGTGCCATCAACAGCAGCGCCAGCGCCTGTTGCTTGGACTCGGCGCGCGCGATCGCCTGCCTTGTCTCGGGCGAGGCGGAAGGGCCGAACAGCTCGTCGAGCATTTCGTTCGGGTTGCCGATGTTGCTTGCCTGCCGGGCAGCCTGCCATGCGATGTCGAGGCGTGTCTTCATGCCCTCGGCAGATGCCCAGGCATCCGTCTGGTCAGGAAACCCGTTGGGGCCTGGCGGCTCCCAAAGCGGCTCGCCCAGCGCCCTCAGCCAGCCAAGCGTGCGTTGCGGCTCGTTGCCGGCGGATGGGCCGATGGCCCGCCTCAGCGAGACGACATAGTCGATCGGCGACCGCAGCTTGGTCAGCGGCGTCGACCAGGCCTGCGGCATGTCGATCAGCGCCTGCGAGACCGCCATGAGGTTGCCGTCCGTCTTGGCGAATACTTCGGCAAGATGGGTAACCGCCGCCGGCGGCGGGTTGTCCGCGATGAAATGGCGGGCGAGCTTGGTGGCGATGTGCAGCGCGGTTGCCGGCTGGCGGGCGATGTCGTTCAGCGCCGCCTCCGCCTGGCCCATGCCGCCGTCGGGATAGGTCTTGCCGAGCAGCATCGCCTTGCCCGGCTGATGCGCATTGGCGTTGAACACGAACGTTCCGGGCTCGCCCAGGCGTCCCTCGCGTCCGGCCATCGTCCAGCCGGTCAACATGCCGGCAAAGCTGGTGACGTCGCCCTGGCTGTAGCCGCTCCCGACACCCAGCGTATGCAGTTCCAGGATCTCGCGGGCGAGGTTCTCGTTGAGCCCTCGGGTTCGTCTCATGCCGGCGCGGGAGTCGGGGCCGATCGACTGCTGGTTGTCGAGATAGAACAGCATCGCCGGATGATGTTCGACCGCGAGCAGCATGTTGGCGAAGTGATCGAACACGAAGGGGCGGATCGCTTCGCGCTCGAAGGCGCCGGCACTGGCCCGCACGACCTGGCCCTTGGCGGCCGAGACGCAGAAATGGTTCGACCAGAAGGCGACCAACCGCTCGACGAACCCTGGGCCCGCGTTGAACGCCCTGTCGAAACGCGCCTTCGCCTCGGCCCTGTAGATATCGGCTTCGACCGGCGGCACGGCCGGCTTTGGTGGCGGCGTCCCGGGCTGAGGTACAGCCGTCGGGGTCTTGGCCGCCATTGCGTCTGGCTTGGGCGCCGTCGCTCCGGACTTGGGTGCGATTGCCCCTGGCTTGGGTGCCATCGCCCCGGGCTGGCCCGCCGGGGCGTCCGTCGCGCTCTGCTGCATGGACGCTTCCGCCATGCGGTCGCGGGCGACCTTGCGCTCCACGTTGGCGGTGATGCTGGCCTGAATGGCCGCGGTGCTGTCGAGCAGCCCGGCGTTTGCCGGGTCGTCGGGGGAAATGAGCGCTATGTCCTGCTGCTTGAGTTCGGCCTTGAGATAGCCGCGCGGGTCGCCGGCGATCTTCTTGAGGTCGTCGCCGGGTCGCGCGCCGAGGCCGAAGCGGTTGAGCGCGACCAGGGCCGCGTCTGGCGCAGCGGCATTTGAATTCGATATGGCCAATGCAGCCTCCATCGCTGAGCCGACGCGGAACCGCGTCGGCCGTCATTTCATGAAGGTCGGAAAACCTTGTGACACCGGCACGCCGGCATCATGAGACAGGCCTTGGAGCCTTACCAGCGGCGCCAGTGATGCCAGCGGTGCCACGGATGCCAGACCGGGCCGATGTAAACGGACGGTCCGCCATAGTAGTAGCCTGGATAGTAATACACGTGGCGGTAGGGCACGCAGCGGCCCCAGGGATTGGGGTGCCAGCCGGGGCCGCAGCCATAGGCCACATGCTCGACGAGCGCCGGCGCCGCAGGCGCGACCGCTGCGATCGGCATCGCCGAGGCGGCACTTGCCGCGACTGTCCCGCCGATGGCGAGCGCGGCAGCAACAGAGTATTTCGTCAGACCGTTCATGGGATACTCCCGAATGTTATCGAGGTTGAAACCGACCTGCCCGCATCACGCCGCAACAGGCTTGTCCCTCTTTTCTTTGAACGGGTGGAGGTTCCTCTTTCCGTCGCTGCTCACTGAGTATTTTTTGCAGGCGGCGGCCGCTGCCTGCCGACATGCCGCACCAGACCTTCGGCCAGCAGGCGGCGATCATCGAGCGAGCTCGATGCCGCGAACTCGACGATGCGCTGCTCCAGCTTGGCGCGGATGGCGACGTCGGCGTTGCGCGCCCGTTCCAGCGCAGCCGCCAGCGCCGCCGTGTCGAGCGTCGGCTGTTGCAGAAGGTTTGCCGCGTCACGCCTCGCTTGCTGTCCGTCGACGATGATCTGGCGTGACTCCCGCCGGACTTCGCGCAATGCCTGACGGAATGCTTTGCGGTCGTCGGTCGGAAGCTGTCCACCGGCGGACTCCAGCGAGTAGCCCGGGTTGCTGCGGCCGATCAGCCAGCCGGCGCCGCCTGCCAGCGCGCCGATGAGAAACACGTTCAGCACCAGCGATGCCGCGACAAGGCGAGGGCTCATAGATCTTCCTCCGTGGGGGAAGCGTCGGGACCGGCATCGCCGAACGACGTCGCATTGGCGTCCATCACATAGTGATCGGAGGAAATGTCGGGCGTGACTACGGTGACCAGGCCAAGGCCGGCCACGGCCCCGGCGAGGCCGATACCGGCAAGCCCGAAGCCCAGCCACCAGAGCCGCCGGCGACGGCCTTGCCTGAGCCGAGTGGCGGCCGCCCCGACAATGGCGCCATGCAGCGCGGGACGCGGGGTTGCGACACGATGGCGATCGAGCATGGCGTCGAGCCTGCCGGCGCGCTCAAGCACGGCACGGCCCTCGGCGCTCTCGGCAAACAGCGTGGCGGCGGCCTGTTCGGCCGGCGGCCAGCGATGCAGCGCGCCGCCATAGGCCTCCGCCAGCGCGGCGAAGCGTTTTGCCTCCATCGGCTTCTCGATATTGCGGTTCTCAGCCATCTCTTTCCCCCTTCCATCGTCTTGACGTGGCCTTCCACGCCACTGCCCGCGATACATGCAGTTCTTTTGCCGCCTCAGTCATTGCCGTCATCTCCAATGAGCATGGCCTGCATCGATCGCCGGCCGCGGGCGAGCAGGCTTTCCAGCGCGTCGACACTGACCTGCATGGCGCTGGCGGCCTCGATGTTGGACAGGTCCTGATAGTAGACCAGCACAATCGCTTCGCGCTGGCGCGGCGCGATGCGTTGCAGCGCCTGCTGAACGCGCCGTTCGTCGTCGCCGGGAACAGCGTCTGGAAGTGCCGCCTCATCGACCACCTCCGGCAGTTCGTCGGTGGTCCATTCGCGACGGCGACGCAGCCGGTCGTAGCAAAGGTTGAGCGCCACGCGATGGATCCAGGTGTCGAAACGCGCGTGGCCCTGGCGCCAGCCGGAAGCATGGCGCCAGATGCGAACGAAGGTCTCCTGGGCGACATCCTCGGCCTCGGCCGGATCGCTGAGCATGCGCGTGGCCAAAGCCAGGATGCGCGGCAGCTTGCGTGCCACCATCGTCTGCACGGCCGCCGCATCGCCGGCACTGATGCGCCGTACCAAGTCCTCGTCCGGATCTGCGCCCATCAGCCGAGGCGCTCCCAAGTTTCATCGTGCTGCATAACCTCTCGGTCATTGCTCCTGATTGGGAGCGGTTTTGTGGCCTGGCATTTCGTCGGCGGTGAGCACGCCGTCGCCATTCTTGTCGAGCTTGGCGAAGCGCTTGGTGAGGAAGGCGTCGAGTTCGGATTTGTCGATGAAGCCGTTGTTCTTGGTATCGATACGCGCGAAGGACTTGGCCGGATCGCCCTTGGCCTTCCGCTTTTCCTGGAATGCGGTCCATTCAGCCAGGGTGATCTTGCCGTCGCCAGTCGTATCGGCGCGCATGAGGATCTTCTCCCTGCGCGCCACGAATTGTTCCAGCGTGATGCCTTGTTTGGCTGCAGTGGCAGGCGCGCTCGCCGCCGGGGCTGGCGCAGGGGTCGGCGTGGGTGTCGTCTGGGCAAACGCTGCGGTGGTCTGCAAACCCAGGGCAATCGCAAGTATCGTACGGCGGATCATGCTCTCTCGTCTCCGGTTGGCGCCGGCCGATCGCAGCCGCGCTTCAGCCGTTAAACGCCGCGACGAGAGAAATCCGTCGGTCGTCCGATCGCGAGAGAAGGTTAGGGACCGGGCAACGCCGGATCGCGGCCTCGCCCGGGGAATAGACTGGGCTATTTCGGCTGATCGACCACCACCAATTGGTCCGACTTGAAACCGGCATGCTGCGGGGTCCAGACGTCGCCCTCGCGGTTGAACCAGTGGCAGAGATAAGTGCCCGACGCCGCGCCGTCGCTCACCGTCATCTCCGGGCCTCCCGACTTCAGCCTGACGACGTCGCCGGTCTTGAAACTATAGGGCATTTTGGCCTCCCAATGCTGCTGAGGCCAGCGAGTTTCACACCAAACTATCCATTCAACAATGGCCGATATGCCAAGGCCGTGTGGTACAGATTATGGGAAAAACTGGTGCCGCTTGCGTGACTCGAACACGCGACCCCATCATTACGAATGATGTGCTCTACCAACTGAGCTAAAGCGGCCCAGGAAGCGCTGGGCTTCCAGAATGCGCTGCGTGATAGACTCAACCGGCCGCTAATTCAAGATGGGCTGTGGCGAATTCCGGTCCGGGGCAGGCAATTCCTGTTTGCGATGTGGCGCGCAAGTGTCGGCGAGCGCCTGTCGCCGAGAACCAGCGCGACCGGCAGTTGCCGTCCGGTGCCCGGTTCGAACTGGGCGAAGGCGACGAAATATGTTGATTCTTCAATAAAAACCGCCGAAATGGCTCGTATGCGCCGGCAAGGCAGCCGCTCGCCCGTTGATTGATCGGTCGCCTGCGGCTAACGATCAGGCAAGTGTGAGCCAACGTGCGGAGGGAGCTCGCTTGGACGCCATCGAGAAAGCGATCCGCAACGCCTTCGAAAAGGGTAATCCCGAGGACCGGGCGTTTCGGGAGAGGGTTTACCGGTCGGCCTTTGCCGCGCTGGACCGCGTCCTGCAGGCCAATCCGAATGTGACGGTGGAGGCGGCGATCGGTCGCCGCAAGGCCGTTCAGGCGAAGATCGCGGAAATCGAATCGGAGTTCCTGCCGGCCGTTCCCGACGTGACGTTGCCTCCACAGGGTGCCGAGCCCACCGGGAGCGCGCCTGAGCCGATGGTGGATGCGCCGCGGCAGGCAACGGCTCAACCGGCGTCTTCGCCGGCGATCACCGTCGACGGGCCGGTGCAGTCCGACGCTTCGGACGCGCCGCGCTCACGTGTGCTGCCGCGCGTGCCAGACATCATGCCGGCCGAAACGGCGCTTCCCGATGCGCCGATGCTGGACGATTCTCCTGGGGCGCGCGTCGGCAACGGCGCCGAGGTGGCGCCCGACCGCGACGAGCGGCGGATCAGGGGACGGCGCTTGCCGCTCACCGCCATCTTTGTCGTCGCGACGCTGGTCGCCGCCGCCGGCATCGGCCTCTACTTTGCCAAGCAGACCGGCGTCTTCAAGACGGCGGCACAGCTCAACACCGGCCCGCCCGAGGCGACGCCGACGCTGGACAGCGAGGACTCTTCCCAGCCGGGCGAGACCGGCTCGCCGCAAAAGCCCGGCGAGGCGGACCAGTCCAAGAACTGGATCAACGTCTTCTCGCCGAGCGATCCGACCCATGTCAGCGCGCCGGCGGACGCCAGCGCCGAGGTGACGAAGGACGACACGGGCCAGTTCCTGCGCATCCGCTCCGGCGCGTCGGGTTCCGCGATCGCCTTCGACGTCGGGCAGGGCGTGCTGGAAAAGCTAGCCGGCAAGCATGCCATGTTCGACATCATCGCGCGCTCGGAAGAGGGCAAGGACACGCAGATATCGGTCGACTGCAATTTCGGCGATCTCGGCGACTGCGGCCGCAAGCGCTACGCCGTCGGCCAGCAGCGTAACGAATATCTGTTCGACGTGCAGTTCCCGAACAAGCATCCGGGCGCCGCCGGCACCATCGCCATAAACTCGGACTTCGACAAGCAGGGCAAGGCGGTCGACATCTACGAGATTCGCGTCTCGATCGCGGAATAATCCCAGCGCCGCCGTCGTTCCTCTTGCAGCATCGCGCGACGGCGCCTGCCGTCGTAGTCGGGAGGAGACCATGAACGCTTCTGGTCCGCAGACGGGAGAAGTTCGCGCGCTGATCGAGCAGTGGGCCGAGGCCGTGCGCCGCAAGGACATGGATGGCATCCTGCGTCATCACGCGGCTGACTTCATCATGTTCGACGTGCCGCCTCCGCTGCAATCCAGAGGCATCGAGGCCTATCGCGACACCTGGCCCTTGTTCTTCGGAGCCTCGCCCAACCCGCCTGTTTTCGACATCGTCGATCTGAAAATCACGGCAGGCGCCGATGTGGCGTTCGCTGTCGCGCTGATGCGGTGCGTGGTCGTGACGGACGGCCAGCCCAGCGATCTCGATTTTCGGCTGACCATCGGCTTCGAGAAGATCGCCGGACAGTGGATATTCATGCACGAGCACCATTCCGTGCCGGCGGTCGACTAACCTTTGAGTTGTTGATCTTTCACGCAAGCTCCCGGCGGAATTGCCTTAGTCGAGCAATGCCTGCAGCGTCTCGATACGGTCGGCCTCGGCGGCCGGCTTGTCCCAGCGTAGGCGAGAGATGCGGGGGAAGCGCATGGCGACGCCCGATTTGTGGCGCGTCGAACGGTTGAGGCCCTCGAACGCCACCTCCAGCACCAGTCCGTTGTTCCGGTCGGCGCGCACGGAGCGCACCGGCCCGAACCGTTCGATCGTGTTGTCGCGGACATATTTGTCGATCTCTCTCAGTTCCTCGTCGGTGAAGCCGAAATAGGCCTTGCCGACCGGAACCAGTTCTTCCGCGCCCTCCGGCCCGGCCCAGACGCCGAACGTGTAGTCGGAATAGAAGCTGGAGCGCTTGCCGTGGCCGCGCTGGGCATACATCAGCACCGCGTCCACCGTGTGCGGATCGCGCTTCCATTTGAACCAGGGGCCTTTCGGCCGGCCGGCAAGGTAGGGCGAATCCCAGCGCTTCAGCATCACCCCTTCGATGATGGGATGCGGCGGCGCCTGCCGCAGGCGCTCCAGGGTTTCCCAACCGGGGAATTCGACCAGCGGCGAGAGATCGAAACGGCTGGGATCGAGCGTCGCCACGAAGGTTTCAAGCCGCTTGCGGCGCTCGGCGAAAGGCAGCGCGCGCAAATCCTCGCCGTCGATCTGCAGCGCGTCGTAGCAGCGCATGAAGGCCGGATATTGCTGCTGTATCCTCGGCGACACGCTCTTGCGGTTCAGCCGCTGCTGCAGGTCGGAGAAGGTTCCTGTCGCCTCACGCGGATCGCCGACCAGCAATTCCCCGTCTAGCGTCGCCTCGAAATGCATTGCCGCGGCAAGGTCCGGAAAGGCGCCCGACACATCGTCGCCGGTGCGCGAATAGAGCCGGCGGACGCCGCCCTCGCACACCGCCTGCACACGGATGCCGTCCCATTTCCACTCCGCCGCGTAGTCGGACGGATCGAGATTTTCGAGGTCCCCGTCGTCGATGGCGTTGGCAAGCATCACCGGCCGGAATAGCGCGAGCGCCGCACTCTTCGGCTTGTCCGCGCGGCCTTCCAGCCAGGCGAACAGCTCGGTGTAAGGCGGTGTCAGCCCGTGCCAGAGCTCCTCGATCTCGGCGACGTCGACCTTACCGAGGTCGGCCAGGGCCTGCTTGGCGAGCCGCGCCGACACCCCGATGCGCAGGCCGCCGGTGACCAGCTTGATGATGGCGAAGCGGGCCGAGATGCTGGCGCTGTCGAGCAGCCGCGCCAGCACCTTCGGTCCGTCGGATCGGCTCGCCGCCTGCAGCTTGCCGACCACCTCGGCAAGCGTCGGCGCATGGTTCGGTATGTGGCCTATGGGCTGCGGCCAGACCAGCGACACGGTCTCGGCGAGATCGCCGACATAGTCGTAGGAATAGCCGAACAGCACCGGATCCATGCGTTCGACCACCAGCGCTCGCAGCATGGCTGGTTTCACCGAAGCGATCGACAGGTCGCCCGTGAGCGCCGCCAGCGCCAGCCCGCGATCGGGATCCTCGACGCCGTGGAAATAATCGGTGAGCAATGTGAGCTTGCCGTTGCGCGACGGCGTCAGCACCAGCCGGTCGAGAAGTTCGGCGAAGCGGTTCATAGCCGGGCGCGCCCGGCCAATGGCGAAAGCCAGCGCGCGGCACCCCTGTCTGGCCTGCCGGCCATCTCCCTCTCAAGGGGGGAGATCAGATGTTTCGCCGGCTTTCGCCAATCTTCAACGTCGCAGAAGATGTGCCGGCATCGAAACTGCCGGACATCTCCCCCCAAGTGGGGGAGATGTCCGGCAGGACAGAGGGGGGCGCCGTGGAGCGCGACGTTAGCGATTGTCGGAGCGACGTCTGCCATCAATCGCCCTCATCCTCATACCCCACCAAATGCAGCGGCCTCGCCGCGATGCCCTCCAGTTCGCACCAGCGCACCAGGGCCTCCTCGCGGCCGTGCGTCACCCAGATCTCTTGCGCCCCCGTCTCCTTGATGGTTGCGGTGAGCTCGTCCCAGTCGGCATGGTCGGAAATGATCAGCGGCAGTTCCACGCCGCCTTGCTTGGCGCGCTGGCGGATGCGCATCCAGCCGGAGGCGAAGCAGGAGATCGGGTCGGGGAAGCGGCGGGCCCAGCGGTCGGCGAAGGCGGCCGGCGGGCCAACCACGATGGCGCCGGCGAAATCGGCCTTGCCGCCGCTTTCGACCGTTGCCGGTTCCAGCGTCCCCAGATCGATGCCCTGGTTCTGATAATATTCGCTGAGCTTCGCCAGCGCGCCGTGGATGTAGATCGGCCGGTCATAGCCCGCGTCGCGCAGCAGCCGCATCACGCGCTGCGCCTTGCCCAGCGCATAGGCGCCGATCAGGTGCGAGCGCTCGGGAAACTGCCCCGCCGATCTGAGCACGCGCTCGATCTCTTCGTGATCGGGCGGATGGCGGAACACCGGCAGGGCGAAGGTCGCCTCGGTGATGAAGACATCGCAGCGGATTGGCTCGAACGGCAGGCAGGTGGCGTCGTTCTGGCGCTTGTAGTCGCCGGAGGCTACGATGCGCATGCCCCGGTGCTCGACGGCGATCTGGGCCGAACCCAGCACGTGACCCGCCGGGTGGAAGGTGACCGAGACGCTGTTGATCTCCATCGTCTCGCCGAGGGTCGCGGCCTGGGTCGTCCCTGCAAAATTCTCGCCGTAGCGCAGCCCCATGATGTCGAGCGTCTGTTGCGTGGCGAGCACCGACCTGTGGCCGGCGCGCGCGTGGTCGGAATGGCCGTGGGTGATCAGCGCCCGGCCGACCGATTGGATCGGGTCGATGAAGAAATCGCCGGGCGGACAGTAAAGCCCTTCCGGCCGGGGTTTGAGCAGGTCGCTGGCGCGCATCGCCCCAAGATAGTGGCTAATTTTCGGGCGGGAAGCCCGTTGCATGAGACTACTGACTCGTCCTACAGCCCACTGCCGGCTGCTCGCCGGCGGGATCTATCCTACATGAAACCGCTTCAGGCCTCGTCCGGCGACTTGAACGCCGATCGCCGCGCCGACTTCGCCGAGATGCTGCTGGCCTCTGGCGAGCCCGCGCAGGCGGCGGAGCTTCTGCTTGGCGTGCTGGAGCTGGCGCCGCAATGGGTGGCGGGCTGGTTCCGGCTCGGCGAGATGCAGGAGGCCGCGGGCCTGCTCGATCAGGCGGGCGAAGCCTGGACGATGGCCTTGAAGCTCGAACCGGGCGACCGGCTGGGCGCCGCGCTCAAGCTGCAGTTGGTCGGCCGCGGGCCAGTGATGGCGGCGCCGCCCAGCGCATTTGTCGAGACCTTGTTCGATCACTATGCCGACAGCTTCGAGGAATCGCTGGTTGAAAAACTCGGCTATCGCATGCCGGAGGTTCTCGAGCGCACAATTCGCGCGGCAAAGCCCGGCCGCTTTCGGCTGGCGCTCGACCTCGGCTGCGGCACCGGCCTGATGGGCGAAAGGCTGCGGCCGATGGTCGACCGGCTGGAGGGCTACGACATCTCGGCCAGCATGTTGAGGAAGGCGAAGGCCAAAGGTATCTACGACCTGCTGGCCAAGGCCGACCTCCAGCATTTTTCCCCTTCCGGCGCGAGAGCCGACCTCGTGGTGGCGGCTGACGTGTTCATCTATGTCGGCGCGCTCGATCGCATCGTCGCGGCGGTAGCGGGATTGCTGGCCGATGACGGCCTGTTCGCGTTCTCGGTGGAGACGCTGGCCGGCGACGGCGACTTCGCCCTGCTGCCATCACGTCGCTATGCGCATTCGGAAAACTATGTGCGGCGCGTCCTTGCCGACAACGTGCTCTCGATCCTGTCGCTGGAAAGCACGACCATTCGCAACGATCGCCATGCGCCAGTGCCAGGGCTGGCTGTGCTGGCCGGCAAAGCGCCTTCTATCGATGAACGAAACACGGGTAGATGAGGCGCAATCTGCTGCGAAAAAGCCCGATTCGCATGTCGGGTTGGGCCAGGGGCGGATACCACGGAGGAAACCCATGCGCTGGAACATGGTGGTGTTGGCGTCCTGCCTGATGGTGGCCGGCTGCGTCGGCGGTACGTCGATGTCTGAACGCCAGGACGAAGACGTGCAATCGTCGCTGCAATATGACGACGTGCCTTGCGATCAGCTGATTGCCAACCGCAATGCCTTGGCGCAGCAAAACAACCTGCCTATAACCGCCAAGCCGACCTTCTCCAATCCGGCGATGGGCTTCGGCCCGTTCACACCGGACGTGCGCTCCAAGGCCAAGCGCGACAGCGACAAGGCCGCCGGCGAGATCGATGCCATGAACCGCTCGATCGACCGCCGCGATTGCGGCAAGCCGAAGAAGAAGGAAACATTCGCGCTGCCGGGCTCGAAACCTGCTTCGCCGGCTCAGTAACCGGCTTCGCGGTCGACCAGATTGTCGAGCTTTTCGCCGCGCTCGAAGGCGGCCATCTGTCGAAGCATGATCGGCACGAGATGCTCGGGGTCGGAGGTCGCGGCCGCATGCGGCGTGACGAACAGTTTCGGATGGCTCCACAGCGGGCTGGTTTTCGGCAGCGGCTCGACCTCGAACACATCGAGGCTCGCTTCCTTCAGCGTGCCGTCGTCCAGCGCGCGCAGGATGTCGGCATCCTTCTGCAGCCGGCCGCGCCCGGCATTGATCAGCACCGCCCCGCCGAGGCCGTTGTGCCTGCGCAGTTCCTTCAGCAGGCCGTAATTGATGATGCCTTGCGTCTGCGGCGTGAGCGGCAAGAGCACCACCAGGATGTCGGTGGCGTTGAGGAAGGGGATCAGCCCGGCTTCGCCGACATAGGTCGAAACGCCTTGCATCGGCCGGTCCGTGCGCGACCAGCCGTTGACGGCGAAACCGAGCGAGAGCAGCACCGACGCCGCCGCGCGGCCGAGATGGCCAAGGCCCATGATGCCGACCGAGATATCGCCCGCGGGACGCTGCTGAGCCTCACGCCACATCTTCTTCGGCTGCAGCGCCCGGTAGAACATGCCCTGGCGATGATGGTCGAGCACCCGCCAGACGACATATTCGGTCATGTACTGGGTGAGGTTGTCGGCAACCACCCTGACGATCGGCACGTCGGGCAGGCCGGGATCGGTGAAGATGTGATCGACGCCGGCGCCGATCGAGAAGATGGCGCGCAGGTTGGGCAAGGACGCAAGGATGTTCGGCTTCTGCTTCCACACCACGGCGTAGGTGATCGAGGGATCGCTGGCGCCGTCCGGCTCCAGCACCACCTCGCGATCGGCGGCGAGCAGCTCACGCCAGTGCTGCGGGTGAAAGCCGGTGACGGCAAGCAATATTTTGCCTTTGTCCATTCGCGGATTTTCTTTCCTGTTATGTCGGTCCAGCCAGGCCTATTCGCTAACGACGCCGGTCGGCGCCGTTTCGATCTTGAAGGCGGCCGAGATCAGCGCCCGGGTATAGTCGGTCTGCGGGCTGCCGAAGATCTGTTCGGAAGGGCCTGCCTCGACGATCTGGCCATTGCGCATGACGATGACGTCGTTGGCAAGGGCGCGGATGACTTTCAGGTCGTGGCTGATGAAGAGATAGGCGAGATTGTGCTTGGCCTGCAGGTTACGCAAAAGGTCGACCACCTGCGCCTGCACGCTCATGTCGAGCGCCGAGGTCGGCTCGTCCAGCATGACGAAGCGCGGGTTGAGCACCATGGCCCGGGCGATGGCCACGCGCTGGCGCTGGCCGCCGGAAAACTCGTGCGGGTAGCGGTGGCGCGTTTCGGGGTCGAGCCCGACCTCCTTCAGCACGTCGACGACCTTGTCGTCGCGTTCGTCGGGCGTGAGCTTCGGCGCGTGGATCTTCAACCCTTCTTCGATGATCTCCGCGATCGACATGCGCGGGCTCAACGAGCCGAACGGGTCCTGGAAGACGATCTGCAACTGGCGCCTCAGCGGCCGCATGGCGCTGAAGGACAGCTGGTTGATGTCGCGGCCTTCGAAGTTGATCGCCCCGGTCGAGGAGATCATCCGGGCCAGCGCCAGGCCGAGCGTCGTCTTGCCTGATCCGGATTCGCCCACCACGCCGAGCGTCTGGCCGGCGCGCACCGTGACGTCGATGCCGTCCACCGCCTTCACGTGATCGACGGTCTGGCGGAAGAAGCCTCGCTTGATCGGGAACCACACCTTGATGTCCTTGCCGGTTATCACCGCCTTGGCGTCGGCGTTTGCCGCGGGTGGCCTGCCCTTGGGCTCGGCGGCCAGCAGGTGTTTCGTGTAGGCGTGCTGCGGATTGGCGAATATGCCCTTGGTCGGGCCGGTCTCGACGATCTTGCCCTTGGTCATCACGCAGACGCGGTCGGCGATCTTGCGCACGATGCCGAGGTCGTGGGTGATGAACAGCATCGACATGCCCTTGCGGGCTTTGAGCTTGGCGAGCAGTTCGAGGATCTGCGCCTGCACGGTGACGTCGAGCGCCGTCGTCGGCTCGTCGGCGATCAGCAACTCCGGTTCGTTGGCCAAAGCCATGGCGATCATGACGCGTTGGCGCTGGCCGCCCGAAAGCTGGTGCGGATAGGCGTCTAGCCGCTTCTGCGGATCGCGGATACCGACCTCGTTGAGCAGCTCCAGCGTGCGTGCACGGGCCGGCTTGTCCTTCAGCCCTTGGTGCAGTTGCAGCACTTCGACGATCTGCTGCTCGATCGTATGCAGCGGGTTGAGCGAGGTCATCGGCTCCTGGAAGATCATGGTGATCTTGTTGC
>NZ_JANINM010000424.1 GCF_024509055.1 Mesorhizobium sp. | reverse complement strand
GCGCCCAGCGGATGTTGGCCTCCTCGTCGAAGCGCGCCTTGAGCTCGACAAGTGCTGTGACCGACTTGCCGGCCTCGGCCGCGTCGACCAGCGCGCGCACGATCGGACTGTCGTTCGACGTGCGGTAGAGCGTCTGCTTGATCGCCACCACTTCCGGATCGGCCGCCGCCTGGCGCAGGAACTGCACCACCACGTCGAAGGATTCATAGGGGTGATGGACGATGATGTCCTTCTCGCGGATGGCGGCGAAGCAATCGCCGCCATGCTCGCGGATGCGCTCGGGGAAACGCGGGTTGTAAGGGGTGAACTTCAGGTCGTCGCGCGGAATGGCGACGATTTCCGAGATCTGGTTCAGCGCCAGCGGACCGGTGAGCACGCTGATGCGGCTCGACGAGACGCCAAGCTCGCCGGCAACGAATTCCCGCAACTCGGCCGGCATCAGCGTGTCGAACTCGATGCGGATCACGGAGCCGCGGCGGCGGCGCTTCAGCGCCGTCTCGAACAGGCGCACCAGGTCTTCGGATTCTTCCTCGACCTCGATATCGCTGTCGCGGATGATGCGGAACGTGCCGGAGCCCTTGACCTCGTAGCCTGGGAAAAGCTTGCCGATATAGATGCCGACCACCTCCTCCAGCGGGATGAAGCGGACATGGTGCTTGCGGTCCGGCAGGCGGATGAAGCGCCGCAGCGCCACGGGCAAGCGCAGCAGCGCGCTCATCTCCTCGCCGTTCTTGCGGTGGCGCAGCTGCAGCGCCATCGAGAAACCGAGATTGGGGATGAACGGGAACGGGTGCGCAGGGTCGATCGACAGCGGCGTCAGCACCGGAAAAACCTGCTCCTGGAAATGCTCTTCCAGCCAGGTCTTCTCCTCCTTGGTCAGCGCGTCGCGGGTGATGCTCTCGATGCCTTCCCTGTTGAGCAGCGCCATCAGCACCGAAAGGCTCTTCTGCTGGTCCTCCTGCAGGCGCTCGACCTCGCGCAGCAGCTGTTCCAGCTGCTGCTCCGGCGTGCGGCCGTCCGGGCTCTTCAGCGCGATGCCTTCCCGCACCTGGCCGGCGAGGCCGGCGACGCGCACCATGAAGAACTCGTCGAGATTGGCGGCAGAGATCGACAGGAAGCGCACGCGCTCGAGCAAAGGATGGTGCTCGTTCAGCGATTCCTCGAGCACGCGGCGGTTGAATTGCAGCCATGAGAATTCGCGGTTGACGAAACGATCGGGATTGCCGCCGTCCGGGGTCGCCGCCTCGACGGTGATAAATTCGCTCTGCACCGGCTTCAGTTCGTTCATTGGTTCCCTGCTCTGGCCTGCAACCGCCCTTTTGAGCGCCACGCACAGCCGGACGTGCCATGGGACGCTCTAACACGCTTTTGTGACGCATTATCGGTCACGGAATCGCTCCGATTCCCGAACCGATGCGCTTAACCGGCTCAACTTATCCTCTGCCAGCCTTTTGCGACAGTTTCATTTCATCGACCTTGCAAACTGCCCTGTTATGATCCAGATGCAGACTGGCCGAACCAAGGAGACGACGATGGCAGGCGGTACCATTCCCCATTTCCAGAACGATGCCGGCCATCCGGCGATCGACATCGGCGTCAGGGAATTCATGTGCACCGGCGCCAACCCGCCCTTCGACCATCCGCATGTGTTCCTCGACATGGGCGACGACGATGAGAAGGTCTGCCCCTATTGCTCGACGCTGTACCGCTACTCCGCGACGCTGAAGGCGACGGAAACGCAGCCGCCGGGCTGCCTCTATATCGACCAGGCCGCCTGATCCTTTTCCTCGACCATGGCTGAGACGCGGTCCCGGCAGGTCGTCATCGCCGGGGCCGGCATCGCCGGGTTGACGGCGGCGCTTGCCTTTGCCGCGCGCGGCCATCCGGTAAAACTCTTCGAGCAGGCCAGGCAACTGGAAGCGGCCGGCGCCGGCCTGCAGGTTTCCCCCAATGCAACCCGCATCCTGCGGCGGCTCGGCGTGCTCGACCGCCTCCTGCCCAACGCTGTCCGCCCAAACGCCGTGGTGCTGAAGGACGCGGCGAGCTTGCGCGAACTCGCGCGAGTGCCGCTCGGACAAGCAGGCGAAAATCGCTGGGGCGCGCCTTATCTCGTGGCGCACCGGGCCGACCTGCAGGCGGCTCTGACGGCTGCGCTCGCCGACGCTTCCAGCGTCGAGCTCGTCACCGGCGCTCGGGTAACGAACATCGCGGCAATGCCGCAAGGTATTGCGGTGACGGCCGAAACCGACGGCCGAAGCATGGAAGCCGCCGCTGGCCTGCTCGTCGGCGCCGACGGCGTCTGGTCCTCGGTTCGCCGGCAGCTTGCCGGCAAGGAGACGGGCTTCGCGGGAAACGGCTTCTCGGGCGAGCTGGCCTGGCGCGCGACAGTCGCGACGGAGAGCGCCGCCGGGCAGGCTTTCGCGGCGATCGGCGCCGGCGGCTGCGTCACCACCTTCCTGCATCCCGGCTTCCATATGGTCGCCTATCCGGTGAGCAAGGGCCGCGCCGTCAACCTCGCCGCCTTCACCAAAGGCGAGCGCATCGCGGAAGGCTGGTCCGGCCATGCCGACCCCGCCATCCTCTCCGGCGCCATACGCGGCACCGCATCGGGGCTGATCAAGCTCGTCGAACTGGCCGGACCGTGGACTGCGTTTCCGATCCACACCGTCGAGCAGCGCCGCTGGACGATGCCCGAGGGAATAGCGCTGATCGGCGATGCGGCGCATGCCATGACCCCGTTTGCGGCGCAGGGCGCTGCGATGGGGATCGAGGACGCCGCGATGCTCGCCACCCTGGTGGCCGATTTTCCGGGCGACCTCGTGCAAGGCCTGACCATCTGGGAAAACCTGAGGCGGCCACGCATCGAGAAGGTGCTGAAGCGCGGCGCGCTCAACCGGCTGGCCTGGCACGCCTGGGGTCCGGTGGCGTTTGCCCGCAACCTCGTGCTGGCGACGCGCCCCGGAGAAAGGCTCGCGGCCGATCTCGACTGGCTCTATGGCTGGGAGGAGAAGAAGGTTGTGAGGCGCTGAGAAGACTCGCTAGAACCCTCAGTTATACAACCGCAACGACCACCCCAGCGACACCGGCAACGGGTTCCACCAGCCGGTGCGCAGGCCAGCGGTGCGTAATGCCGCCGCTGTCCAGGTGTTGCAGCCGGCCAGCGCGTTGAAACTGCCATTGGCCTCGTAGAAGCGGTCGAAGGCGGAATAGCCGGCATTTTCGATGACCATCGGTCCGCCCTGCCCCTGCCGGAAGCTCGCCGCGATGTAGTCGAGCAGCGCCGCGAAATGCTCTTCGTCGATGTCGAATCCCGCCACATCCGGGTGCGGCTCCTTGATCGCGCCCGCGATATCGACATGCATGACCGAGGCGTCGAGCGTCAGCGCCTTGAGCACCGGCATTGCCTTCAGCCGCGACCAGGTCGGCGTCTCCAGATAGAAGGCGCGGCCGCCCCAGCCGAACACCAGATAGCGCGCCTCCGGCGCATCAACCGGCAGGCCGGCCCCGGCGAGGAAGGCAAAGCGCCGGCGCACGCCATCATCGACGGGGATCGCGATGTCGGTGTGGATCGGGTTCTTCAGCACCAGTATGTGCCTTGCCCCCTCGCCCGCCGCCGCTGCCGGCCAGAGCGGGCGCGGTACGAGCGTACCGAGAGCGACGGCCAGCACCAGGGCAACAAGCACCGCGACCGGGTACCGCAACAGCTTCATCGACAGAGCCCCCTGCTTCACGCAGCCGCTCTCATAGCATGACCGGCGCCGGCAGGTAGCCTCGGCGCCGCCTGTCGCGCGGCCGACGGCGCTAGCGCGACTTGGCAACCTTCGGCTCGGTGCGGGGCCTTGGCGGAGGCCGTTCCGGCCGCGTGCCGGGCCTGACGGCGGCGACTGGAGCGGCGCCGGTGTCGGGCACCACAATCTCGGGATCGGCTTTGCGGCGCCAGAACCATCTCAGATGAGCAAACCTGCTGAGGTAGATGTAGATGACCGGCGTGGTGTAGAGGGTCAGGAATTGCGACAGCAACAGGCCGCCGACGATGGCGATGCCGAGCGGCCGGCGCAGCTCCGAGCCTGCGCCCGTGCCGAGCGCCAATGGCAGGCCGCCAAGCAATGCAGCCATTGTCGTCATCATGATGGGACGGAACCGCAGGATGCAGGCCTCGTAGATCGCCTCCTCGGCCGGCAATTTTCGACGTCGCTCGCCGTCGAGCGCGAAGTCGATCATCATGATGGCGTTCTTCTTGACGATGCCGACGAGCAGGATGACGCCGATCAGCGCGATCAGCGAGAAATCATAACCCAGCACCATCAGCGCCAGGAAGGCGCCGACGCCCGCCGAAGGCAGTGTCGACAGGATCGTCAGCGGGTGCACGAAGCTCTCATAGAGCATGCCGAGCACGATGTAGACCGCGACGATCGCGGCCAGGATCAGGTATGGCTGCGTGGCCAGGGAGGACTGGAAGACCTTCGCCGACCCCTGATAGCGCGCGGTCAGCGCCGCCGGCTTGATCACCGACTGCTCCAGCCGCTGGATGGCCGAGATCGCATCGCCAAGGGAATGCCCGGGCGCCAGGTTGAACGACAGGGTGACGGCGGGAAACTGGTCCTGATGGTTGATGGTCAGCGGCGACACCGACGTCTCGTAATGCGCGAGCGCGGAGAGCGGCACCATCTGCCCGCTGGTCGCCGAGCGGACGAACAGGCGAGCCAGCGCCGAAGCGTCCTCCTGAAAGCGCGGCTCCAGTTCCAGCACGACATGGTGCTGGTCGAGCTGGGTGAAGATCGTCGCCACCTGCCTCTGCCCGAAGGCATCATAGAGCGTGTCGTCGACGGCCTGCGGCGTGATGCCGAGCTGGCCGATCAGATCGCGGTCGATCTTCAGCGTCATCCTCGGCGCGCTGGCCTGCAGGTCGCCGGTCACGTCCTGCAATTCGGGCAATGTCTGCAGCTTGGCCAGCATGATCGGCGCCCATTTGAACAGCTCGTTCACGTCCGGGTCCTGCAGCGTGTACTGGTATTGGGTCTTGCTGACGCGCGCGCCGATCTGCACGTCCTGGCGGGCCTGGCCGAAAAGCGCGATACCCTCGACCTTCGCCGCCGCCTTGCGCAAGCGGTTGATCACCTGCGTCGCCGACGCCTGCCTCTGGTTGAGCGGCTTGAGGTCGATCATCAGCCGGCCGCTGTTGACGGTCGGATTGGCGCCGACCCAGTAGTAGACGGTCTGCACGTCCGGATCGGCCTCGATCACCTTGGCAAGATCCTGCTGGCGCCGGACCATGGCATCATAGGAAATATCCTGCGCCGCCTCCGAACTGCCTGAAATGGTGCCGTTGTCCTGCTGCGGGAAAAATCCCTTCGGGATGACCTGGTAGAGATAGACCGTGGCGCCGAGCGTCGCAGCCATGAACAGCAGCATGACCGGCTTGTGGCGCAGCACCCAGCGCAGGCCGACCTCATAGATGTGGAGCATGCCGGCAAAGGCGGCTTCCGACGCGCGCGAAAAGACATTTTCGCGCGCGTTCCGGTCGATCGGCTTGAGCAGCCGGCCGCACATCATCGGCGTCAGCGTCAGCGAGATGACGCCCGACATCAGGATGGCGATGCTGACCGCGACGGCGAATTCGCGGAACAACCGCCCGATCAGGCCGCCCATCAAGAGCAGCGGAATGAAGACGGCGACCAGCGATGCGGTCATCGAGATGATGGTGAAGCCGATCTCGCGCGATCCGCTAAGTGCTGCCTCGATCGGCGTGTCGCCGTTCTCGATGTGGCGGATGATGTTCTCGACCA
Source organism: Mesorhizobium sp. (assembly GCF_024509055.1). Taxonomy (GTDB): domain Bacteria; phylum Pseudomonadota; class Alphaproteobacteria; order Rhizobiales; family Rhizobiaceae; genus Mesorhizobium. The sequence goes on along the minus strand of NZ_JANINM010000424.1, from coordinate 11,590 downwards.
TCACGATGGCGTCGTCGATGATGAAGCCGACGGCGATGGTGAGCGCCATCAGCGACACGTTGTCGATCGTGTAGCCCAGCACATACATCGCCGCGCAGGTGCACAGCAGCGACACCGGGATCGTCACGCTTGGAATGAGCGTGGCGCGCAGGTGGCGCAGGAACAGGAAGATCACCAGCACGACGAGAGCGACGCTGATCGCCATGGTGAACTGGACTTCGGCCACCGAGGACCGGATCGTCTGGGTGCGGTCGCCCAGGACCCGCATCTTGACGGAGGGCGGCAGCGTGCGCTGCAGGTCCGGCAGCAGATCCTTCACGCGCTGCACGGTCTCGTTGATGTTGTAGCCAGGCTGCTTGTGGACGTCGATGATGACGGCGCGCTGGCCGTTCAGCCAGGCCGCCTGCCGGATGTCCTCGACACCGTCGATGGCGCCGCCGATGTCCTTGATGCGCACCGGGGCGCCGCCGCGATAGGCGATGATCACCTCGTTGAACGCCGCCGCATTGGCGAGCTGGTCTGTAGCGGCAAGGGTCAGTGATTGCCGGGGGCCGTCCAGCGTGCCCTTGGGCGCGTTGACGCTGGCGCTTGCTATCGCCGATCGGATGTCCTCCAGGCCGAGGCCGAGCGCCGCCACCGCCGTCGGGTTGACCTGGATGCGGACGGCCGACTTCTGCTCGCCATGGAAATCGACCAGCCCGACGCCGACGACGCGCGACAGCTGCAGCGCCACGTAGTTCTCGACATAGTCGTTGACCTTGTCGATCGGCAGGTCGGCCGAGGTGACGGCGATCGACATCAGCTGCGCGTCGGCGGGATTGGCCTTCTCGTAGGTCGGTGGGCTGGGAAGGTCCTTGGGAAGGTCGCCGGCGGCGGCGCTGATGGCGGTCTGCACATCCTGCGCGGCGCCGTCGAGGGTACGGTCGAGATCGAACTCCACCTGGATCGAGGTGCGCCCCAGCGAGCTGCTCGAACTGATGGAGGTGACGCCGGAGATGAGCGCGAGCTGCCTTTCCAGAGGTACGGCAACCGTCGTCGCCATCGTCTCGGCGCTCGACCCCGGCAGGCTGGCGGACACCTGGATGGTCGGGATATCGACCTGCGGCACGCCGGCGATCGGCAGCAGGAAATAGGCGACCAGCCCGACAAGGGTCACGCCGACGGCCAGCAGCGTCGTGGCGATCGGGCGGACGATGAAGGGCGCCGAAAAGTTCATCTCAGTTCGCGGCCGGAGCCGCGCTCACCTCGACAAGGTCCCCGTCCTGAATACGATACTGACCGTCGGTGACGACCATTTCACCGGGTTGGACGCCCTCGCCGATGACGGCCAGCCCGGCATCCGAATAACCGACGGCGACCGGCCGCTTGACGATGTGCTTGTCCTTGTCGACGACGAAAGCATAAGGCCCATCCGGGCCGCGCACCACTGCCGTCACCGGAACGGTGATCACGCCGCGCTGCAATTCCACCTGGACGCGGACATTGACGAACTGCCCCGGCCAAAGCCGGTCGTCGGCATTGTCGAAGACCGCGCGGATGCGGATCGTGGACGTCGTGCTGTTGATCTGGTTGTCGATCACGCTGAGCCGTCCGGAGGCCAGGCGCTGGCCGGTGTTGTCCTCGGCGACCACGGGAGCCTCGCCGGCCTTCATGACGACCTGGATGCGGGCGAGATCTGCCGACGGCAGCGAGAAATCCACGGCGATGGGATGGATCTGGTTGATCCGAACGATCCCGCCGGTGTCGCTGGCACGCACGATGTTGCCGGCATCGACCATGTGAATTCCAGCCCGGCCGTCCAGCGGCGAGCGTATCCGGGTGAAGCCGAGCTGGATCTGCGCGCTGTCGATGGCCGCCTGGTCGACCTTGCCGGTCGCCTCGAGCTGCGCGACGGCGGCCTTGGCGGTGTCCAGCACCTGCGTGGTGCCTACGCCCTTGACCGTCAGGGTTTGAGCGCGAGTCAGGTCGAGCCTGGCGTTCTGCAGGGCGACGTCGTCCTTCGTCTTCGTGGCCTCGGCCTGCTCGAGCACCGCCTGCGCGGGCTGCGGGTCGATCTCGGCCAACAGGTCGCCGGCATGCACATCCTGGCCGTCGGCGAAGTCGAGCTTGACCAGGGTGCCGTCAATCCGGCTGGTGACGGTCACGCTGCGCAGCGGCGCGACGGAGCCGAGGCCGACCAGCGAAACCGGGACATCGGCGCGGCGCGCCACATCCGCGACCACCGGAATGGCGGCCTCCGCCGCGAATGAGGCGACGACCGCCCGGGGCGCCGCGAGGCCGAGCAAGCCTGAGGCGGCAGCCACCACCAGTATCAGCATCGATCTCTGCCGGCGGGCCATCATGCGCCCTAGTCTCACGGGCGTCCGGTTCCGCGTCAACGCGCGATCTGCTTACTGATTTGTAAGGTTTTTGCCCCGTCCGCCGCTTGAAAGGTTGATGAAAGGTTGGTGCCATACACATCCAAATGCGTCCCCGCAAATGTCGCAAAAGCGATGGGAGAAGAGAGGGACGCGAGGAACCGAACCAAGGGAAGAGGCCATGTCGCTCGTGCGCAAATTGCTCGATTCAGCCGCCACCACCGTATTTGTCGCCACCCTGGCCCTGTCCGCCGCGCCGGCGCATGCAGCCGACAAGATCTCGATCATGGTCGGCGGCTACGAAAAGCAGATCTACCTGCCCGCCAAGCTGGCCGAGGCGCTCGGCTACTTCAAGGACGAGGGGCTCGACGTCGAGCTGCTCAACGAGCCGGCCGGCGTCGATGCCGAGAACGAGATGCTGGCGGGCGCCGTGCAGGGCGTGGTCGGCTTCTACGACCACTGCATCGACCTGCAGGCCAAGGGCAAGTTCGTCGAATCCGTCGTCCAGTTCAGCCAGGCGCCTGGCGAGGTCGAGCTCGTTTCGTCCAAGCATCCGGAGATCAAGTCGCCGGCCGACTTCAAGGGCATGAGCCTCGGCGTCACCGGCCTCGGCTCCTCGACCAACTTCCTGACGCAGTATCTGGCGGTCAAGAACGGCCTCAAGCTCGGCGAGTTCACCTCCGTGCCGGTCGGCGCCGGCAACACCTTCATCGCCGCCATGCAGCAGGACAAGATCCAGGCCGGCATGACCACCGAGCCGACCATCACCCGGTTGCTCAAGACCGGCGAGGCCAAGGTCCTCATCGACATGCGCACGATGGAAGGCACCAAGGCGGCGCTCGGCGGCACCTATCCGGCGGCTTCCCTCTACATGCAGACCGACTGGGTCGAGGCGCACAAGGACACGGTGCAGAAGCTCGCCAATGCCTTCGTCAAGACGCTGAAATTCATCAACACGCATAGCGGCGCCGAGATCGCCGAGAAGATGCCGAAGGACTATTATGTCGGCGACAAGGAAGGCTATGTGAAGGCGCTCGACGCCGGCAAGGCGATGTTCACCGCCGACGGCGTGATGCCACAAGGCGGACCGGAGACGGTGCTGACCGTGCTGTCGGCCTTCTCCAAGGATTTGCAGGGCAAGCAGATCGATCTTTCCAAGACCTACACCTCGGAATTCGTGAAGAACGCCAAGTAGCGGATACAAGCCGGCGCCTGGTTATCCCCGCGCCGGCACCCGCCCGTCTCCCTGCGCTAGACCGGTCCGTCGTTCACGCAAGCGACGTACCGCCCTAGTTCCTTGTTGACGCAATTCCGGACGGAAAACCGTTTCGCTCTTTTCCTGGAATTGCTCAGGGCGATCCCTCGCGATCGCCCGCTATTGGAGTATGACACCATGGCTGTCGAAAAGACCGCTCCGGCGATCGAGCTGATCAATGTCAGCCGTCGCTTCCTCTCCCCCACCGGCAAGTCGCTGACTGCCATCCGCGATTTCACCATGACCGTGGAGCGCGGCGAGTTCGTCGCCGTCGTCGGCCCGACGGGCTGCGGCAAGTCGACGACGCTCAACCTCGTCACCGGGCTCGCCAGCCCGAGCGCAGGCGAGGTCCGCGTCATGGGCGCGCCGGTCAAGGGCATCGACCCGCGCATCGGCTTCGTGTTCCAGACCGACGCGCTATTCCCCTGGCGCACGGTGATCGAGAACGTCATGGCCGGGCCGCTGTTTCGCGGGAAGCCGAAGGGGCAGGCGCAGGCTTCCGCCCGCGACTGGCTGGCGCGCGTCGGCCTGGCCCGCTTCGAGCAGCATTATCCGCATCAGCTTTCCGGCGGCATGCGCAAGCGCGTGGCGCTCGCCCAGACCTTCATCAACGGACCCGAGATCCTATTGATGGACGAGCCATTCTCGGCGCTCGACGTGCAGACCCGCGTTATGATGCATGAAGAGCTTCTGCGCCTCTGGTCGGAAGCCAAGGCCTCCGTCGTCTTCGTTACCCACGACCTCGAGGAGGCGATCGCGCTGGCCGACAAGGTCTATGTGCTGACGGCCGGGCCGGCGACGGTGAAATCGGTCTACACGATCGACCTGCCACGTCCACGCGTTGTCGCCGACATCCGCTACGAGCAGAGCTTCATCGACTATTCGCGCACCATCTGGGCCGACCTCAAGGAAGAGGTCGAGACCAGCTATGCCCGCGCGGCGGCGTGAGGAGAACCGACATGACAGACGCCACCGTCAACATCACCACCGCCAATTTCCGGCCCGGAACCTCGGACGCCGAGATCGAGGCCGCCGCCGCCAGAGCCGCCGCGCATCGCCGCCACACCGTCACTTTCTGGCGGCTCGGCATCCTGATCGCCTTCCTCGGCCTTTGGGAAATCGCCGGCCGCATGAACTGGATCGATCCGTTCTTCTACGCCATGCCAAGCACGATCGCCGGCCGGCTCTATGAATGGATCACCGAGGGCACTTCGGAAGGCCCGCTCTGGTACCACCTCTATGTCACCATGGAAGAATCAGTGCTCGGCTTCGTCACCGGTTCGGTCGCCGGCATCATCATCGGCGTCGCGCTCGGCCGCAATCGCATGGCCGCCGACATCTTCTCGATCTACATCAAGGTGATCAATTCGATCCCGCGCGTGGTGCTGGCGCCGATCTTCATCATGATCCTCGGCCTGGGGCTTGCCTCCAAGGTGGCGCTCGCCTTCGTCATGGTGTTCTTCGTCGTCTTCCACAACGCCTTCCAGGGCGTGCGCGAGGCCGACCGCGCCATGATCGCCAATGCCCGCATCCTCGGCGCCTCCGACTGGCAGCTGACCCGCTCGGTGATCGTGCCCTCGGCGATGAGCTGGATCTTCGCCAGCCTGCACGTCAGCTTCGGCTTCGCCATCATCGGCGCCATCGTCGGCGAGTTCGTCGGCTCGCGTTACGGTATCGGGCTGCTCATCAACATCGCCAAGGGATCGTTCGACGCCGCCGGCATGTATGCGGCGATCGTCATCGTCATGGTGGTGGCGCTGGCCGCCGAATATCTGATGACGATGGTCGAGAACCGGTTGGCGAAGTGGCGGCCGCAGCCGCTGCACGAGACCCAGTGAGCGGCGTCATTCCTGCCGGTAAGCCGGCAGCCTGACCCATGCATTCAGCCCGGGCGGCGGTTGCCGCCCGGAGAGCCCCACCTCCCCATCATGCGACGAGACGATCTCGCGCACGATGGCGAGCCCGAGGCCGGTGCCCTCATCACCCGCCTCATTGCCCCGGTAAAAGCGCTCGAACACCTTTTCCCGGTCGGCTTCGGCGATGCCGGGGCCGGTGTCCTCGACCTGGAGCAGGACGGCATCCCCGTCGCGGCCGATCCTGGCGGTGACCGAGCCGCCCTTCGGCGTGTAGCGCAAGGCGTTGTCGACGAGATTGACGATGAGCTCGCGCAGCAGCGTCGGGTGGCCCCAGACGACGTGCTCTCCTTCATCCGTCTCCAGACCGAGATCGATGCCGCGCGATAGCGCCGCTTGCGCCAGGCCCTCCAGCGCATCGCGAGCCACGGCGCCGAAATCGACCGACGTTTTCATCAGTGACGAGCTGCCCTGCTCGGCGCGGGCCATCGACAACAGCTGGTTCGAAAGCCGCGCCATGCCGTCGACAGACCTGTCGGCGGCAGCCAGCGCCTCTTCCTTGGCGGCGACGCCGGTTTCGCGCATGCCGACACCGACCTGCGTCTTCAGGAGCGCCAACGGCGTGCGCAGCTGGTGCGCCGCATTTGCGACGAAGCGCCGTTGCGCCGCCATCTGGCGCTGGATGCGTGCGAAGGCCTCATTGAGCGCCTCGACCAGCGGCCGCAGCTCGCTCTGGACCGAGCTGACGGCGAACGGCTTCAGTTCCGCCGGATCGCGTTCGATCACATCGTCGCGCAGCCTCAGGATCGGCGCCAGCCCGCGGCGCAACCCGAAGACGCCGAGCAGGCCGGCTGCCGCCACCAGGAGAACCTGGTCGCGCAAGGCCTTGAGCCAGAGGCCGGTCATGAGCTGGTCGTGGCCGCGCAAGGTCTGGGCCACTGCCACGACCGCGTCGCCCGGATCGCTGGCGCCGACGATCGGCTGCGCGATGGCAACGGCGCGCACCGGCTGGTCGTTAACGGTCGCCTGGAAATACACCGGCTCGATGCCGACGGGTTCGCCCGGAGGCGCGATGAAGTCATGATAGCCGGCGATGACGATGCCGCGCGGCGATGTCACGCGATAGAAGACACGGTCGGGCGGATCGGAAGCGAACATTTCGAGCGCCGCCGGCGGGATCGGCGCTTCAAGAACGCCGTCATCCTGGCGGATGTCCTCGGCGATCACCCGGGCCGACGCCAGCAGCGTGCGGTCGGTGATCAGGTCGGCGGTCTCGACCGCGTTCTCGTAGGTCGTCCAGACGTTGAAGGAAACGACGGCGGTCAGCGGCACGACCAGCCATCCAAGCAGTTCGCGCTGGAGGCTCCTACTGGCCATCGTCGATCTTCAGCGCATAGCCAAGCCCGCGCAGCGTGGTGATGGCCATGCCGCTGCCTTCGAGTTTCTTCCTGACGCGGTGGATGCAGATCTCGAGCGCGTTCGGATTGGTCTCGTCGTCGAAGCCGAAGATGTTTTCGGCAAGCACGTTCTTCTGCACCGGCCGCCCGGCGCGCAGGATCAGCGTTTCCAGGACGGCGTGTTCCCTGGCGGTCAGGTGCAGGGGTGCTTCGCCGAGCATGAATGTCCGCGCCTGGGTATCGAAAGCGAGGTTGCCGAAGCGCACCGAGGGATCGAAATTGCCCCGGCCGCGCCTCAGTTGCGCGCGCACGCGCGCCTCGAACTCGTCGACGTTGAAGGGTTTCACCAGATAGTCGTCGGCGCCGCTGTCCAGCCCTTTCACGCGGCTCGACACGGCATCGTTGGCGGTAAGGATGATGACGGGGGTCGTGCTGCCGCGGGCGCGCAGCCGGCGCAGCACCTCGATACCGTCGAGATGCGGCAGCGCGAGGTCGAGGATAACCAGAGCATAGTCCTGGCTGGCAAGGGCGGCGTCGGCGTCGTCGCCGCGATAGACGCAGTCGATGACATAGTTGTCGCGCCGAAGCAGCCGCGACACCCAGGTCGACAGTTCGCGGTTGTCCTCGGCAAGCAGGATGCGCATCGTCCTACAGTCTACCGCATCTTGTCAGGCCCGGCGCGCATGCACCCGGGAAGGCTTCGACAATGTGCATGGCCGACACCGGAAAGCGATTGCCCCCTTTGCGCAACGAGGGCCGAGCGGAAGAACGAAAGCCCGGCCGCATCGCGACCGGGCTCCTTGAAAATCGATAGCGCACCTTTCAGTGCAGTATCTGCGACAGGAACAGTTTTGTCCGCTCGTGGCGCGGATGGTCGAAGAACTCGGCCGGCGTGTTCTGCTCGACGATCTGGCCCTGATCCATGAAGATCACGCGGTTGGCGACCTTGCGGGCGAAGCCCATCTCGTGGGTGACGCAGAGCATGGTCATGCCTTCCTCTGCGAGGCCGACCATCGTCTCCAGCACTTCCTTGATCATTTCCGGGTCGAGCGCCGAGGTCGGCTCATCGAACAGCATGATGCGCGGGTTCATGCAGAGCGAACGCGCGATCGCCACGCGCTGCTGCTGGCCGCCGGAGAGCTGTCCGGGATATTTGTTGGCCTGCTCCGGGATCTTGACGCGCTTGAGGAAATGCATGGCGGTCTCTTCCGCCTGCTTCTTCGGGATCTTGCGCACCCAGATCGGCGCCAGCGTGCAGTTCTCGAGGATGGTCAAATGCGGGAAGAGGTTGAAGTGCTGGAACACCATGCCGACCTCGCGGCGCACCTCGTCGATCTTCTTCAGGTCGTTGGTGAGCTCCTTGCCGTCGACGATGATCTTGCCCTTCTGGTGCTCCTCCAGCCGGTTGATACACCGGATCATGGTCGACTTGCCGGAGCCGGACGGGCCGCAGATGACGATCCGTTCACCGCGCATGACCTTGAGGTTGATGTCCTTCAGCACATGGAACTCGCCGTACCATTTGTGCATGCCGATGATGTCGATGGCGACATCGGTGGTCGAGATATGCATCTTCTTGGCATCGACCTTGAGGTCTTCGGCGCTGACGGCGTTTTCGGTGGCCATGGGCAATTCCCCTTACTTCTTATCGTTGGATTTGATGCATGCCCCCAAAACCGCCACGCGGTTTCGGGCGACATGCATCAGCGTTTGTACCCGGTGTCGAGCCGGCGTTCGGTGTACATTGAATAGCGCGACATGCCGAAGCACAAAAGCCAGAATATGAAGGCGACGAAGATCAAACCGGATTTCGGCGTCTGCGGCGTCGCCCAATTGGGGTCGGCGAAATTCTGCTTCACCACGCCGAGCAAGTCGAACATCGAGATGATCAGGACGAGGCTGGTGTCCTTGAGCATGCCGATAAAGGTGTTGACGATGCCGGGAATGACCAGCTTCAGCGCCTGCGGCAGCACGATCAGGCCCATTTTCTGCCAATAGCCGAGGCCCAGCGAATCCGCGCCCTCGTACTGCCCCTTCGGGATCGCCTGCAGCCCGCCGCGCACCACCTCGGCCATATAGGCCGCGGCGAACAGCGAAAAGCCGATCAGCGCCCGCAGATACTTGTCGAAGGTGACGCCTGGCGGAAGGAAAAGCGGCAGCATGACGCTGGCGAAGAACAACACCGTGATCAGCGGAATGCCGCGCACCGTCTCGATGAACACGACGGTCAACATTTTGACGATGGGCATCTTGGAACGGCGTCCGAGCGCCAGGATCACGCCGAGCGGCAATGAAACGACAATGCCGACAAAGGAAAGGCTGAGCGTGACGAGGAGACCGCCCCAGCGCGTGGTCTCGACATGCGGCAGGCCAAGCACCCCGCCGACCAGCAGGAAGAACGACACAACCGGCAACGCCACGAAAAGCAGGATCGCGTTCAGTCCCTTACGTGGCATCCGCGGAATGAGCATCGGCACCAGCAACGCCACGAACAGGATGACGACCAGGATCGGCCGCCAGCGCTCCTCGATCGGATAAGTGCCGAACATCAACTGGCCGAACTTGGCGTTGACGAAAGCCCAGCAGGCGCCCGTCCAGCCATCCGGCCGCACGCCTCCCTGCGCGACAGTGGCGCAGACGGTGCGATCGGGCCCGCTCCACTGGGCGTTGATGAAGGCCCAGTTGATGACCTGCGGCAATATCCAGGCGACGATGGCTATGCCGATGATGGTGAGGATCGTGTCGCTGGGTGTGGCGATAAGGTTCTTTCGCACCCAGGCATAAGGGCCGCGTTCGCCGGCCGGCGCCGGCTGTGCGAGAGCCATCTCGGTGCGCACCCAGGAGAGGTCGTGTTCCTGCATGGCCCTACCTCTCCACCAGCGCCATCTTGGCATTGACGACGTTCATGACGGCGGACGTCACGAGGCTCAGCACCAGATAGGCAATCATCATGATGAACACGCCCTCGACCGCCTGCCCCGTCTGGTTGAGCACCGTGCCCGCGGTGGCGGTGAGGTCCGGATAGCCGATGGCGATCGCCAGCGACGAGTTCTTGGTCAGGTTGAGATACTGGCTGGTCAGCGGCGGGATGACGATGCGCATCGCCTGCGGAACCACCACCAGCCGCAGGATCGGACCCGAACGCAGGCCGAGCGCGCCCGCGGCCTCGCTCTGGCCCTTGCTGACGCCCTTGATGCCGGCGCGGACGATCTCGGCGATGAAGGCCGCCGTGTAGAAGGAGAGCGCCAGCAGGAGCGACAGGAATTCCGGCTTGATCTGGAAGCCGCCGGTCAGGTTGAAGGTCGACTGCTTCGGGAAATCGAAGCTGAGCGGCATTCCGCTAAGCAGGAAGGCAAGCAGCGGCAGGCCGACGATCAGCCCCACCGATGTCCAGAAGACCGGGAATTGCTGGCCGGTCGACATCTGCCGCTGTCGCGCCCTGTGGGCGACGAACCAGGCCATTGCTATGGCAAGCAGCAAGGCGACGCCGATCAGCCAGGAGCCATCCCCCCAAACGGTACGCGGAAAGTAGAAGCCGCGCTGATTGAGGAAGGAGCCAAACGGCAGATGGATGCTTTCGCGCGGCGGCGGCAGCACGGCGAGCACGCCGGAATACCAGAAGAAGATGACCAGCAATGGCGGGATGTTGCGGAAGATCTCGACATAGACGGTGCAGATCTTGCGGATCAGCCAGTTCTGCGACAGACGGCCGATGCCGATGACGAAGCCGACGATGGTGGCGATGACGATGCCGGCGACGGCGACGATGATCGTGTTGAGAAGACCAACGATGAGCGCGCGGCCATAGGTCGAGTCCGACGTGTAGGCGATCGGCGTGTCCGAGATGTCGAAGCCGGCTCTGCCCCGAAGGAACTGGAAGCCGGAAGCAATGTGCAGGCGCTGGAGGTTCTGGATGACATTGTCGACGATCCACCAGACCGTACCGAACAGAAGGATAATGACCAGCGTCTGAAAGAAGAGGCTGCGTATTTTTGGGTCGTTTACTAAGGAGCCGCGGCTAGGCTCCTCGCGAAGGATTTCCTGCGAAGCCATGGACCATCCCCTGGAAAAGAGAAACCGGGAGGCAGACGACCTGCCCCCCGGATCACATTTCGATCAGCGGATCGGCGGACCGTATTGCAGGCCGCCCTTGGTCCACAGCGCATTGATGCCGCGCGCGATCTTGAGCGGGCTGCCGGAGCCGACATTGCGCTCGAAGATTTCGCCGTAGTTGCCGACGGCCTTGACGATGTTGACCACCCAGTCGTTGGAGAGGCCGAGGTCGGCACCGTACTTACCGTCGGGCTCGGTGCCCAGGATGCGCTGGATGTTCGGGTCGGCCGAGGTCTTCATCTCGTCGACATTGGCCTGCGTGATGCCGGCTTCCTCAGCGTTGAGCAGGGCGAAATACGTCCAGCGCGCGATATGGGCCCACTGGTCGTCGCCCTGGCGCACGGCCGGGCCGAGCGGCTCCTTGGAGATGATCTCGGGCAGCACGACATGGTCGGCCGGCGAGGCCAGCGTCAGGCGGATGCCATAGAGGCCGGACTGGTCGGTGGTGTAGACGTCGCAGCGGCCGGAATCATAGGCGGCGTTAACCTCTTCCAGCTTCTCGAACACGACGGGGTTGTACTCCATCTTGTTCTTCTTGAAGTAGTCGGCGAGGTTGAGTTCGGTCGTGGTGCCGCTCTGCACGCAGACGGCGGCGCCCGAAAGCTGCAGCGCGGA
>NZ_JANINM010000423.1 GCF_024509055.1 Mesorhizobium sp. | reverse complement strand
CCGGTCGAAGCCGACGGTCGAACGATAAAGCGGGGAAAAATCAACGTGACGCATAGGGTGTTCTCCTGTTGAGCAACATGGTTTGCGTGTGACCCCGTACGAAACCCTCGCGAGGCGTTTCGGATAGGCCAGCGACCCCGATATCGGCGGCCGCAACCACCATTTGGGGAGCGCAAAAGGCCGTTTCAAGAACTTCACGCTAGAAGTTCCAGCCGTGTGTTCCGCTCGATGAACGGCAGATGAACCACCGCTTCGGCCTCCGTTCAGCCAGGCGCCGCTATGCTGCAGACAAGATCACAGACAAGCGGCGCGCCTCGATACCAGCGCCGCGACGAGGCCGAACCGGGTGCAACGTCCCTTCCTCCCGGATCGACAGAGGCCGGAAGTGCGCCGCAGGCACTTCCGGCCTTCCCCGTCTTGGCCAGGCCTCCCAAATCCTCGCAACGCCTTTGCTTTTTGCGCATGGCCGTCTATCACCATGCGACGCCTTGCCCGCCCGGGCAAAGAACAGCATCGAAGCGCCGAATGACGGACCTTTTCCACCACACCGAGGACAATCCTCCGCCGGACAATGCCGCCGGCGGGTTCTTCACCACCCGCGACGGCAAGAAGATACGCTATGGCGTTTTCGCCGCGGTCGGCCGCCCGCTACAGGGCACGGTGGTGCTGCTCACCGGCCGCAACGAGTGCATCGAGAAATATTTCGAGACCATCCGCAACCTCTCCGACCGCGGCTTCGGCGTCGCCGTCCTCGACTGGCGCGGCCAGGGCGATTCCAGCCGCATGTTGCGCAACCGGCAGCGCGGCTATGTTCGCAGCTTCCGTGACTACACCCGCGACCTCGAGCAGTTCTTCGAGGAAGTGGTACTGCCCGATTGCCGCGGGCCCTATTACATCCTTGCCCATTCGACCGGAGCGGTGATTGCGCTGCTTGCCTCGCCCTCGATGGTCAACCGAGTCCGGCGCATGGTGCTGCTTGCGCCGTTTCTCGAGGTGCCCGACCTGCCGGTCTCGATCGCCACGGTCCGCCGTGTCTGCGCGCTGTTTTGTGCCGTAGGCCTCGGCTGGCTCTATGCCGCTCTGGGGCCAAGGCCGAAACTGCCGCCCCCGTTCGAAAACAACAAGGTGACCTCGGATCCCGGGCGCTACCGGCGCAACACCGGCATCTACAAGGCCTGGCCGCAGCTTGCGCTCGGCGGCCCGACGATCCGCTGGCTGAGGGCCGCCGCCGCCGCCGCGGAGGCGGTCAGCGATCCCGGCTTCATGGCGAGGATCCAGGTGCCGATGCTGATCGTCGCCGCCGGCGCGGACCGCGTGGTCTCGACCAAGGCGGTGGAGGCCTATGCCAGGCGGCTACGCGTCGGCTCGCTTTTGATGATCGACGGCGCCAATCACGAGATCCTGCAGGAAAAGGATCTTTATCGCGAGCAGCTCCTCGCGGCATTCGATGCCTTCATCCCCGGGAGCGGCGACGTCGGCTGACCGGCATCAGCCGCGCAGCGCAGCCATCGCCGCGTCATGCAGCTCCGGCGTTGCCGCCGCCAATATGTCGCCGCCCTTCTCCGCCGGCCCGCCGTCGAATGTGGTGACGACGCCGCCGGCCTTTTCGATGATCGGGATCAGCGCCACGATGTCGTAGGGCTTGAGGCCGGGATCGGCGACGATGTCCACGCTTCCCGCAGCCACCATGGCGAAGGCGTAGCAGTCGGTGCCGTAGCGCGCGAGCTGGACGCGTTTCTCGAACGCGTCGTAACGCTTGCGCGCCTCGCCCTTGAACAGGGCCGGCGTGGTGGTGAACAGCGTCGCCTGGGCGAGATCGGTCGTCTTGCGGGCCGCAAGCCTGCGCGGACCGCCCGGGCCTTCATAGTACGCGCCCGAGGCGTTGGCATAGAACAGCTCGCCGGTGAAGGGTTGCGACATCATGCCGGCGACTGCGTCGCCATCGACCGTCAGCCCGACCAGCGTTCCCCAGACCGGCAGGCCCGAAATGAAGGCGCGCGTGCCGTCGATCGGATCGATGACCCAGACGTGCCGGCTCGAAATATTCTCGCTGCCATGCTCCTCGCCGAGGATACCGTGATCGGGGTATTCGGTCGTTATCAGCGCCCGGATCGCCCGTTCGGCCTCGCGGTCGGCCTCCGTCACCGGATCGAAGCTCTCCGCCTGCTTGTTGGCGACCGCGCCCTGGCTGCGGAAGCGCGGCAAGGTCTCGGCGGCGGCGGCACTCGCGATGCGCCGCATGAAATCGATGCTGATGTCCAACTCACTCTCCCCATCGCGGCGGCCGGCCGCCTGCTCTGCTGCGCAAAAGGGCGCGAAAAACCAGGTCAGGCAACGCTTTTCTGTTGCCCCATTGTCACACTTCGGCGACCGAAGCGGAATTTCCACATCATATTGAATTAAAAAAGCCTGAAGTCGATTGACATTTGTGCATCGCACAATAATTTTGTCGTCGGACAGGGTGACCTGTCCATGCCCTCCTTGGGCGTTTCCTCCCTAGACTTCGACCGTGTCGTGAAAACGATGCGGTCTTTTTTTAAGCCCGTGAACCGCTCACTCGGCGGCCAGCGGCAGGTCGATGAAATGCTGGCCGGGCATCGACATCAGCTCGGCCGAAAAGCGCGTCAGGTCCTGGGCAAGCGCGTCGAAGCCGGTCGACTTCTGGAACGTGCGCTCGTTCATGTAAAGCCCGCGATTGACCTCGATCTGCAACGCATGCAGATGACGCGCCGGCCGCCCGTAATGCTCGGTGATGAAGCCGCCTGCGTAAGGCTTGTTGTGCGCCACCGTGTAGCCCATGCCGGTGAGCAGACCGATCGCAGTCTCGGTCAACGCCGCCGTCGCGGAAATGCCGAAGCGGTCGCCGATGATGAAATCCGGCCGCACGCCGTTATCGCCGACCCGGATACTGGCGGGCATCGAATGGCAGTCGATCAGAACGGCATAGCCGAACCGGGCATGGGTTCTGGTCAGCAGCCGCTTCAGCGTCTCGTGGTAAGGCTTGTAGACGTGTTCGATGCGCGCCACGGCTTCGGCCAACGGCAGCCGGCCAGGATAGATGTCCAGCCCCTCCCCCACCAGCCTGGGCACCGTGCCCAACCCGCCGGCGACCCTGGCCGAGCGGATGTTGCAGAAGGACGGCACCGGCTCCGCGAACATGCGCGGATCGAGTTCCCAGGGTTCCCGATTGACGTCGAGATAGGCGCGCGGGAAATTCGCTGCCAGCATCGGCGCGCCGAGAGCCACGGCGCCGCCGAAGAGTTCCTCGACATAGCAATCCTCCGACCGGCGGATGGCGTTGCGGTCGAGCCGCGCCATGGCAAGGAAGCGCTCGGGATAGTGGCGACCGCTGTGCGGCGAGCTGAGCAGGAAGGGTACGCGTTGCTCGGCGCCCGATCGGATTTCGAAGGGTGGTACGACCGAAAAATCCTCGGCTGCCGTCTTCAATTTGAACGAACCAGGAAACAGCACTGCGTCATGACGTAAAACTGCCATCTTGCGTCCGGCATGTCCAGCATTTCAGGACTGCAACACGGCTCGCCGAAGTCGCTTCGACAAGGCCGCCGTTCACTTGATGTTTACCGTCACCTCCTCATATACAGGATGGTTAACGGGCTTGCCCGTCGGCAGACTTGGGGCGGGTGATTCGGACGGGATATGATGGCACGCATTCTGCTGGCGGAAGACGACGACGATATGCGCCGGTTCCTCGTCAAGGCGCTGGAGCGGGCAGGCTACCAGGTGAGCGATTTCGACAACGGCGCCAGCGCCTATGAGCGGCTGCGCGAGGAGCCCTTCTCGCTGCTGCTGACCGATATCGTCATGCCCGAAATGGACGGCATCGAACTCGCCCGCCGCGCCACCGAGATCGATCCGGACCTCAAGGTGATGTTCATCACCGGCTTCGCCGCCGTCGCGCTCAACCCCGATTCCAAGGCGCCCAAGGACGCCAAGGTGCTGTCCAAGCCCTTCCATTTGCGCGACCTCGTCAACGAGGTCGAGAAGATGCTGCAGGCGGCCTGAGATATTTTTCCGGCAAGACATCGGCGCCTGTCGCCGGTGCGGCAAAACGGAGCTTTTCTTTTCACATTCCTGCTATTGACGCGCCGAACCAAAAATGGTGTATGCGCGGCTTCGGATGGGCGTGTAGCTCAGCGGGAGAGCACTGCATTGACATTGCAGGGGTCACAAGTTCAATCCTTGTCACGCCCACCATCCGAACCCAATTTCCACTGAAATAAGCGACCGCGGCAGGCTGATATAGCCACGATCCGGCGACGCGCCATCAAACTCTACATCCAAAATCAGAACCAGGGCGCCTTCAGTCCGCCAAGCCACCAGATGGCCTTGGCCAGTCCGCGTTTTTTCGGTTTCCGACCCATGCCTGCCCGCCGCCTGATTCGCCGGAAGATCGGGTTGCCCGGATTTGCCTTCACTAGCCTCGCCGCCATTTCACTGGCCGATTTTTTGTCTCCCAACACCTCGGTCAGGATATAGGCGCAACAGGCCGCCGGATGGGGATAGCCGGCTTCCGCTGCAGTGAAGAAAGCCTCGATATCCTTCTTTCCCGTACGACGATCCCTTGCCACACGAGCCACAATGTCCATGACGGGCAACGGTATCTTGGAGCGCCGCCCGCTTTGGCTCGTCATCACCGACTTCAGGATGGCTTCGCCCGCTGCATGGTTGCCCTCGCGAAAAAAAGTCCCGGCGATCTTCATCGGATAGCCATCGTTTTGCGGGTCAAGCGCCTGGGCCTTCTCCAGGATCTCCCTGCCCTGCGCCGGATCGATCTCGTCTTCCAGCGACAGGAACGCCCACTGGTAGCCGAACGCGGCTTCGAGCGGATGATAGTGCGGCTCATGCGTTCGCAGTTCCTCCAGCACGATTTCCGCCGCACGGCGTGTGCCAAACAGCGCGCCTGCGCCTATGAAAGGCGTGTCCCCCATCACCGATGCAACCACTGCGTAGATGCTGCTGCCGGCATGGATCTGCCGGCATCTTGCCATCAGCGCCATTTCGAAGAATGTGCAGGCCGTTTCACCCTTGAACTCGCCCGAGCCGAAATCGGTGGCCAGCAGCGCCCCTGTCTCCGCCTTGAGGTAATCAAGCGTCGCTCGGTCCTGCCCGATCAGCAGCGTCTTCAGCCCCATCGAGGAAATTTCCCCGACGATCGCCTTGGCCAGCGTCGAGGGGATAACCTTGTTCGCGAAAACAAGACTCCTGCGATGATGGCCCCTGACGATGTCGCCGCTGCGCAGGTGCAGCGCCGCCATCGGCCCGGGAAAGCGGCATGCGGCGGCGGCATCGAGCGCCTGCCGCACGGCTGGCGAGAAGCCGAAACCCCGTAGCGTCTCGGATCTTCGGATCGGCCCGGCGCCATCGTCGCGAAAGAAATCGAACACGTCGAATTCGTTGCATATCCAGCCGTGTAGCCGCTTCTGCCGTGCGATCGGCTCCAGCTCAGCCGGCGTGAACGTGGCTCCTCCGAGCACCCCGAAACGGGAGTCTCCGATCTTATCCCCCAACCAATGCCTGTCGATGAACTCGGCGGAGAAGACGTTCTTGGCCAGATCGACCATGTGGGATTCCTGGTTGCTGACGACGCGGCTGTTCCAAGTGAAGCCGAAACGGTAGCCGAGGCGGTCAGCAAGCGCCTTGGCATTTGCCATGGCCAGGAGGCGGCCGCCCAGCCCATCAGTCCTGGTCGCGGCGATGAGGGTTGAATCAGACACCAAGGCGAATGTCGCCTTTCCCGACATGTTCGAGGAACCACGCATAGGTCTGCCGCAGCCCATCGCGCAGCGTATATTTCGGGCGCCAGCCTGTAGCGTAGAGCCGCGACACGTCGAGCAGCTTGCGCGGCGTGCCATCCGGCTTCGTTGGATCGAACGCGATCTCGGCGTCGGCGCCGGCGACCGACACGATCGTGCGGGCAAGTTCCGCGATGGTGACATCCTCGCCGGACCCGACATTGACATGGCTGTCGGCCGAATAGGTCTTCAACAGCCAGACCAGCGCGTCCGCGGCGTCATCCACGTGCAGGAATTCGCGCCTCGGCGTGCCCGAGCCCCACACCTCGACCGTCTTGTTGCCAGTGCGCTTCGCCTCATGCGCCTTGCGCATCAAGGCTGGCACGACATGACTGGAAGAAAGGTCGAAGTTGTCCCCCGGCCCGTAGAGATTTGTCGGCATCGCTGAAATGTAATCGACGCCATATTGCCGCCGATAGGCCTGGCAAAGCTTCAATCCGGCGATCTTGGCGACGGCGTACCATTCGTTGGTCTGCTCTAGCGCACCGGTAAGCAATGCGTCCTCCGGAATCGGCTGCGGCGCGAGCTTCGGATAGATGCACGACGAGCCGAGAAACAACAACTTACGCACATCGCTGCGAAACGCGGCCTCGATGACGTTGGTCTCGATGACAAGATTGTCCTGCAGGAAGTCGACGGGGAAGCTGTCGTTCGCCAGGATGCCGCCGACCTTGGCGGCTGCCACGATCACCGCATCCGGCCGATGGCCGGCCATCCATCGCCGCACGCCCGATTGATCACGCAGATCGAGCCCGTCGCGCGCAATCGTCAGGACCTCGCAGTCCTCGCGCGCCAGCCGGCGCAGCAGCGCCGAGCCAACCATGCCGCGATGACCGGCGACGAAGACCCGCTTGCCCTTGAGGTCGAAGGTCCCGTCCATCGACGCTCCTACATGGAACCGACGTTACGCCAGGCGCCGCCGGCGGCGCACGCCAGATCGGCCTGCACCATCTCGGCCACCAGTTCCCTGAAGCCGATAGTGTGCGACCAGCCCAGCCTGCTGCTCGCCTTGGACGCATCGCCGATCAGCACGTCCACCTCGGTCGGCCGGAAGTAGCGCGGATCGATGCGCACCAGCACCGTGCCCGACTTGGCATCAACGCCGACCTCTTCGACACCTTCACCCTGCCAGCGAATGGTGCGACCGGTTTCGGCGAAGGCAAGTTCGACGAACTCGCGTACGGAATGGGCCTCGCCTGTCGCCAGCACGAAATCGTCAGGCTCGCCGTGCTGCAGGATGCGCCACATGCCCTCCACATAATCGCGCGCATGACCCCAGTCGCGCCGCGCGTCGAGATTGCCGAGATAGAGCATGTCCTGCAGGCCGTGATGGATCGCGGCGACGGCCCGCGTGATCTTGCGGGTGACGAAGGTCTCACCTCGCGTCGGGCTTTCATGGTTGAACAAGATGCCGTTGGCGGCGAACATGCCATAGGCTTGCCGGTAGTTGACCGTGATCCAGTAGGCATAGAGTTTCGCCGCGGCATAGGGCGAACGCGGCCGGAACGGCGTGCTCTCGTTCTGCGGGATTTCCGTCACCTTGCCGTAGAGCTCCGACGTCGAAGCCTGGTAGAAGCGCACCGAGTCTTCCATCTTGAGGATACGGATCGCCTCCAGAAGCCTCAGCGTGCCGAGCGCATCCGCATTGCCGGTGTATTCCGGCGTTTCGAAACTCACTTGCACATGGCTCTGAGCGCCGAGATTGTAGATCTCGCTCGGCTTTGTCTCCTGCACGAGCCGTATCAGATTGGTCGCATCGGTCAGGTCGCCATAGTGCAGGAAGAAGCGTGCGCCGTGCTCATGCGGATCGACATAGATGTCGTCGACCCGTTCCGTGTTGAAGGATGACGACCGGCGCTTGACGCCGTGGACGACGTAGCCCTTCCCGAGCAGCAGTTCAGCCAGATAGGCTCCATCTTGCCCGGTCACGCCGGTAATAAGGGCGACTTTGTCTGCCCCAGCCACTTTGTCCGCCATCGCCATATTCACCCGCATGAACCCGGCAAGCGAATACAGATTTGCCGGCGGAACGCAAATCCCGTGCGAGGGAGACGCGATCCGGGTTCAGGCGCCAGCGACCGCGCAGAGGGCTTTCATTCTGGCGACGGCGAGGTCGGGATCGGCCAGCAGTCCCGCCTGGTCGGCGAGGCGGAAGACATCGGCGTAGTGGCATATGCCGCGCGCCGACTGCATGCCGCCGACCATGGTGAAATGGTCCTGATGCCCGTTGAGCCACGCCATGAAGACGATGCCGGCCTTGTAGTACTCGGTTGGCGCCTCGAAGATCTTACGCGACAACGGCACGGTCGGCGCCATCAGCGCGTCGTAGCCGGTCCGGTCGCCGTCGGCTAGCTTCGCCAGCGCGGCGTTGGCGGCAGGCGCGATAGCATCGAAGATGCCGAGCAGCGCATGCGAATGCTTCCTGCCGTCGCCAGCGATCAGCTCCGGATAGTTGAAATCGTCGCCGGTGAACATCACGACGCCCTCGGGCAGACGGTCCCGCAAAAGTACCTCTTTGCCGGCGTCGAGCAGCGATATCTTTATGCCTTCGACTTTGCCTGCATGCCGCTCGATGATGGCGACAACGGTATCGAGCGCGGCATCGAAGTCTTCGCTGCCCCAATACCCTTTCAATGCCGGGTCGAACATGTCGCCCAGCCAGTGCAGGATGACTTTGCCTGACGCCTGGCTC
This sequence comes from Mesorhizobium sp., assembly GCF_024509055.1. GTDB lineage: Bacteria > Pseudomonadota > Alphaproteobacteria > Rhizobiales > Rhizobiaceae > Mesorhizobium. The sequence goes on along the minus strand of NZ_JANINM010000423.1, from coordinate 9,069 downwards.
AGCAATCGGTCATAGACGCGGACATAGTCCTCCGGCCCCTTGGCGACCGCCGCCAGCGCGCGGCTTGCCATCATGATCGCCTTGCCGCCCTCGTTTTCGATGAAGGCGAACTGCTCCTCATAGGCGTGGATGACATCGTCGATCGATCTGGCCGCCGCCGGCGAGAGGTGGTCGGTGCCGGCTCCCGAAGCGAGATCGGCGCCCGGCACCGTGCGAGCCTCGGCAATCGAGCGCCTGATCAGTTCCCTGGCGCTCGCCCAGTCGAAACCCATGCCGCGTTGGGAGGTATCCATAGCCTCGGCAATGCGAAAACCCAGCCGCCAAAGGTGATGGCGAAATGCCATGGTTCTTTCCCAGTCGACGACGGGCCGTGACCATGGATCGGTCATCACGATCGGGTCGGCGACGACATGCGCGGCGGCATAGGCAATGCGCGGGAAATGAGCCCCCATCCTGGGCATTGCCGGCTCGCCGACCAGTCGATAGTTGGCGCGGCTGCCGTTTTCCGCGGGCAGGATTATGTCCATAGAACTCTCCCTTTGCGTCGGTCTATAAATGGAACGTTCCAATAAATCAAGAACCTTTATGATTTTGCCTTTTGAAACGGTACAATCGCCACCACCGGGCCAAGAGCCTTGCTTTTGAAAGGCTGCCATCAATTTTCCGGATTCCGCAAGAATCCCGATTGACTCCGGTTTGGCACAGGGATTAGAACGTTCCAATAAATTTGACCACCGACGCGGAGGAATGCACGGACATGGCCAGCCGGGCCAAGGCGACGATCCTGGACATCGCCCGCGAAGCCGGCGTGTCCAAATCGACCGTATCGCTCGTGCTGCAGGGCAGCGGGCTGATCCGGCCTGAAACGGCGATCAAGGTCCGCAAAGCGATCGAGGATGTCGGCTATGTCTACAACCGAGGCGCCGCCAATCTGCGCAAGGCCCATTCCAATGTCATCGGCATGGTCATCAACGACCTCACCAACCCCTTCTTCGCAGAGCTTGCGGTCGGCATGGAGCGCGTCTTCCAGGCCGCCGGCATCGTGCCCTTCATCGCCAACACGGCCGAGAGCGCCGTTCGCCAGGAAGAGGTGCTGAAATCGCTGATGGAGCAAGGTGTTGCCGGCCTGATCGTCTCGCCGGCTCGTGGCACCACGCCTGGCGCCTTCCGGCGTATCGAGACGGCCGGCGTACCGATCGTCTTCGCCATGCGCCGGCTGCCCGAAAGCCGTATCCCCGTGATCGCCCCGGACAATCATCGCGGCGCCTTCATCGCTACCGAACACCTGATCCGCAAAGGCCACCGTCGCCTGGCGTTCTTCGGCGGCTCGTCCGACCTCGTGGTCTATCAGGAGAGGCTGGGCGGCTTCCTGGAGGCTTGCGAGGTGCTGGGCATTCCGGCGTCCGACCGGACGATCGTCGAGGGCGAAACCAGTCGCAAAGGCGGCATGGCCTGCCTGGACACAGCACTTGCCGCCGTCGAACCGCCGACAGCGGCGCTTTGCTTCAACGATGCCGTCGCTTTCGGCGTCATGCTGGCCCTGCGCAAGCGTGGACTTGAGGCGGGTGCCGATTTCGCCGTTGTCGGCTTCGACGACGTGACCGAGGCTGAGCACTACATTCCGGCGCTCACCAGCGTCACCGTAGATACCGCCGGCCTCGGCGAGCGCGCCGCCCATGTGATGCTGAAGATGATCCAGTCGCGCACGACGCGCGCCGAAGACCATATCGGCGCGGTCAGCCTCGCGGTCAGGGAAAGCTGCGGGCCGGACCGCAATGCGCGCAATGCTGGGATGGGAGACGCGGCATGACCGTGAGATGGGGCCTGATCGGCGCGAGCACGATCGCCAGGCAGTTCATGATCGGCGCCATCCGAGCGCAGACCGATGGCGAAGTCGCGGCCGTGATGAGCTCCAGCCAGGAACGCGCCGAGGCTTATGCAAAGGAGAACGGCATCCCGCTTGCTGTCTCGTCGCTCGATGCGTTGCTCGCCGCCGACATCGACGCCGTTTACATTTCCACCACCAACGAATTGCATCTCGAACAGGGCCTCGCCGCGATCAAGGCTAGCAAGCATGTACTGTGCGAAAAGCCGCTGGCGTTGGCCAGCGCCGACGCCCGCAAGCTGGTCGCCGCCGCCAACACCGCCGGCATCGTGTTCGGCACCAACCATCATCTGCGCAATGCCGGCGCGCACCGCGCCATGCGCGAGGCGATCGCCGCCGGCCGCATCGGCAAGCCGATCGCGGCGCGCGTCTTTCACTCCGTCTATTTGCCGGAGAACCTGCAGGGCTGGCGCATAACCAAACCCGAAGCCGGCGGCGGCGTGGTGCTCGACATCACGGTGCACGACGCCGATACACTGCGCTTCGTGCTTGGCGACGATCCGGTCGAGATCTCGGCCTTCACGCAGTCGGCCGGCATGGCCGGCGGCGGGCTGGAGGACGGCGCGATGTGTGTGTGGCGCTTCAAGTCCGGCGTCATTGCGCAGTCCCACGAAGGCTTCACGACCAAATTCGCCGGCACCGGCTTCGAGGTGCACGGATCGGAAGGCTCGCTGATCGCCACCAATGTGATGACGCAGAAGCCGGTCGGCTCCGTGCTGCTGCGCACCGCTAACGGCGAGGAGGAACTGACCTTCGACCGCGACGACCTCTACACCCGTTCGCTCAGCCAGTTCCACGCGGCGATCCGTGGCGAGGGCCAGCCCTCGGCCACCGGCGAGGACGGCATCTGGTCGCTGGCCTCCGCCGAGGCGGCACTGCAATCGTCGAAGACCGGCAAGGCCGTGATGATCGACCCACAACTCGGGAGCCTCGCGTGAGCAAGCTCGTCTCCGCGGCTTACGCCGCCAGCCTGATGAAGGACGGCATGGTCGTCTCCGTGTCGTCGTCGAGCGGCCTTGGCTGCCCGGACGCCGTGCTTGCCGCCATCGGCGAGCGCTTCGACGCCGAAGGCCATCCAAAGGCGATCACGACGCTGCACCCGATCGCCGCCGGCGACATGTATGGCATCAAGGGCATCGATCATCTCGCCAAGCCTGGCCTGCTGAAGCGCACGCTCTGCGGCTCCTATCCGTCGGGCCCCTCCTCCGCCGAGCCGCCGCAGATCTGGAAGATGATCGGCGACAACTCGGTCGCGGCCTACAATGTGCCCTCGGGCATCCTGTTCGACATGCACCGCGAGGCTGCCGCTAAGCGGCCTGGCGTACTGACCAAGGTTGGCCTCGATACCTTCGCCGACCCGCGCCACCAGGGCTGCGCCATGAACGCGGCCGCGGCCGAGCCAATCGTCTCGGTGCAGCAGTTCGACGGCGAGGAATGGCTCTATTTTCGCGCCATCGTCCCCAACATCTCGATCATCCGCGCCACCTCGGCCGACGAGCGCGGCAACCTGACCTACGAGCATGAAGGCGCCTATCTTGGCGGACTGGAGCAGGCGCTGGCGGCCCGCAACAATGGCGGCATCGTCATCGCGCAGGTGAAGCGCGTTGTCGAGAACGGCACGCTGAAGCCGCATGACGTGCGCGTGCCGGGGGTCCTGGTCGACCATATCGTCGTCGCGCCCGACCAGTTGCAGACTACGCAGACGGCCTACGACCCCGCGATCTCAGGCGAAATCTTCCGACCGCTGTCGAGCTTCCGCACACCTGAAATGAACGTCCAGAAGGTGATCGCGCGCCGCGTCGCCATGGAGTTGCGCGACGGCATGGCCGTCAACATCGGCTTCGGCATCTCGGCCAACGTGCCGCGCATCCTCCTGGAGGAGGGCCAGCACGGCAAGGTCACTTGGGTGATCGAGCAGGGCGCAGTCGGCGGCGTGCCTTTGCTCGACTTCAAATTCGGCTGCGCTTCGAATGCCGAGGCGATCATGCCCTCGCCGCACCAGTTCATCTATTTCCAGGCCGGCGGCTTCGACGCTTCGCTGCTGTCCTTCCTGCAGATCGACCGGCACGGCTCGGTCAACGTTTCGAAGCTTTCGGCGCGGCCGCATGTCACCGCCGGGGCCGGTGGCTTCGTCGACATCACGTCCAGAGCAAAGAAGATCGTCTTTTCCGGTTTCTTCAACGCCGGGGCGAAGCTCTCGCTGGCCGACGGTGCGATCCGCATCGATCAGGAAGGCAAGGTCAAGAAGATCGTCGAGGAGGTGGAGCACATCTCCTTCTCCGGTAAGCGCGCGGTCGCTCAGGGCCAGGATATCACCTATGTCACCGAGCGCTGCGTGATGAAGCTGACGCCCGACGGCCTGATGGTGACAGAACTGGCGCCCGGCATCGACCTCGAGCGAGACGTGCTGGCGCAGGCCGATATCCCGCTCGCCGTCGCCAACGACCTCAAAGTGACACCCGCCGCGCTCTACCAGGATCGGCCGATCGGCCTTTCGCTGAATGGCGGCGCTTCGCTCGGAGGCACGCATGGCTGAGCGCCTCGTCACCTTCGAGCAGGACGGCGCCCTCGGCACCGTAACGCTACGCCGACCCGAAAAATTCAACGCGCTCGACATCCCGATGCTGCGCGCTCTCGAAGCAGCGCTCGACGAGGCGGAACTGGCCGAGGGCGTGCGTGTGGTCCTCATCCGCGGCGAGGGCAAGGGGTTTTGCGCCGGCGGCGATGTCGAGGCCTGGGGTGCGATGAGCGTCGCCGATTTCCAGGTGCAGTGGGTGCGCTACGGCCACCGCGTCTTCGACCGGCTGGCGCGGCTGCGGCAGCCCACCATCGCGGTGCTGTCGGGGCATGCGCTGGGTGGCGGACTGGAACTCGCCGCCGCCTGCGATTTCCGCGTCGCGGAGGCACAGATCAAGCTTGGCTTCCCCGAAACCTCGATCGGCGTTGTGCCCGGCTGGTCCGGGACGCAGCGCGCCGTGCGCCGCTTCGGCGCGCAGGCGGTGCGGCGCATGGCGCTTGGCGGCGAAATCCTGCTGGCCGCCGACGCACTGGCCCTGGGTGTCGTCGATCGCGTTGTAGAGACCGGCAAAGCGTTCGACGAAGCCAGGGCTTGGGCCGAAAGGATCGCCGAACGCGGCCCGCTGGCGACCGAGGCCGCCAAGCTGATGATTGGCATCGCCGAAGGTGAGGAGGACGCCGCCGCCACGGAAGCGCTCGCCAGCGGCTTCATCGCGCTGACGGCCGACCTCAAGGCCGGCGTCACCGCTTTCAAGGCCAAGCAGAAGCCGGCCTTTTCGAGATCCTAGAGAAAACACGATGAACGCACCTCTCAACATTTCCATGCCGTCCGAGGCTGCCTCGGCGCCCAAGGCGTACCAGTTGCTGATCGACGGCAAACACGTCGATGCCCGCGATGGCCGTACCATCGAGCGCGCCAGCCCAGGTCACGGCTTCGTCGTGTCGCGTTATGCGCAGGCCGGTGCCTCGGAGGTCGAGACCGCGATGCAGGCCGCCCACAGGGCCTTCGAAACCGGCCCATGGCCGCGCATGAGGGCGTCCGAGCGCGCCGCGGTGCTGTTGAAGGCCGCCGATTTGATCGAAACTCGGCTGGAAGAGATCGCCCGGCTCGACGCGCTGGAATCCGGCAAGCCTATCGCCCAGGCGCGCGGCGAGATCGGCGGCGCCGTCGACATCTGGCGCTATGCCGCCTCGCTCGCCCGCACGCTGCATGGCGAGAGCTACGCCAATCTCGGCGATTCCATGCTGGGCGTCGTGCTGCGTGAGCCGATCGGCGTCGTCTCGATCATCACGCCGTGGAATTTCCCCTTCCTGATCGTCAGCCAGAAGCTGCCCTTCGCGCTCGCCGCCGGCTGCACCGCGGTGGTGAAGCCGAGTGAGATGACGTCGGCTTCGACTTTCGTGCTCGGCGACATCCTGCTCGATGCCGGCCTGCCGGCCGGTGTCGTCAACATTCTTGCCGGCTACGGCGCCGATGTCGGCGCGCCGATGGTCAGCCATCCGCTGGCCGAGATGGTGTCCTTCACCGGCTCGACCCGCGTCGGCAAGATGACGATGGCAACCGCCTCGAATTCCCTGAAGAAAGTGTCGATGGAGCTCGGCGGCAAGAACGGACAGATCGTCTTCCCCGATGCCGACCTGGAGGCGGCCGCCGATGCCGCCGTGTTCGGCGGCTTCTTCAACGCCGGCGAATGTTGCAATGCCGGTAGCCGGCTGATCGTCCATGAGGCGATCGCCGACGACTTCCTCGGCGCGGTCAAGGCACTGGCCGCGAGGGTCAGGGTCGGCGATCCGCTTGACGACCGCACCAAGGTCGGCGCCATGATCTCGGCCGACCACATGGAAAAGGTAGCCGGCTATGTTGCGGCGGCGAAAACCGAGGGTGGCAGCGTCTTTAGCGGCGGCGGACAGCTCGCCTCCAACGCGGGCCAGTATCTCGATCCGACCATCGTCCGCAATGTCACCGAGGACATGGCGATCGCTCGCGAGGAAGTATTCGGACCGGTGCTCTCCGTCCTCACTTTTGAAACGATTGAAAAGGCATTGCACATCGCCAACAACACGCCCTATGGTCTGTCTGCGGGCGTGTGGAGCGCCAGCATCGACACTTGCATGTCGGTGGCGCGGGGTGTGCGTTCGGGAACCGTTTGGGTGAACACGTTCATGGAAGGTTATCCCGAGCTGCCTTTCGGAGGCTACAAGCAGTCTGGCCTCGGACGCGAACTCGGCAAGCGCGCCGTTGAGGATTATACCGAAGAAAAGACTATCCAGTTTCATCGAGGCCAGCGCACCGGATGGTGGGTCGGCTGAGTTGGGAGACCCCGGCGGACATCCGCCGGTTATGTGAATGCAACAAGGGAGGTAGTACATGTTGCGCAAACTGCTTATCGGAACGGCTCTTGCGACGAGCTTTGCGTTCTCGGCGCATGCCGCGGACGTCAAGGAAGTGCAGATGCTGCATTGGTGGACGTCAGGCGGCGAAGCGGCTGCTCTGAACGTGCTGAAGCAGGATCTGGCCAAGGAAGGCTATGCCTGGAAGGACGTGCCGGTGGCCGGCGGTGGCGGCGACGCCGCCATGACCGCGCTGAAGGCAATGGTCGCTGCCGGCAACTATCCGACCGCTTCGCAGATGCTCGGCTACACCGTGCTCGATTACGCCCAGGCCGGCGTCATGGGCGACCTGACGGAGACCGCGAAGAAGGAAGGCTGGGACAAGTCGGTTCCCGCCGCCCTGCAGAAGTTCTCGGTCTATAACGGCAAGTGGGTCGCGGCCCCGGTCAACGTCCACTCCGTCAACTGGCTGTGGATCAACAAGGCGGTGATGGACAAGATCGGCGGCACCGAGCCGAAGACCTTCGACGACTTCATCGCCCTGCTCGACAAGGCCAAGGCGGCCGGCGTGACCCCGCTCGCGCTGGGCGGCCAGAACTGGCAGGAAGCCACCATGTTCGACTCCGTCGTGCTGTCGACCGGTGGACCGGAGTTCTACAAGAAGGCGATGAACGACCTCGACGACGCGTCGCTCAAGTCCGACACGATGAAGAAGTCGTTCGACAACCTCGCCAAGCTGGTCACCTATGTCGACCCGAACTTCTCGGGCCGTGACTGGAACCTCGCCACCGCCATGGTCATCAAGGGCGACGCGCTGGTTCAGGTCATGGGCGACTGGGCCAAGGGCGAGTTCCACGCCGCCAACAAGACCCCCGGCACCGACTTCCTGTGCTACCGCTTCCCGGGCACCGACGGCTCCGTGATCTACAACTCCGACATGTTCGGCATGTTCAACGTCCCGGACGACCGCAAGGCCGCCCAGGTGGCGCTTGCAACTGCTACCCTGTCGAAGAGCTTCCAGTCGGCCTTCAACGTCGTGAAGGGCTCGGTTCCGGCCCGTACCGACGTGCCTGACACCGACTTCGACGCTTGCGGCAAGAAGGGCATTGCCGACCTGAAGAAGGCCAATGACGGCGGCACGCTGTTCGGCTCGCTCGCCCAGGGCTACGGCGCTCCGCCCGCCGTCGCCAACGCTTACAAGGACGTCGTGTCGAAGTTCGTCCATGGCCAGATCAAGACCTCCGACGAGGCCGTGACCGAGCTGGTCAAGGCGATCGACGACGCCAAGTAAGAAGAACGCGTTGAGAACCCGAGTCTTCCCCGCTTCGGCGGGGGAGACCTCCTGTCGAGACAATATCCGGGATTGCCTGCCTGGCACGCGCGTAGCGGCCGGTCGGTTCCCCACTAACCGGTACTGGACGAGCCAATGAGCACAGTTGCCGAAACCCAGATCAAGCTGACACCGGAGCACGACGCCCGCCCTGGCGCGACGGTCCGCTCGCGGCTGCAGGATCTGTTGCCGAAGATCGTACTGGCGCCCAGCTTCGCGGCGACGCTCGTTTTCGTCTACGGCTTCATCCTGTGGACGATCTATCTGTCCTTCACCAACTCCAAGACCTTCCCGTCCTATGCCATCACCGGACCGCGCGCCTATCAGCGGCTGTGGGGCTGGACCTTCGACACCGATCCGCCGTCGAGCTGGTACACCTCGATCACCAACATGGGCATTTTCGGCTTCCTCTACATCGGGATCTGCCTGGCGCTGGGCCTGTTCCTGGCCATCCTGCTCGACCAGAAGATCCGCGGCGAAGGCGTGCTGAGGCCGATCTATCTTTACCCGATGGCGCTCTCCTTCATCGTCACCGGCGTCGCCTGGAAATGGTTCCTCGATCCCGGCCTCGGCCTCGAACAGACACTGCATCAGTGGGGCTGGACGAGCTTCCATTTCGACTGGATCAAGAACAAGGACTTCGTCATCTACACGGTGGTGATCGCCGGTGTGTGGCAGGCCTCGGGCTTCATCATGGCGATGTTCCTGGCCGGCCTTCGCGGCATCGACAGCGAGATCATGAAGGCCGCGCAGATCGACGGCGCCTCCACCTTCCAGCTCTATCGCCGCATCGTCATTCCGCTCCTGCGGCCCGTCTTCCTGTCGGCCTTCATCGTGCTCGCGCATCTGGCCATCAAGTCCTACGACCTTGTCGTCGCGCTGACCAGCGGCGGCCCCGGCGGCTCGGCATGGCTGCCGTCCAACTTCATGTACGAGTTCACCTTCAAGCGGAACGAAATGGCGGTCGGCTCGGCCAGCGCCGTGATCATGCTGATGACGCTGACCG
>NZ_JANINM010000422.1 GCF_024509055.1 Mesorhizobium sp. | reverse complement strand
TCATCGCCTGCCGCACCTGCTCCGGAATGTTGGTGGGTCCTGGGATGAAAAGATGCGTGAACCCAGCCATGCGCGAACTCCTCCGATCGTTTTGGATTGTGGAGGGAGTTTCGTTTCGTCCGCGCTTCGCAACAACACCTTGCCGGGTAAGATGTCGCCACGCGAGGGTGGGCCGGGCCTACCCGGCCAGACTACCCGAAGGCTACTTGGGAGGGCGGCGCTTCTCGCTCGAATAGAGCGCGACCGCCATGGCACGGTTGCGGACGTCGAGCTTGTCGTAGAGGTTCTTGAGGTGGTACTTCACCGTATTCTCCGAGATCCCGGTCCGAGTCGCGATCTGGAGATTGGTCCAACCATCCGACAGCACCGCCAGCAACTCACGCTCGCGCACGGTGAGTTGCGACAGCGGCGTGTCGTTGACTTTGTTGATGTCGATGTAGGGGATGCAGATCCTGCCATGAGCGACCGCCAGGATCGTCTCGAAGATGATCGGTGGCTCGTCGAACTGGAAGCAGTAACCTTGTGCCCCAAGACGCACGCATTGTTTCAGGATGCCTATGTCATGGTCGTTGGAGAAGACCGTGACGCGGATGTCGAGCTTGCGGCTCTGGAGTTCCGCGAGGACGTCGGCGCCATCCATGTCGGCGAGCTTCCAGCCGAGAACCGCGACATCGAACTTCGCAGCTGCAGCCAGTTCCAGGAACTGCTTGCCGCTCTGCACGGCGTCCACAAAGTCGAAGCGCCCGTCGCACTCCAGCATTTCGCGCAGTGCCGATACAACGAGTGGATTGCGCTCGGCGACGACAACGCGAATGCGCTCCCGCCCGGTTTTGGCCTCGTTCGTTCTCGCCGACCTCGTGCTCAACAGCTTGCGTTCTGAACCGGTTTGCGGACATGGGATCGATCCGGCTTTGCCAGGACCCGTTCCACGGCAATTCTGCCGCAACGGAAGAGGGGCGCTTTTTCCGCAGCGACATGCGCTGTCGCGCCGCCTGAAGCCGGTGTCGCACCTGCGACGCAGGTGCGACGGCCGCCCAATCAGTGGACTGATAGGCCTCAATTGACTTTTACGTAAACGCCGTGCGAGGCTCGTGCGGGGTTCCATGCCGATTCAGGCTTGGGATGGGTGCCGAAGAGGGGCGCTGCTTGGGGGCGGCGTCGCTGGACGTTGGGCTTGGGAGTTGGAATGCGGGAATATTACACGATCACGGAGTTGACGCGCGAATTCGACGTGTCGACGCGGACGCTGCGCTTCTATGAGGACGAAGGGCTGGTCCAGCCGGTCCGGCGCGGTCGCACACGGTTGTTTCGTCCTTCCGACCGTCACCTCATCCGCCAGATCATGCGCGGCAAGCGGCTTGGCTTTTCGATCAACGAGATCCGCGAGATCATCCAGATGTACAAGGAGCCGCCCGGCGAGGTCGGCCAGCTCAAGCTGATGATCAGGCGCATCGAGGAAAAGCGCGAGGATTTGCGCCAGAAGCGGCGCGACCTCGAAGAGACGCTCGCCGAGCTCGATCAGGCGGAGGAGTCTTGCGTGGAGCGGTTGGCTGAGCTCGGTGTGAATACCTGAGCGGAACTACCAAGCGAAACACTGACAATAGCCGGAGCCTGAGAGGCTCCGGCTATTGTCACGGTATGTGATCTGTTTTGCTTGGCGACCTGTTGTCCACATCGGTGAAACTACCTCAAATCCAGCGCCGGACGCGCTTGGCGTAGTCGCGGTATTTCTTGCCGAATTTCGCCGTAAGGATCTTTTCCTCCTTCTCGATTGCCAGCTTCTGCGTCGCGAAGGCGGCAAGAAAGGCGAACAGCAGGAACCAGGCGATCCCGGTAATGAGAGCGACGCCGATCAACAGCAGCGTGTTGGCGAGATACATCGGATTGCGGGTGATGCCGAAGGGGCCTGACGTCACCAGATGGTCTGGCTCGGCGTTCGGATCGAGCGTCGTCCTGGCGCGAAACATCGCCCGGATAGCCGTGATCCACAGCGCTGCCACGCCGAACAGGGCGACCAGGCCGACGCCGAACAGGAGGTCGCCGAAAACGTCACCAATCCAGGGCAACGGGTAGAGCATGCCGAGGACCACGCTGAGGGCGATCGCCACCACATAGATCACCGGCGGCCAGGGGATGATCCCATGCCTTGCCTTGGTAGCACCAGCCATTACTGCCCTCCCTCCATCTTGCTCTCCGTCGCCGCGGTGCAGGTGCTGGCGAGATCGGCAAGATGCGATCTGAATATGCTGGATTGGTCGTTGCGGTAGAGTTTTTCGAGAGACCCTTCGCCCTTGAGTGCATCCAGCATGCAGCCACAATAGCTGGAACAGAACGTGCTGTCCTGCTGCTGTTGGCATTGAACCTGACAGGCGTTCAGAAAGCCTGCCTCCTGGTTCTGCGGCGGGGCAGGCATCACCTGCGAAAAGAGCCAAACCGAACCGAACAGCAATGGCTGGTGGATCAGATAGAAGGCGAGGCTGTGGCGACCGATGAAAGTCAACGGATTCGACCAGTGGCCTGGCGTCAAAGCGCCAAGGCGAGTGAGGAGCCCGGACGCTGAAGCGAATTTGACTGTCGCGATCCCAGCAAGAACGGCGCCGAACCATGGAAACAGCGGCACGTAGTCGTTGGAGCGCGGATTGTTCACCGAGAGTCCGACCCACCATAGGGCCGGATGATCGAAGAATTCCGATCTCAGATAGTAGGGTGCGGCGATGACGGCTGCCGCGACGACTGCCGTCAGCAGCGCCGGCAGCCTGAGGAAGGCAAGGCCGAGCAGGCTCGCCAGCGCGATCTCGTGCAGGATGCCGAAGAAGATGAAGCCATCCGGCGTGACGAACCAGGTGACGGCCGAAATGGCGATCGCCGCCACCGCGACCATGGCGAAGCGCTTCCAGAAGCTCGGCCAGCGGATCTGCCGCCCATGTGCGAGAAACAGGCTGACGCCGACCATGAACAGGAAGGTCGATGCGATGCAGCGCGCGTAGATTCGCCACCAGCCGAAAGCGGTGAGGCCGGGTTCGGTGTAGCCGAAGTTTTCGAGGTCCCAGGTGAAGTGATAGCTCGCCATGGCGAGCAGCGCGACGCCGCGCAAAATGTCGATGGCGACGATGCGGCCATGCTTCGGCGTGTCCTGAACGGGGCCGCTCGTCATTTGAAGGCTCATGGTCGCGCAATCCGATTCCGTGGTGCGAAAACGACTATCACGGTTCTGCCGCGCAACAGAAGGCGGCGTGACCGCCGCGCCGCGCCGCGCTGCCGTGGGACGCAGCTTTAGGCCAGCAACGGAAAGCCTTTGGCAGGCTTCGCTTTTCGGCCTGCGGGGGTCGGTTTCCTGCTAGGGGCCTGCTGGTGGTCCGGCCAGATTTGACCGGCGATTCCCAGCTCCGAGGGCCGATGTCCACCCACGTGCGCCACCCGATATGGCTACCGGCCCTGAGGCCTGCCGATGCGCGCACCTTCGCCTCGCTCTATGCGGTGGAATCCTTCGCCCGCGCCACCATCTCCAGCGTCATCCCGATCCAGGCCTACGAGATCCTGCACAACGAACGGATCGTCTCGATCCTGTACACGATCGTGTCGCTGCTGGGGCTGTCGGTCACTTTGTTCATGCCGATGCTGATCCGCCGCTTCGCGCGGCGCTGGGTCTACACCGCCGGCTGCCTGATGCTGGCGATCGGTTCGGCTTTCTTCGTCACCCACACGCTCTGGGGACAATTGACCGGCATGCTCTGTCGCGTCATGGGGGCGAGCGCGCTGTCGATCACGCTCAACCTCTACATCATGGACCACATCCGCAAGACCGACTTCATGCAGGCGGAATCGCTGCGTATGGCATGGTCGATGTTCGCCTGGACCGGCGGCCCGACGCTCGGCATTTTCCTCTACACGACCTTCGGTATCTATGCCGCGCATGGCGCGGTGGTGGTCTTCGCGCTGGCGTTGCTCGCGCTGTTCTGGACCTACCGGCTCGGCGATAACCCGTTGATCAGGCCGGGCAAGACACGTCCGGCCAATCCGCTTGCGAATATCGGCCGATTCATCGCGCAGCCGAGGCTGCGGCTCGCCTGGCTGATCGCCTTCGGCCGCTCCTGCTTCTGGACGACTTTCTTCGTCTATGGCCCGCTGTTCATGGTCATCACCGGCGAGGGCAAGCTTGCCGGCGGACTGCTGGTGTCGGCGGGCAACGCGCTGCTGTTCATGGCGATCTTCTGGGGCAAGGCAGGCAAGCGTTTCGGCGGCCGGCGGGTCATGACCTTCGCCTATTTCGCCATGGCGGCGATGCTGTTTGCGGCGGGCGGCGTCGGCGAGACCGCGCCACTCCTTACCGGCGCCTTCCTGCTCTGCGGCGCGCTATTCACCATTGCGATCGATGCGCTGGGCTCGACCGCCTTCATGCGATCGGTCCGCTCCTACGAAAAGGCGCAGATGGCGGCGGTCTACCGCACCTATCTCGATTTCTCCGAGCTGACCCCGCCGCTCGTCTATTCGGTGGTGCTGACCTTCTTCGGTCTCGGCTCGGTGTTCGTCACGCTCGGCCTGCTGGCCACGTTCTGCGGCTTCTTCACCTGGCGTTATCTGCCCAAGTCATTTTGATTTGGTCCGAAACGCGGTGTGACGCTCCCGTACCCAGTTGTGGAAGCGGTGCAGGTCGTATTCCTCGGGCATCAGCACGCCGGCTTCGTGGCGCACCGAACGCAGCCCCCTCTGGTTCACCTCGCAGATGGCGGCGTCCTCTTCCAGCACCTGCGTGCCGAAGGCGACGATGTTGTCGATATCGGTCTCGGCCAGCGCATCCGGCGCGAACAGCCATTCGGCGGTAAGCTCGGTCTGCTCAGGTCCGAGCGGCGTCAGGCGCACGACGCGCACATAGTCGGCATGGCCGACGATAAACATCGAGGGCAGCGACGTGGCATAGGTCTGGCCGGCGGCGCGCTCGGCGGGCGTCAGGCCGGGAAATACCGATCCATGGACCTGCCCGTCACGCGACCAGGTCTCGGCGCCGGCGCGAAGACCGCCGGAGAATTCAGGCGCGTCATTGTCGGCATGGCGCGCCCATTCCGGATCGTCGTGCCTTGCCATCAGGCCGCGACCATAGATCGGCACCAGCCGCGACAGATCCTTGTGCACGCCCGGGCAATGCAGGCATTCGTTGAAGTTTTCCCAGAAGATCTTCCAGTTGCAGTTCATCACCTTGGTGAGCCGGTGCCCGGCGACAAGCGTTTCGAGCGGCCAGTTGGAGAGATCGCCGGAGGCGGTATCGAAGGAGGCTTCCGCCGACCCGCCGGCGTCTTCAGAGAGATTAATGAAGACGAAGCCGCGCCAGACCGAGAGCGCCACGCGGTAGAGCGGATAATCGGCCTTGTCGAAGCCTTCGGGCAGCGATTTCGACGGCACGCGCACGAGGTCGCCGCGCAGCGAATAGGACCAGGCGTGATAGGGGCAAGTGAGCAGCCTGGCTTTCAGCCGTCCGGCGCTCTCCTGGCAAAGCTGCGAGCCGCGATGCCGGCAGGTGTTGTGGAAGGCGCGCAACGACCCGGTCTCGTCGCGCAGCACGACGATCTCCTGGGTGCCGATGCGTACCGTTCGAAAGGCGAGGGGCCTGGCGAGATCGGCCTCGCGGCAGACCATCAGCCAGCTTCGGTACCAGATCGCTTCGAGGTCGCGCCGGTAGGCGTCGGCGTCCCAATAGGCTGCTGACGGTAAGGTCGGCTTGAGGCTGGTCAGGCCGTTGTAGAGATCGCGTTCGCCCAGATTTGGCTGCATCGGCTGCTCCCTGGCTGGCGACAGCCGACACTGGGGCAAAGCGCTTGTCAATTGCCGGCCTTAGCCGATTGTGACGCTCGTGTGGGGACCTTAAGGTCGGGCCATGCTCGCAAGAACGATGTCGCTCACGGAAGAACTGGTGGCCCGCTGTTTTCGCACCGTCGAGGATGCGGGGCCAGACCCGGCAGCGACGCATCTGGATGACCGCGACTATGAGGAGATGCTCGACCTCTTTGAGGCGCAACTACCGGCGAGCGAGCCGCTGTGGCTCTTTGGCTATGGTTCGCTGATCTGGAAACCGGAAATCGAGCATGTCGAGGAACGTGTGGCGCTGGCCCGCGGCTGGCATCGCTCTTTCTGCATGAATATGACGCGCTGGCGCGGCACCAGGGAAAGTCCTGGACTGATGATGGCGCTGGACCGCGGCGGACAGTGCAAGGGCGTCGCCTTCAGGCTGACCGACGGCGATCGGCGCCATAAACTGGACAGGCTGCTGAGGCGAGAGGTGACGCTGAAGCCGACGAGCTATCATCCGCGCCTGCTCAACCTGGTCAGCGACAAGGGGCCGCTGAAAGCGCTTGCCTTCGTCATCAACCGCAAAGGCACGACCTATACCGGTCCACTCAGCGAAGGAGAGGTGGTCGAAAGGCTGGCGACCTGCTGCGGCCATTGGGGCTCGGGCGCCGACTACCTCTACAACACGGTGAAAAACCTCGAGGCGCGGGGAATCCACGATTCGCATCTGTGGCGTTTGCAGGAACTCGTCGCCGCCCGGATCGCGGCTTCCTGAAGCAGCGCCGCGCATTGGCGGGTTTTGGTTTGCCGGTAGGGATGGTTCTGCCTAAAGTCGCGCCCGATTTGGTCTTCATGCGGCCATGGCGGCGCTTACACCTCCGACGCGGAGCGAAAGGACAGGAATGACCGGCGCGACCGCCACGAACGACACTGCGGCTTCCAATCGGAACCTGACCTTCATCCTCGGCGGCGCGCGCTCGGGCAAGAGCTCGCATGCCGAGATGCTCGTGACGGCAAATCCGTCGCCCTGGACTTATATCGCCACCGCGCAGGCCTATGACGACGAGATGCGCGAGCGCATCGCGTTGCACAGATCGCGGCGCGGCGAAGGCTGGGTGACCGTCGATGCGCCGCTCGACCTGGCTGGCGCGATCGCGGCCTTGCCGAATCATGAGCCCGTCCTGATCGATTGCCTGACGCTGTGGCTCACCAATCACATGCTGGCCGATCATGATGTCGAGGCCGAATGCCGCCGGCTCGCAGACCTACTCTCGCGCCCGCGCGGACCGTGGTTCGTGGTGTCGAACGAAGTGGGCCTGGGCATCGTGCCGGACAATGCGCTGGCGCGCCGGTTCCGCGATGCCGCCGGACGCCTGAACCAGCAGGTCGCGGCTATTGCCGACAGCGTTCTCATGATGGTGGCGGGGCTGCCGCTCAAGGTGAAGTGACATGACCGGGATCGACGACAAGACCATCGAAGGCAAGACCATCGAAGACAAGGACGCCGAACGCCATCGCGCCAAGATGGCCAAGCGCAAGGCGGTGCAGGACGCCGAGGTGGCCGGCAAGACGATCGAGAAGGGGTTGCTCATCGTCAACACCGGTCCCGGCAAGGGCAAGACGACGGCCGCCTTCGGCCTAGCGCTCAGGATGCTGGGCTACGGCAAGCGCGTCGGCGTCGTCCAGTTCATCAAGGGAAAGTGGCATACGGGCGAGAAGGACGCCTTCGCGGCTTTCGGCGACCGCGTGGTCTGGCATGCGATGGGCGAGGGCTTCACCTGGGAGACGCAGGATCTGAAGCGCGATATCGCGGCCGCCGAAGCGGCCTGGGCCAAGGCGCTCGATCTGATAGCTGATCCGTCGATCAGCCTCGTGGTGCTCGACGAACTCAACATCGCGCTGCGCTACGACTATCTCGACCTGGAGAAGGTGGTTGCGGCGCTCAAGGCGCGCCGCGACGACCTGCATGTCATCGTCACCGGGCGCAACGCCAAGCCGCTGCTCGTCGAGGCAGCCGACCTTGTCACCGAAATGGGGCTGACGAAGCATCACTTCTCTGCCGGCGTGAAAGCGCAGCAGGGTATCGAGTTCTAGCTAACCAGCCTGGTCAGGAAGATGGCGACAACAGACAGGATCGCAAACAGGCCTATCAGCATCCAGTCCGCGACGCGGTAGAGTTTCAGTGCCTGCCTGATGTCGCCGCTTTCAGCTTCGCGACTGCCGCCTTCGCCCATATAGGCGTCCTCGACGGTCACGCCGCCATAGACGCGTGGTCCGGCAAGCGCCAGGCCCAGCGCGCCGGCCATGGCCGCTTCCGGCCAACCGGCATTGGGCGAGCGGTGTTTTTTCGCGTCACGCCGCATCGCCCGCCATGCGCCGCGAGGGTCGGCGCCCTTGACGATGAAGGCGGCCAGCACGATCAGCAGGCCGGTGAGGCGCGAGGCCGGCAGGTTGACAAGATCGTCGAAGCGAGCGGCAGCCCGGCCGAACGCCTCGTATTTCGGCGTGCGATGGCCGATCATCGAATCGGCTGTGTTGACCGCCTTGTAGGCCGCGCCGCCAGCGAGCCCGCCGATGCCGGTCCAGAAAGCCGGCGCGACGATGCCGTCCGAAAAATTCTCGGCCAGGCTTTCGATCGCGGCACGCGCAACGCCCGCTCTGTCGAGCTTTTCCGGATCACGGCCGACGATGCGCGAGACGGCGATACGGCCGAGCGTGAGGCCTCCCGTCTCCAGAGCATCGGCGACGTCCTCGACATGCTCGGCGAGGCTTTTCTGGGATAGAAGCGAGGAACCCAGGATGGCCGCAATGACGAGGCCGGAGGGGAATATCAGCCACAAGAGTACCTGCGCCGCCAGGCCGATGATCGCTGGAACGAGCACGATGACAAGCAAGGCCTTGACGCCGCGGCGGCGACGCAATTCGTCGGAATCGGTGGCGTGGTTGAGCCGGCGATCGAGAAAGGATATCAGGCTGCCGATCCAGGTGACCGGATGGCCGATTGCGCGGAACAGCCAGTCCGGATAGCCGAGGGCGCGTTCAACAATGAGCGACAGGAAAGCGATCAGGATCGACATGAAACTAGTGGGCGCAGGGATGACAGCGGTGGATCATGGCGGCAGCCTCGGTCGGGCGAAAACGCTGTTTCCTCATGCGCCACACCCCTTTGTCGACCTTTCGACTGGTATCAATCCGCACTCCTATCCGCTTTTTGACCTGCCCGCCACGGCCTTGTCACGTTTGCCCGAATCCGAACGACTGTCTGAATTGGCCGAAATTGCGGCCAAGGCCTATGGCGCGCCGTCGGCGGCGCATGTGGCGGCCGCGCCAGGCACACAGATTCTGCTGCCGCGCGTCGCCTCGCTGATGAAGCCGGGCAAGGCTTTCGTGCTCGGCCCGACCTATGCCGAGCACGCCAAGGCCGCCGCGATCGCCGGCCATGCCGTGGTCGAGGTGACCGACTTCGATGCGTTGGCGGAGGCGGATCTCGTCGTGCTGGTCAATCCGAACAATCCGGACGGACGCTTGATCGCTAGGGACCGCCTGCTAGGCCTCGCGGCGCGCCTTCGGGCCAAGGGTGGCTTGCTGGTCGTCGATGAAGCCTTCATGGATGTCGGGCCGGCTGAACACAGCCTCGCCGGTGATGTCGGCGAGGGCGGCATCGTGGTCTTGCGCTCGTTCGGCAAGTTCTTCGGCCTCGCCGGTGTGAGGCTTGGTTTCGCATTAGCGGATCCGCTCATGGCCGAGCGGCTGGGGACGCAACTCGGGCCGTGGGCCGTTGCCGGCCCCGCGCTTGAATATGGCATCCGCGCGCTCGCCGACACGAATTGGCAAGTCACCATGCGGGCGCGTCTCGCAGCCGAAGCAGGTCGGCTCGACGCTCTTTTCAGTCGATCCGGCATTCCGGTGGCTGGCGGCACCTCGCTGTTCCTCTATCTGTCCCTCACGGATGCTCCAAGCCTGTTTTCAGCGCTTGGCGAACGCGGCGTCCTGGTCCGTCATTTTGCCGAGCGGCCGCACGTGTTGCGAGCCGGCTTGCCGGGCAGCGCGGAGGAGTGGCGGCGACTCGAGGACGCGCTTGCGGCCTGGGCATCGCAGCGCGACGAGAAGCCGAAGGAGATCGCAACATGATCCATGTCTGTTCGTTGTCGAAGGTCGAGGAGACCGTGGCGAGGACCGGAGCCGAACGGCTGTTGTCGCTGCTGGCGGCGGGCACGGAGGTGACGCGCCCGGCCTCGATCCTGGCTGAGAACCATCTGCACCTTGTCATGCATGACATTGCCGTCGCGCAGGATGGCATGACAATGCCGGGTGAGGAGCATGTCCGCGCCTTGCTCGATTTCGCCTATCGCTGGGACAGGACAAAGCCGCTCGTCGTGCACTGCTACGCCGGCATCAGCCGGTCGACGGCGTCGGCCTACATCATCGCCGCGGCGCTGGCGCCCAAACGAGACGAAGTGGAGCTCGCCAAGACGCTTCGCTTCCTCTCGCCGACGGCGACGCCCAATCCAAAGCTGATCGCCGTTGCGGACACGCTGCTGGGGCGCGACGGCCGCATGATCGCCGCGATCGAGGCGATCGGTCGAGGCGCGGATGCCTTCGAAGGGACGCCTTTCGAACTGTCCATTGAAGGCTAGATGGCGACTGTCGCTAGAGCAGCCACTCGGCGAGTTTCGCCTTCCGCACGTCCCTGACCAGATTGATGAAGCCATCGGCTTGCATTTCCGCGGTCAACCGGCCCTTCTCCGACGTGGCTATGCTTGCATCGCCGATCACGCCGTTCGGATTGAGGTCGCTGGCGATCCAGGCGAATGCATGGGTTCCGGTCTGGCGCAGCAGCCCGAATTCCTTCTCGGCGCGCGCGACGTTCGAGACGAAATTGTCTGCCTTGGCCATGTCGACGAGATCGGGCCGGAAGTGCAGCATCAGCGAGGTTTCGACGTCGCCGCCATGGATGCCGTGACGGTCTTCCAGTTCGGTGTACATGCCGGCCGGGCGACCGAAGCGCTGCCAGCTCGTCTTCACAGCCAACATCTTGGCGCGCACCCGCAATTCGCGCGTGACAATGCCCATAATCTCCTCATTGCCGCCATGCGAGTTGACGACGATCAGCTTCCGGATCCCGGCGCGGGCCACCGACAGGCCGAGCTCGGTCCAGGCATCGACAAGGGTGGTCGCAGGCAGGGTCAGCGTGCCTGGCGCATGCAAGTGCTCGTTCGATTTGCCGATCGCCTGGACCGGCAGGATGCGGATGTCGAGATCGTCGGGCAGGCGCGCGATGACCGTCTCCAGCATGCCCATCATGATCGAGGTGTCGGTCGAGACCGGCAGATGTGGGCCATGCTGCTCGATCGCCGCGACTGGCAGCACGGCGATGGTCGCTTCGGCGTCGATCGAGGCGTATTCAGTCGTCCGGTAGTCGCCCCACCACACTCGTCTTGTCGTCACGTTCATCTCCCGATTGATCTGCTGACCGGCGGTCTAGTGCTGTTGGCGACCGCGGGCAACCGTTAGCCAGCCGCCAAGGCCTCCACCTCGACCTTGAATTCCGGCCGGGCGAAGCCGGAGACGATCATCAGCGTCGAGGCCGGCGCCGGATCGGAAAATAGCCGATTGCGCACATCCATGTAGGGCTGGAGATGCGCACGATCGGTCACGAAGGCATTGATACGCACGATGTCGTTCAGCGTCAGCCCGGCTTCGCTCAATATGGCGGCGATGTTCCGGAAGCAGAGTTCGGTTTGTGCGCCGGCATCTTCCGGGACGGTGTCGTCCGGTCCGATGCCGAGCTGGCCCGAACACAGCACAAGGCGCTTGCCGGCCGGTATTTCGACACCGTGGCTGTAGCGGGCGAAAGGCGGCTTGATCGACCTGGGGGCGAGATATCTGAGCATGGCATTCTCCAGTCTCGGAGTACCCTAAAGCCGCATGGACGGAAGCTTCAAGATGCGGTGCATGCCGCCCGAGCGATTGTGGACAGGCGTTCAAAAAATAGGCACGATGCCTCCCGTACAGCATGACCCGTCCGGCCTTCGCGTCGACTGTCGCCAAAGCAGGCGGCCCAGGCGGTGGCATGTGTCTTGCTTCTTGAACCAATGGTGTCGAGCCCAGCGCGTGACGCGCCGAGGCCAAGAGAGGGTGATGTTGATGTACGGAAGAGAAAAGATCGTGGCAGGCGCCTTTGCCCTGCTCGCGACGGGCACGCTTGGCGCGGCGGCAAACGAGAAGGTCACCTTCGGCACCAACTGGCTGGCCGAGCCCGAACATGGCGGCTACTACCAGGCCATTGCCGACGGCACCTATGCAGCTTGCGGCCTCGACGTCACCATCATGCAGGGCGGCCCGCAGGTCAGCGGCCGGCCGATGCTGCTGGCCGGCAAGATCGATTTCTACATGGGCGGCAACCTGCTTTCGGCCTTCGACGCCGTGCAGCAGGGCATCCCGATGCGCGTCGTGGCGGCCGACTTCCAGAAGGATCCGCAGGTCATCATGTCCCATCCGGGGCAGGGGTTGGACAGATGGGAGGACCTGAAGAACGCCGATCAGTACATTATGGGGGACGAGGGTGCGCAGACCTTCTTCCAATGGATGGTCACTGATCTGGGCTTCGATGCCGCCAAGCGCGTGCCTTACACCTTCAATCCGGCGCCCTTCATCGCCAACAAGAAGTCGATCCAGCAAGGTTATGTGACGTCGGAGCCCTTCGCCGTGCAGAAGCAGGGTGGCTTCCTGCCGAACCAGTTCCTGCTCGCCGACAACGGCTGGGATACGTACGCTACGACGATCGAGGTGATGCAGGACACGATCGACAAGCGTCCAGAGGTCGTGCAGTGCTTCGTCGATGGTTCGGCCAAAGGCTGGTACAAATATCTTTACGGTGACAACAAGGCCGCCAACGACATGATCAAGAAGGACAATCCGGACATGACGGATGAGCAGATCGCCTTCTCGATCGCGCAGCTGAAGAAATTCGGCATCGTCGATTCCGGCGATTCGGAAAAGCTCGGCATCGGCGCCATGACCGACGCCCGCATCCAGAGCTTCTACGACAAGATGGTCAAGGCCAAGGTCGCGCAGCCAGGCATCGACATCAAGAAGGCCTACACGCTGGCCTTCATCAACAAGGGTGTCGGGCTGGAGATCAAGAAGTAAGGCGGCCTGCCCAATATGATCCAGGAGAAAGCGGCGCAGGCGCCGACAGCAGCATCGGGAGCGAATCCGTTGCTGCTTTCATTGCGCAATGTCGGCAAGGTCTTTTCCAACGGCGTCACAGCGCTGAGCAAGGTCGACCTGACAATCCGGGAAGGCGATTTCCTCAGCCTGCTCGGTCCGTCGGGCTGCGGCAAGTCGACAGCGCTGCGACTCATCGCCGGCCTGTCGACGCCGACCTCCGGCCAACTCGACTGGCGCGGAGCGCTCGACCGCTCGAACATCGGCTTCGTCTTCCAGGAGCCGACGCTGCTGCCTTGGGCGAGCGTCTTCGACAATGTCTGGCTGCCGCTTCGGCTAAAGGGCGTCTCGCGCGCCAAGGCCGGACCCGCGGTGATGGAGATGCTGTCGCGCGTCCATCTCACCGGCTTCGAGAACGCCGTGCCGCGCGAACTTTCCGGCGGCATGAAGATGCGTGTCTCGATCGCGCGCGCCATGGTGACGAAGCCGCGCATCCTTTTGATGGACGAGCCCTTCGCGGCACTCGACGAGATCACCCGCTTCAAGCTCAACAACGACCTGCTAGAGCTTTGGCAGGACGAGCGCTTCACTGTCGTCTTCGTCACCCACAGCGTCTTCGAAAGCGTTTTCCTGTCCAGCCGCATCGTCGTCATGGCGGCGCGCCCGGGTCGCGTTTTCGGCGAACTGGCCGTCGACGCGCCTTATCCGCGCGACGAGGCGTTCCGGACCTCACCGGATTATGCGGCGCTCTGCCGGCAGGCCTCGGACGTGCTGGTCAACGCCATCAACTCAACCGCCGGACCTCATCATGACGGCCCTTGAAGACAATGTTCTGAAGCTCGATCCCGAAGAGGCGCGCCGAGTCCGCCAGGAGCGACTGGAACGGATCGGCAAATGGGTGCTGCCGCTCGCGATCATGATCCTGGCCATCTGGATGTGGGACCGCATCTGCGTCTGGAACGCAATCCCGCAATACATCCTGCCGCGGCCCGGCGTGGTGCTGCAGACACTGCATGACGATGCGGGCCTGCTGTTCTCCTCGCTGCTAGTGACGCTGAAGATCACCTTTCTCAGCCTTCTGCTCGCCGTCATCGGCGGCGTCGGGCTGTCGGTCCTGTTCGCTCAGTCCAAATGGGTGGAGATGTCGTTCTTCCCATTCGCCATCGTGCTGCAGGTTACGCCTATCGTGGCGATCTTCCCGCTGATCAATATCTACATAAACAACCAGACGACGAAGTTGCTGCTTTGCGCCTGGATCGTCGCCTTCTTCCCGATCCTGTCCAACACCACGCTGGGGCTGAACTCGGTCGACCGCAATCTGCGCGACCTATTCAAGCTGAACGGCGCCACGCGCTGGCAGCAATTGCGCTATCTGCGCCTGCCGGCGGCGATGCCTTATTTCCTCGGGGGCTTGAAGATCGCCGGCGGCCTGTCGCTGATCGGCGCGGTTGTGGCCGAGTTCGTCGCCGGCGCGCAAGGGCAGTCGTCGGGGCTAGCCTCGCGCATCATCGAGGCCGGCTACCGACTCAACGCGCCGCGCCTGTTCGCGGCTCTGATCCTGATCTCGCTGACCGGCATATTGATCTTCCTGGCGCTCTCCTTGGTGTCGCATCTCATCCTGCGCCGCTGGCACGAGAGCGCGCTGAGGCAGGAGCGTTAGGGTACGGAATGTTGGCGCAAAGCACCCCCCTCTGGCCTGCCGGCCATCTCCCCCTCAAGGGGGGAGATTGGATGTCGTCCAGGATTTCGCAAATCGCCGACGTTGCAAGATGGGCGCCGTCAGCGGAACTGCCAATCTCCCCCCTTGAGGGGGAGATGCCCGGCAGGGCAGAGGGGGGTGCGGCTTGATACCGGCATCTGGTTCTTATCATCTCGCCAATGCCCGCGTTCACCGCTCGCTGACGCCCGGCCTTGCCGCAACCTTCGACGCCGATGGTTTCGCCCTTGTCGATATTGACGTCGCCGATGGCAAGATCGTCAACATCGGCGCGCATCGAAAGTCGGCGCATCCCGATGCAATAGACCTCGGCGGCCGCATCGTGCTGCCATGCTTCGTGGACTGTCACACGCATATCGACAAGGGGCACATCTGGCCCCGAAAACCCAATCCCGACGGCACCTTCATGGGCGCGCTCAACGCCACTGGCGCCGACCGGACCGCGCACTGGAGTGCGGAGGATGTGGCTCGACGCATGGATTTCTCGCTCCGCTCGGCCTATGCGCACGGCACCAGGGCCATGCGAACGCATCTCGACAGCGTGCCGCCGCAGGAAGAAATCTCCTGGCCGGTGTTCGAAACGATGCGCGAAACGTGGCGTGGCCGCATCGAATTGCAGGCGGCTTGCCTGCTCGGCATCGAGGGCGTGCGCGACAAGGCCTGGTTCGGTCGGCTGGCGAAACGCGTCGCGGCGGCCAAGGGGGTGCTCGGCGTCGTCACCTATATGGTTCCCGATCTGGAAGAACTGCTGGACGAGGTGTTCGCGCAGGCGATCAAGCATGGGCTCGACCTCGATTTCCATGCCGACGAGACTGCCGACGTGTCAGCGATCTCGCTAAGGAAGATCGCCGAGGCTTCGCTTTGGAACGGGTTCGAGGGCAATATCCTCGTCGGCCACTGCTGCTCGCTGGCGCGCCAGCCGGACCTCGAAGTTCTCGACACGCTGGACAAGGTGGCGAAGGCCGGCTTGGCGGTGGTGTCGCTGCCCATGTGCAATCTCTATCTCCAGGACCGGCGCAACGACGGCACGACGCCGCGCTGGCGCGGCGTGACGCTGCTGCATGAGATGAAGGCGCGCGGCATCGAGGTGGCGGTCGCTTCCGACAACACCCGCGATCCGTTCTATGCCTATGGCGATCTCGACATGCTGGAGGTCTACCGCATGGCGACGCGCATCCTGCACTTCGACCATCCGGTTGGCGACTGGCCGAAAGCCGTGGCCGCAACGCCGGCCGAAGTGATGCGGCTCGATGGCGTGGGCATTCTGGCCGCCGGCGGCAGCGCCGACTTCATCGTTTTCAAGGGCCGCAGCTGGACCGAATTGCTGTCGCGGCCCGAATCGGATCGCATCGTCGTGCGCGACGGCAGGGCGATCGAGCGGAAGCTGCCCGATTATGCCGAACTCGACGAATTGATGGTGGGATGATGGATATCTCGGCGCTGAAGCGCGATCTCGAAGGGATCAAGGTCGACGACCATCCGGCGATCGTCCAGCAGAAGAGCCGCGACTTCTACTGGTACAGCCCCGTGCTGAAGGCGCAGCTCGACCACATCAGCGGTGACCTGATCGTCACGCCCAGGAACGAGGACGAGGTGATCCGCGTGCTCGCCGCCTGCCACCGGCACGGCATTCCTGTGACGCCGCGCGGCAGCGGCACCGGCAATTACGGGCAGGCGATGCCGCTATCGGGCGGCGTGGTGCTCAACCTCGCCGAAATGAACGAGATCAAGGCCATCGCGCCGGGGAGGGTGGTAACCGGGCCAGGGGCGGTTCTCGCCGAAATCGACAAGGCGACGCGGGCGCATTCGGGGCAGGAGTTGAGGCTGTCGCCCTCGACCTACAACACGGCCTCGATCGGCGGCTTCATCGCCGGTGGTTCGGGCGGCGTCGGTTCGATCAACTTCGGCGGCCTGCGTGATTTCGGTAATGTGCTGCGCCTGCGTGTTGTGACCATGGAGGCCGAGCCGAAGGTGCTCGAACTCACGGGCGAGGACCTGCACAAGGTGACGCATGCCTACGGCACCAACGGCATCATCACCGAAGTCGAGATGCCGCTGACGGCTGCATACGAATGGGTCGACGTCATCGTCGGCTTCGGCAGCTTTATGGAAGCCGCCCGCTACGGCAATGCGCTGGCCTGCCAGGACGGCATCCTGACCAAGCTGATCACGCCGATCGCAGCACCCGTGCCGCAGCTCTATTTCAAGCGGCACCAGAAGTTCCTGCGCGAGGGTCAGAGCATTTGTGTCGTCATGGTGGCGCGGCACGGGCTGGACGCGTTCCTCGCCTTCACCCGGCGAGTTGGCGGCGCAGTCATCTTCAATGCCGCCACCGCGACGGACGAGGACAAGAAGGGCTTGCCGCCGGCCTATGAGCTTGCGTGGAATCACACGACGCTGAGAGCGCTTCGGGTCGATCCGTCGATCACCTACCTGCAATCGCTCTATCCGTTTCCCAACCAGCTCGCGCTGGTCGAGAAGATGGACGCGATGTTTCCGGGCGAAGTCTACTCGCATCTCGAATTCGTGCGGCTCGACGGCAACATAACCTGCTTCGGACTGCCGCTGGTGAGGTTCACCACTGAGGCG
Source organism: Mesorhizobium sp. (assembly GCF_024509055.1). Lineage (GTDB taxonomy): Bacteria > Pseudomonadota > Alphaproteobacteria > Rhizobiales > Rhizobiaceae > Mesorhizobium. The sequence goes on along the minus strand of NZ_JANINM010000422.1, from coordinate 419 downwards.
CGGCTCGACGAGATCATCCGCCTGCATGAGGAAAATGGCTGCCCGATCTTCAACCCGCACCGCTACACGCTGGAAGAGGGCGGCATGAAGCAGACAGACGAAATCCAGCTCGCCTTCAAACGAGAAACCGATCCTCAGGGGTTGCTCAATCCGGGCAAGATGATCGCCTGGGAAAATCCGGACTATGATTATCGATCCGGTCGAACATTCCTGTTCAAGGGGCTGCAGAAGGCGAGCTGATGAAGACCGTGCGGCGCTGCACCCCCCTCTGGCCTTCCGGCCGTCTCCCCCTCAAAGGGGGAATTTACTCGCCCCGCCGCCTTCGCCAATCTCCAACGCCGGAAGCACGGGCGCAGCGCGGAAGCCGCCGATCTCCCCCCTTGAGGGGGAGATGCCCGGCAGGGCAGAGGGGGGTGCCT
>NZ_JANINM010000421.1 GCF_024509055.1 Mesorhizobium sp. | reverse complement strand
CACATGCCGGTGCGCTTGTGCCAGTCGGCGATCGATTCCTCGGGATAGACGTCGAAGACCTTGTCCTTCGGACCGATCGCCGGCTCGACCCAGCTTGCCTTGTATTTCAGCATCAGATGCACCTTCTCCCGCGGTTTCGGCAGGTCGCTGTCGATCGCCGAGGCGAAGGGATGGACAAGATCCGGCCAGGTCGGGTCGTACAGCCAAAGCGCGGATCCGCATTTGCGGCAAAAGTTGCGCTCTCCGGTCGAGACCTCGCAATGTGGATGCTCGTCGTCCTCGATCTCCGCGCGGTAGATGCCGAGGCTCCGCTTGCCCCGGACGTTTAGCGTCTCGTGGTCGGCGCCGAGGTTAATGGCGAAACCGCCGCCGCCCTGCTGCTTGCGGCAGATCGAACAGTAGCAGAGCATGAACGGCACCGGCGTGTGGCTTTCTACCTCGAAACGAACGGCGCCACAGCGGCAGGAACCCTTGAGCAGGACGGGCATCGTGGAGACTCCCTTTCAGGCTTCAACTTGTCAGCATGCTTTTGGTTGCGGCAATGACAACGCCCCTGGCCGATGACATGATCGCGGCATGGACAATGCACGTCTCGAAGAACTGTTCGAAAGCCTTGGCGCCATCAGCATCCGAAAACTGTTCGGCGGCAAGGGTATCTATTGCGACGGGGTGATCGTCGCCGTCGTCGTGCGCGGCGAACTGATGCTGAAGGCAGATGAGGAAAGCATCCCCGATTTCGAGGCTGCCGGCTGCAGCCAGTGGACCTATACCGGCTCGCGCCACGGCAGGGAGGTGGCGATGCCTTACTGGAGCATTCCCGACAGCGCCTTCGACGATCCCGACGAGATGGCGGTGTGGGCCCGCCGAGCCTTCGCGGCCGGGCGGCGGGCCGGTAAATAGACTTCTGCCCTACGCAACGCCGCTACGGGCTTTTCCTGGAGTTGCTACAGCGCCTTCGCGATCTCGGCCGCCAGCCGCGCGTTGTTCTCGACCAGCGCGATGTTGGTCTTGAGGCTGCGGCCGCCGGTGATCTCCAGGATTTTGCCCAGCAGGAACGGCGTCACCGCCTTGCCGGTGACGTTCTGCGTTTCGGCAGCTTTCTGCGCGGCGCCGATGTAGCCGGCCATCTCGTCAGCAGGGATCTCGTCATTCTGCGGCACCGGATTCGCGATCAGAATGCCCCCGTCAAGGCCGAGCGCTTGCCGCGTCCGGTGGAACTGCGCGATGTCCTGCGGCGCATGCAGCGTCAGCGGCGCGCGGAAGCGCGATTGCCTCGACCAGAAGGCCGGCATGGTTTCACAACCATAGCCGACGACCGGCACACCGCGCGTCTCCAGCACTTCCAGCGTCTTTTCGATGTCGAGGATCGCCTTGGCACCGGCCGAGACGACGATGACCGGCGTGCGCGCCAGTTCGTCGAGGTCGGCCGAGATGTCGAAGCTCTTTTCCGCGCCCTTGTGGACGCCGCCGATGCCGCCGGTGGCGAACACTTTGATGCCGGCAATATGCGCGGCGATCATGGTTGCGGCGACGGTGGTGCCGCCGGTGCGCTTCTGGGCGACCGCAAAGCCGATATCGGCACGCGACAGCTTCATTGCATCGCTGGTCATGGCGAGCGATTCGCGCTCCGCGTCGGACAGGCCGATCTTGATGCGGCCGTCGATGACGGCGATCGTGGCGGGCACCGCGCCGCCATCCATGATAATCCGCTCGACCTTTGCCGCCATCGCTCCATTGTCGGGGTAGGGCATGCCATGGGTGATGATGGTGCTTTCGAGCGCCACCACCGGCCTGCCGGCGGCAAGCGCCTCCGCCACCGGCGGGTGGATGTCGATGAAGGGACGGGCGGTTTCCGGGGTCATGTGTGTCTCCGATCCGGAGCGGGTAAGCCGCTCCAGTAACTGATCTTGGGGCCCTATGCCACCTCACGCGCATCGGGCACAAGGGCGAGCCCCTGCGTAAAACTGGCCGAAGTGAAGGACGGCACCGCCTCGGTGCTCTCGATGGCTAGCACTGCCGCCGCGACGCCTTCGCGCAATGCGGCGCGCAAGGGCAGGCCGCGCAGCAGTGCCGCGACCGTCGCGCCGGTCAGCGCGTCGCCGGCGCCGGTGACGTCGGCGACCCGGCGCGGCGCGGGCGGATCGATCTCGAAGACGCCCGATTCGTCGAAGCCCAGCACTGGCGCGCCGCCGGCTGTGACCACGCCGGCCCGCAATCCCAGTCGCCTGAGCCCGGTGACAAGGTCTTGTCCTGACAAGTCTGTGCCCAGGAGAGCGGCGGCTTCCCGACGATTCATGAAGAGCACCGCCAGATCGGGGAACAGCGGGATCATTCGCACGACCTTGGCGGGCGATATGGCGATGGCGAAGACCGGTCTGCCGTCGGCTTGCATCACCAGTCTTTCAAGCGCCGCGGTCGGCAGATTGGCGTCGCACAGGATCGCGTCGGCTGCGGCGATGGCTTCGCGCACCTTGGCGCGGCGGATCTGCCTGGGGAAGGCAAGGTCGTAGAGACCCATGTCGGCGAAGCCGACGATCAACTCGCCCTCGCGGTCGATCAGCGCCGTGTAGCTCGGCGTCGTGCGGTCGAGGAACACCACTGAGAGGTCCTCGATGTCGGCCTGGGCAATCGCAGACGCGACCGTCTCGGCCGCGGCATCGCCACCGCGCACCGACATCAGAGAGGCTGTCACGCCACGCTTCACCACGCTGCGCAGCGCATTGAAGACACCGCCGCCGACATCCTCATGCATGATGCCGGGATTGGACGCAGCGGGCACATAGGGGCCCGACACCTGGCCGCGCCGGTCGATATGGGCGCCGCCGAGCGCCAGGATTCTTGGGGATGTCGGCATGCCGGTGTCGTGACCTTCGTTGATTGTTTGCGCGCGCACACTAGGTTTCCGCGCGTGGCCCCGCAATCGGGATCGCGATTCGGATGGGCCGGGCGATAGAATCCTGGCTGGACCAAAAGGAGATGCCCTCGCCCAGCCATGGTGAGACAAAAATAGAACAAATCCAGATATTGGTTGTTTTTCAGATATTTATTGCCTCTTGCCAAATGAGAACAAAAAAGGTACAAACAATCCGGGATCACGGATTGTCCGGCCTTCATTGACGACCAAGGGGTGATGTATCATGGCTCAGAATACTTTGCGGCTTGTAGAGGATAAGGCAGTGGACAAATCAAAGGCTCTGGACGCGGCGCTGTCGCAAATCGAGCGCGCTTTCGGCAAGGGCTCGATCATGCGGCTCGGCGCGAACGAGCAGGCGGTCGAGATCGAAACCGTGCCGACCGGGTCGCTCGGCCTCGACATCGCGCTCGGCGTCGGCGGGCTGCCGCGCGGCCGCATCGTCGAAATCTACGGGCCGGAAAGCTCGGGCAAGACGACGCTGGCGCTCCACACGGTCGCGGAGGCCCAGAAGAAGGGCGGCATCTGCGCTTTCGTCGACGCCGAGCATGCGCTCGACCCGGTCTATGCCCGCAAGCTTGGCGTCGACCTGGAAAACCTCCTGATCTCGCAGCCCGACACCGGCGAGCAGGCGCTGGAAATCTGCGACACGCTGGTGCGTTCGGGCGCCATCGACGTGCTGGTGGTCGATTCGGTGGCGGCGCTGACGCCGCGCGCCGAAATCGAGGGCGAGATGGGCGATGCGCTTCCCGGCCTTCAGGCTCGCCTGATGAGCCAGGCGCTGCGCAAGCTGACCGCCTCGATCTCGCGCTCCAACACCATGGTCATCTTCATCAACCAGATCCGCATGAAGATCGGCGTCATGTTCGGCTCGCCGGAAACGACCACGGGCGGTAACGCGCTGAAGTTCTACGCCTCGGTGCGCCTCGACATCCGCCGCATCGGCTCGGTCAAGGACCGCGACGAGGTCGTCGGCAACCAGACCCGCGTCAAGGTGGTGAAGAACAAGCTGGCGCCGCCCTTCAAGGTGGTCGAGTTCGACATCATGTATGGCGAGGGCGTGTCGAAGACCGGCGAGCTCGTCGATCTCGGGGTCAAGGCCGGCGTGGTCGAGAAATCGGGCGCCTGGTTCTCCTATAATTCGCAGCGCCTCGGCCAGGGTCGCGAGAACGCCAAGCTGTTCCTGCGCGACAATCCCGACACGGCGCGCGAGATCGAGATGGCATTGCGCCAGAATGCGGGTCTGATAGCGGACAAGTTCCTCGAGAATGGCGGCTCCGAAGGCGGTGACGACGGTTTCGAGGACGAAGCAGGCGCGATGTAAGGCTTGGGGAGACGATTAGCCGGCTTGGCCGGAGTTCGGCCACATTCCTAGTTTATCGGCTTATGCTTATGTAATCGAGTTCTTGAGTATTGCGTATCCGAACCGCCGGCCCTCGTGCCGGCGGTTTTGCGTTTGTAGACAGATCGATGCTGCCGGCGAAGGTGCCGATTGGCCTAATTCCGTGTTTCTGGACAGGGTCGAGAGCTATCGCTAAAAGGCCAATCTATCTTCTCAAAGATGAAAGCCCACCAGCCGCCGGCCGCGCCGGCGGTTCTCGCGAAAAGGCAGTATGCAATGAGTGGCGTGAACGACATCCGGTCGACTTTCCTCGACTACTTCCGCAAGGAGGGTCACGAGATCGTCGCCTCCAGCCCGCTGGTGCCGCGCAACGATCCAACGCTGATGTTCACCAACGCCGGCATGGTGCAGTTCAAGAACGTCTTCACCGGCCTGGAGAAGCGTCCCTATTCGCGCGCCGCGACGGCGCAGAAGAGCGTGCGCGCCGGCGGCAAGCACAACGACCTCGACAATGTCGGCTACACGGCACGTCATCTCACCTTCTTCGAGATGCTCGGCAATTTCTCGTTCGGCGACTACTTCAAGGAACGCGCGATCGAGCTTGCCTGGAACCTGATCACCAAGGATTTCGGCCTGGCGAAGGACAAGTTGCTGGTCACCGTCTATCACACCGACGACGAAGCGGCCGGCTACTGGAAGAAGATCGCGGGCTTCTCGGACGACCGCATCATCCGTATCGCGACTTCGGACAATTTCTGGGCGATGGGCGACACCGGTCCCTGCGGTCCCTGCTCTGAAATCTTCATCGATCGCGGTGAGCATATCTGGGGCGGCCCTCCCGGCAGCCCGGAGGAAGATGGCGACCGGTTCCTGGAGTTCTGGAACCTGGTTTTCATGCAGTATGAGCAGGTGACGAAGGAAGAGCGCATCGACCTGCCGCGCCCTTCGATCGACACCGGCATGGGTCTGGAGCGCATGGCCTCCATCCTGCAGGGGGTGGAGAGCGTCTTCGAAACCGACCTGTTCAAGCATCTGATCGACGCCGCTTCCTCCGCGCTCGGACAAGGCCCCAGCCAGGAGAATGTCGCTTCGTATCGCGTGATTGCGGATCACCTGCGCTCGTCTTCCTTCCTGGTGGCCGATGGCGTGCTGCCGTCCAATGAAGGCCGTGGCTATGTGCTGCGCCGCATCATGCGCCGCGCCATGCGCCACGCGCAGCTGCTCGGCGCCAAGGAACCGCTGATGTGGAAGCTGGTGCCGGCGCTGGTGCGCGAGATGGGCCAGGCCTATCCCGAACTCCTGCGCGGCGAGCAATTGATCACCGAGACGTTGAAGCTCGAGGAGACACGGTTTCGCAAGACGCTCGTGCGCGGCCTCGGCCTGCTTTCGGAAGCTACCGAGACGCTGCACGCGGGCGACATGCTCGACGGCGAGACCGCGTTCAAGCTCTACGACACTTACGGCTTTCCGCTTGACCTGACGCAGGACGCCTTGCGCCAGCGCAGCATCTCGGTCGATCTTGCCGGCTTCACCAACGCGATGGAGCAGCAGAAGGCCGAGGCGCGCAGGCATTGGACCGGGTCTGGCGAAGCAGCGACCGAGACGGTGTGGTTCTCCGTGCGCGAGAAGACCGGCGCCACCGAATTCCTCGGCTACGAGACCGAGCAGGCGGAAGGCCTGATCCAGGCGCTGGTCAAGGATGGCAAGACTGTCGACAGCGCCAGCCAGGGCGACGCGGTTGCCGTCGTCGTCAACCAGACGCCGTTCTATGGCGAATCCGGCGGCCAAATGGGCGATACCGGCGTGATCACCGGCGAAGGCTTTTCGATCGAGGTTTCAGACACACAGAAGAAGGCCGACGGGCTGTTCGTGCATATCGGCAAGGTGGCGAGCGGCACGGTGAAGACCGATGTTCCGGTCGAGCTCAAAGTCGATCATGCGCGGCGCTCGAAGCTGCGCGCCAACCATTCGGCAACGCACCTCATCCACGAGGCGCTGCGCGAGGTTCTGGGCACCCATGTGGCGCAGAAGGGCTCGCTGGTCGCGCCGGATCGGCTGCGCTTCGACATCTCGCACAACAAGCCGATTTCCTCGGAAGAGCTGGAGGACGTCGAGCGCATGGCGAATGAGATCGTCGTGCAGAACAGCCCGGTGACGACGCGCCTGATGTCGGTCGACGATGCGATCGCCGAGGGCGCCATGGCGCTGTTCGGTGAGAAGTATGGTGACGAAGTGCGCGTCGTGTCGATGGGCACCGGGCTGCATGGCGCCAAGGCCAACCGGCCCTATTCGGTCGAGCTCTGCGGCGGCACGCATGTCAGGTCGACCGGCGATATCGGCCTTGTGCGTATCCTCTCGGACAGCGCGGTAGCGGCAGGCGTGCGCCGCATCGAGGCGCTGACCGGCGAGGCGGCACGCAGGCATCTCGACGAGCAGGACAGGCGGCTCAAGGCTGCCGCGGCGACCCTCAAGATCTCGCCGGCCGATGTGCCGGCGCGCGTCGAGACGCTGCTCGAGGAACGCAAGAAGCTCGAGAAGGAGCTCAGCGAAGCGCGCAAGAAGCTGGCGCTGGGCGGCGGCATGGCTGTCGCCGATGCCCCGGCCGCTAACGAGACGGTCGCCGGCGTCGGCTTCCTCGGCAAGGCGGTTAGCGGTGTCGCGCCGAAGGACCTGAAGCCGCTTGCCGATGCCGGCAAGAAGACGCTTGGCTCCGGCGTCGTTGTCTTTGTCGGGGCCGGCGAGGACAACAAGGCAAGCGTTGTGGTCGCCGTCACCGACGATCTCACCAACCGCTTCAGCGCGATCGATCTTGTGCGCGTTGCTTCTGCCGCGCTCGGCGGGCAGGGCGGCGGTGGACGCCCCGACATGGCGCAGGCCGGCGGCCCCGACGCTTCCAGGGCCAATGACGCGATCGCGGCGGTGAAGGCAGCTCTCGAAGCGGCTTAATCGCAATTGTAGGAGGGACAGCGTGTGCTGTCCCTCAGCCATCTCAACTCAACCGGCCTTTTCGGTTCGCGCGAAGCTCGGGCGTGCCGTTAGACGCGCATACCAATCCCCGATATCCGCGAACCGCGCCAGCAATTCGCGCCCGTCGGCAACCTTGGTGAAATAGGCGATGATCGGCGCGGCATGCAGGTCGGCCAGCGTCAGTTGATCGCCGAGCAACCACGATCCCTTTGCCTTCAACGCAGTCAGCACCTTGAGCACGGTTTCGGCCTTGCTGAGGCCATCCGCAATTAGCTTCTCGTCGGCGGGCTTCTTTTCCAGACGCTCGACGGCAACGTCCCAGACCATGGCGCGGTAACCATAGGCGTCGAGCATGCCGGCGATCTGGCTCATCCTGGCGCGTCCGCGCGGGTCGGCTGGCTGCAGCGGCGGACCCTCGAAGGCCTCGTCAACATAACGGGCAATAGCTCCGGTCTCGAAGAGGCGAAAACCGTCATGCTCGAAAGCTGGAATGCGGCCGAACGGATGATGCTCCAAATACCAGGCCGGGATGCCGTCAGCGGCGAATATGTCGAGCGGCACCAGTTCGTAGGAAACACCCTTCTCCTCCAGCGCCACGCGTGCGATGCGCACATAGACGCTGTAGTCCGCGCCGTAGAGAACCGGCTTGGCCATCGATTGGTCCTCCGCTCCCGTTCACGCCGCCAAAAAACAAAGGCTCCTTTCGGAGCCTTTGTTCGTGGGTTCGGATCTTAGCTCATCGCCTTCTGCAGGTTCTCGTCGATCTTGTCGAGGAAGCCGGTGGTCGACAGCCAGGGCTGGTCGGGGCCGATCAGCAGCGACAGGTCCTTGGTCATGAAGCCGCTTTCGACGGTTTGGATGCAAACCTTCTCCAGCGTCTCGGCGAAGCGCTTCAATTCGGCGTTGTCGTCGAGCTTGGCGCGGTGGGCGAGACCGCGCGTCCAGGCGAAGATCGAGGCGATCGAGTTGGTCGAGGTTTCCTCGCCTTTCTGGTGCTGGCGATAGTGACGGGTAACCGTGCCGTGCGCGGCTTCGGCTTCCACCGTCTTGCCGTCCGGCGTCATCAGCACCGAGGTCATCAGGCCGAGCGAGCCGAAGCCTTGGGCCACCGTGTCCGACTGCACGTCGCCGTCATAGTTCTTGCAGGCCCAGACATAGCCGCCCGACCATTTCAGGCTGGAGGCCACCATGTCGTCGATCAGGCGGTGCTCGTACCAGAGCTTGCGCGCCTTGAACTCGGCCTCGAACTCCTTCTCGTAGACTTCCTGGAAGATGTCCTTGAAGCGGCCGTCATAGGCCTTGAGGATGGTGTTCTTGGTCGAGAGATAGACCGGGAAATTGCGCAGCAGGCCGTAGTTCAGCGAGGCGCGGGCGAACTCGCGGATCGACTCGTCGAGATTGTACATCGCCATGGCGACGCCGGCGCCGGGCGCGTCATAGACGTCATGCTCGATCACCTGGCCGTCCTCGCCGACGAACTTGATCGTCAGCTTGCCCTTGCCGGGGAAGCGGAAATCGGTGGCGCGGTACTGGTCGCCGAAGGCATGGCGGCCGACGACGATCGGCTTGGTCCAGCCGGGCACCAGGCGCGGCACGTTCTTCATGATGATCGGCTCGCGGAAAATGGTGCCGCCGAGGATGTTTCGGATGGTGCCGTTGGGCGACTTCCACATCTTCTTGAGCTTGAACTCCTCGACGCGCGCCTCGTCGGGGGTGATCGTCGCGCATTTGACGCCGACGCCGTATTTCTTGATGGCATTGGCCGAGTCGATCGTAACCTGGTCGTTGGTGGCGTCGCGGTTCTCGATGCCGAGGTCGTAATATTCGAGCTTGAGGTCGAGATAAGGGTGGATCAGCTTGTCCTTGATGAACTGCCAGATGATGCGGGTCATCTCGTCGCCGTCGAGTTCGACGACCGGGTTCGCCACCTTGATCTTCGCCATGGAAAGAATGCCTCGTTGCTGGGGATATGAACGGCCTTGCCAGCATGGTTTCGGCCAGATGCGGAGCGTATATCAAAGGCTTTTTGAGCGCGCAAACCGCGATCGGCGCGGCCATGGACGAGTGCCGTGCTTGTGAATGCTTCATTTTCGCGGCTGAATATGGCAGGGGACGCCGAAACGCCGCAAACCCCGGTTACCAACTGCCATGCCAGATACTGAACAGCCCAGCAAAACCGCAATGCGCGGCCCCGCCATCATCCTCGTCGAGCCGCAGCTCGGCGAGAACATCGGCATGGTGGCGCGCGCGATGGCGAATTTCGGCCTTTCGGAGCTGCGCCTGGTCAATCCGCGCGACGGCTGGCCGAGCGAGAAGGCGCGCGCCGCCGCGAGCCGCGCCGACCACGTCATCGACGCCACGACGGTCTTTGATGACCTGACCTCGACCGTCGCAGACCTCAACTTCGTCTTCGCCACCACGGCGCGGGAGCGCGACGGCTTCAAGCCGGTGCGCGGTCCCGTGGAGGCGGGCAGGGCGTTGCGCGCCCGCGTCGGGGAAGGGCAGCGCACCGGCATCCTGTTCGGCCGCGAGCGCTTCGGCCTCTACAATGACGAGGTTGGGCTCGCCGACGAGATCGTCACCTTCCCGGTCGATCCGGGCTTTTCCTCGCTCAACATCGCCCAGGCCGTTCTGTTGATGTCCTATGAGTGGATGAAATCCGGCCTCGTCGACGAGACCGCGACCAACTTCTCCGGACCGGAACTCGCGCCGGCGACGAAGGAACAGCTGCACAGCCTGTTTGGCTATCTCGAAGGCGCGCTGGAAGCCCGCGGCTATTTTCGGCCGGAAGAGAAGAAGCCGAAAATGGTCGACAATCTGCGCGCCGTGCTGACGCGGGCGGGCTTCGCGGAGCCGGAACTCAAGGTGCTGCGCGGCATCATCTCGTCGCTCGACAGGTTCTCGCCAGCGATGCCGCGCGGCGACGGCTCGCCCGGTGATGATCCGAGGCGACTTCCAGCCAGTCCGCGCAATCAGCCGACAGATAAAGAAAGTTAAAATCGGTAAGCTGTGAGCATTTGAAGTAACCGATTTTTATTCGGTTTCGCCCATTGTTGCCGAAACGGTGGGTAGCACATGTCCACGTCCAATATTGGCCGTCTGCGCTTCTTCCTCTATTCGCTCGGTTTGTCGCTGGCCGAGGGCATTGCGATCGTGCTGTGCATTGCCGTGACGATCGGTTTCACAGGGCTGATCAACTCGAGCCCGGGGCCGTCCAGGCAAGGCATGGCCGGCGTCGTCCTGATCGTCTCTCTCGTCTTCGTTGCATTGCGTGGCAACTTTGCCTGGCGACGCAGCCGTGACGCCGCTGGGCCGGCTTGGATCCTGTGGTCCTACATCGTGTTTTCCGCCATTTATGCCTTCCTGCAGGCGGGCGTGATCATGACGATCGACCTACACCGGCCCGAACACGTACCTGGCGGGATGAACCTGCTCGGTCTTGCCATATTCGGGCTCTGGGTCGTGATCCTGTGGGCAAAGCCGGTTGCGGGCAGCGACATCAACGAGTTGACCTCCGTGTTCGATTTCGACGGCACGATCCCAGCATCCCCGCGCCCGAGTCGTATGGCCGCCGGCGCTGTCGCATCCGCTCCGCGAGCCACCGCGCCGGCCACACGTTCGGCGCCCGCAATCCAGCCATTCGGCCGGCCGCGGCCGGCCGGTTTCGGAAAGCGCGGGCTCTGAGCCGGACAAGGCCTGCGCAAAAGTTGCTGGCGTTCGCCACTTCAAGACCATGATGGTTCAGGATAGAAGCGTCGTTGGCCAAATCGCGGGCCAAGTACCTCCTGTGGTCCGATGATAATGAGCGACCGATCAAGCCACCGCCCGATCCTGATGTTCGATTCCGGCATCGGCGGGCTGACCGTGCTGCGCGAGGCGCGTGTTCTGATGCCCGACCGGCGCTTCGTCTATGTCGCCGACGACGCGGCTTTCCCCTATGGCGCCTGGGAGGAGCCTGCGCTCAAGGAACACATATTGGCGCTGTTCGCCAAACTGCTCGACCGCCTGCGGCCGGCGATTTCCGTCATCGCCTGCAACACCGCCTCGACTTTGGTGATCGACGCGCTGCGCGATAAATTCCCGGGCCATCCCTTCGTCGGCACGGTGCCGGCGATCAAGCCGGCGGCCGAGCGTACGCGCTCAGGCCTGGTTTCGGTGCTGGCCACACCGGGCACGGTCAAGCGCCAGTATACGCGCGACCTGATCAGCAAATGGGCGCAGAAATGCCACGTCCGCCTGGTCGGCAGCGACAGGCTCGCCGGGTTGGCCGAGATCTACATGCGCGAGGGCTTCGTCGACGAGGAGGCCGTGCGCGCCGAGATCGCGCCTTGCTTCATCGAGCGTGACGGACATCGCACCGACATTGTCGTGCTTGCCTGCACGCACTACCCTTTCCTCGCCAATCGAATGCGCAAGACGGCACCGTGGCCCGTCGACTGGATCGATCCGGCGGAAGCGATCGCACGGCGTGCCATGTCGCTGCTCGAACCTGTCGGCGAGACGTCGGGCGAGAACGATCCCGATGTTGCGGTCTTCACCTCGGGCAAGGTGGATTTCGCCACCAGGCGCCTGATCCAGGGTTTTGGGCTGACCGCACGCTAGGGCAACCCTAGACTGCAGGTTCGAAGAGGATGCTGCGCCGGTCCGGATCGGCCGACACCAGCTTCAGGTCGAGACCGTCGCCCTGTCTCAGTCCGGAAGCCTTGACGTTGGCGACGACAGGCATGTCGGCAAGCTGAACGCGCACGCCATGATCGACGAAATCGGTGACGACGGCTTTGAACGTCTCTCTCTCATGTCCCTTGAGCATAACCGCCTCGGCAAGGTCGATGGCCGCATGGTTGATCTGCGAAGCGCGGGCATCTGCGCGTCCCATCACCCTCGGTAACCTTTCGAACGCGTCGGTCACCGCCTGGGGAACGGGCTGGCCGTTGGCGATTGCCAGCGCGCAACGCACGACGTAACGGTCGGCCAGCCGTCTGAGCGGCGCGGTGGCGTGGGCATAGGTCGCGGCCATTGCCTCATGCCAGGGGACAACGCCCTCCTGATAGGGTTGGTAGGACGCACCGTTGCCCGCACGACGGATTTCGAGCATCAGTGCGGCCTGCCGGGGGTCGACCGGATCGAGCGTGCGCTGATAGTCGCGCAGGCTGCTAGAGGCCGGCCAGGACAGGCCAAGGGCCTGGGCCGCGTTGCGCAGTCTCTGGATCTTGGAGGCGTCGGGGCCCGACATCACCCGGAACAGTCCCGTCTTGTGCGCCAGCATGGCGTCGGCGATCGCCATATTGGCGGCCAGCGAAAGCGCGGCATTATCCTGCTCGGATTGCAGGAGCGGTCTGAACGAGAGCTGGAACGTGCCGTCGGCCAGCTTTTCCACCTCTTGCTCGGGTGGATCGACGCGCGAAGCGCCGCGACGTTCTTCGTTTGCCGCCATGCGCCGTGCCAATTCCGCGAAGCCGGTCGGAAGGTCGGAGGCCTGTGCGCTGTCATAAGCGAGCTTCGCGCGGCTTCGAATGATTGCCCGCTCGGCGCCGTCCAGCTTTACCGCACCGTCCTCGGCGACCCGAACCGTGAAGATGATCGACGGACGCGGTCCATTGGGCAGCAGGCTCGCGGCGCCCTCGGCAATGACCGGCGGATAAAGCCCGGCCTTGCCGTCCGGCAGGTAGAGCGTCTCGCCCCGGTTCCAGGCTTCGAGATCCACCGCGTCGCTGTCCTCGGCGAACCAGGCCACATCGGCAATGGCGTAATGCAACAAAAGATCGCCGGCGCTCGTCTCTATCGAGAAGGCCTGGTCCAGATCTGTCGAGCTCGCCGGATCGAGCGTGACGAAGGGCATCGCCGTGCGATCGGCGTGCTGGTTTGGCACTCGCTTGGCCGCCGCGTTCGCCGCGGCCATCACGTCAGGCGGAAACCCATCAGGCACGTGGAATTCGGTGCGGATTTTCCCGAGGCCGGTAGAGAGTGCTTGTGTGGGATCGGTCAGCGATTTCATGCTGTTTTCCTACACTGGCGGTCCTTGCCCGCCAACCACCGGATGCCGGGCAAACAGATGCCGGCGCCGGAACTGCTGCCGCTGCGCGGCGTTTTTCCTTTGATCACAGGAGAGCCACCATGCCTGCCATGTCACAAGCACAGCAGAAGGCCGCCGGCGCCGCCCTTTCCGCAAAGCGCGGCGAGACCAAGAAAAGCGAGCTCAAGGGCGCTTCACGCGAAATGTATGACTCTATGAGCGAGGAGCAGCTCGAGGAGTTCGCTGAGACGAAGCGCAAGGGGTTGCCCAACAAGAAATCCAAGGGTTGAGCTCGGCTCAAGCCAAGGCGCAAAGGTGATAGAAGACCTGCGAAACGCGTTGCAGGCTGTTGGATGCCTAACGGATATCGATCGACTACCAGACGCGGTTGCGGCAGCTCTGCGCCCTGATAAACACCACTTTGCGGTGGCCGTTGCGCCAGACGTATCTCTTTATCTTGACCCAGTGGCAGACCGGCTTTGGATGCGCAAGCGCCGGTTCCGGCGCCACCGCGATCGGTCCCGCGAGCATTGCGACGCCGGCCAAGGCAAGGAAAAACTTCTTCATGCGAATGGGCCCCTCTTGCTTCGATGCTTCTTGGCGTCGTCGACGCAACAACATCCGGCATCGCACCCTACGGTTTGAACTTTTACAGGGCGGCCTTGCGCCATGCCATTCACAAGCTTGACACCGATCGAATCTGCGTTTAACAGCCCCACCAACACCGGGTGGCGACGCCCGGTGGTTTCTTTTGACGTGTCCCGTGGGTTTTCCGTCGCTTTGCGTGGAAAATCCTGTCAGGCCTCGAAAATGGGGGCCAGAGGAGGGCGCGTTTCCTTCACCTGGATCACAGGGTCCGGGTGTGTTTGTTTTGAAAGGGAATGCGATGAGCAAGCGCGAATCCGCGAAATACAAGATCGACCGCCGTCTCGGCGAAAACATCTGGGGCCGCCCGAAGTCCCCGGTCAACAAGCGTGAATACGGCCCGGGCCAGCATGGCCAGCGCCGCAAGGGCAAGCTTTCCGACTTCGGTCTGCAGCTGCGCGCCAAGCAGAAGCTGAAGGGCCACTATGGCGACGTTTCGGAAAAGCAGTTCCGCAAGGTCTATGAAGAGGCTGATCGCCGCAAGGGCGACACCTCGGAGAACCTGATCGGCCTGCTCGAGTCGCGGCTTGATGCGGTCGTCTACCGCGCCAAGTTCGTGCCGACCATCTTCGCGGCCCGCCAGTTCGTCAACCATGGCCATGTCAACGTCAACGGCAAGCGCGTCAACATCGGTTCGTACCGCTGCAAGCCGGGCGATGTCATCGAGGTGCGCGAGAAGTCGAAGCAGCTCGTGATCGTGCTGGAATCGGTCGCTCTGGCCGAGCGCGACGTGCCGGACTACATCGAAGCCGACCACAACAAGATGGTCGCGACCTTCGCCCGCGTTCCGGGACTGTCGGACGTTCCGTTCGCCGTGCAGATGGAACCGAACCTGGTCGTCGAATTCTATTCGCGCTGATCCAAGCCACTCAGCGACGATATCGAAGGCCGCCCCTTGGGGCGGCCTTTTCTTTATCTGCCCTGTCCGTTAAGTCGGGCCATCAGAACGTGGGGCCGGCGCCATGAACATGCTGCCAGATGTGAAATCCCTCGAGGCGATCGGCAACGACGCCGAAGGCGGCTTCCACCCGCTGTTTCGCGACGTGCCGTCCTCGGTCGAGTTCAACAAGCTGCGCAAGCGGCTGTTGAGGCTGACTCGCCAAGCCGTCGAGGACTTCGTCATGGTGAAGCCTGGCGAGCGCTGGCTAGTGGCGCTCTCGGGCGGCAAGGACTCCTACGGTCTGCTCGCGCTGCTGCTCGACCTCAAATGGCGCGGCTTGCTGCCGGTCGAGCTGCTCGCCTGCAATCTCGACCAGGGCCAGCCGAATTTCCCGAAACACATCCTGCCTGATTATCTCAACGCCAATGGCATCGCGCACCGCATCGAATACCAGGACACCTATTCGGTGGTGACCGATAAGCTGCCCGAGGGCAGCACCTATTGCTCGCTCTGCTCGCGGCTCAGGCGAGGCCATCTTTACCGCATCGCGCGGGAGGAGGGGTGCGCCGCGCTGGTGCTTGGTCACCACCGTGAGGATATCCTCGAGACCTTCTTCATGAACCTGTTTCATGGCGGGCGTCTGGCCGCCATGCCGCCCAAGCTCCTCAACGATGAGGGCGACGTCATGGTGCTGCGACCGCTTGCCTATTGCGCCGAGGCGGACATGGAGAAATTCGCCAACGCGATGAAGTTCCCCATCATTCCGTGCGACCTTTGCGGCAGCCAGGAAGGGCTGCAGCGCAATGCGATGAAGGCGATGCTCGACGACATCGAGAAGCGCATGCCTGGACGTAAGGACACCATGATCCGCGCAATGACCAATGTGCGGCCGTCGCATCTCTTGGACAGGAAACTGTTCGACTTCGCGGCGCTCGATGTCGCGCTCAATTCAGGACAAGACATTTCCGATGACATTTGACGATCGCGCGATCGACTGGCTGGCCGACCTTCTCGCCGATGCCGCCAGGGCCGAAATCATGCCGCGTTTCCGCCGGCTGGGCGAGGGCGATATCCGCCAGAAGACGTCCGCCGCCGACCTGGTGACCGAAGCGGATGTGAACGCCGAGCGGCTGATCACGGCAAGGCTGCGCGAGCGTTATCCCGCCGCGATGATCGTCGGCGAGGAAGCCTGCTCCGACAATCCGGCGCTGCTCGGCGGCCTCGGCGATGCCGAACTGGCCTTCGTCATCGATCCGGTCGACGGCACTTTCAACTTTGCATCCGGCGTGCCGCTGTTCGGTGTCATGTTGGGCGTGGTCGTCAACGGCGAGACGGTCGCCGGCATCATCCACGATCCGGTCGGCAAGGATTGGCTGGTCGGCGCCAAAGGGGCGGGCAGCCACATCCGACATGCGCATGGCTCGTTGGAAAAGGTTAGGGTTGCGGCACCGGCGCCGATCTCCGAGATGACGGGCTCCGTTTCCTGGCAGTATCTGAAGGAACCGGAGCGCTCGCGGCTGGCCCGGAACCACACCAAGGCATTGTCGCAATTCGCCTATCGCTGCGCGGCGCATGAGTATCGGCTGCTGGCCAGCGGCTATGCCCACTTCGTCGTCTACAACAAGCTCATGCCTTGGGATCATCTGGCGGGCGTGCTGATCCACCAGGAAGCTGGCGGCCATGCGGCGAGGGTCGACGGAAGCGCCTATCTGCCCTCGCATGTCGATGGCGGCCTGCTGGTGGCGCCGGACAAGCAGAGCTGGAACGAATTGCGCCGCGAGCTCTGGGCGGACTAGAATCGGTTCGGCTGCGGGTCTGGGGCGGCCAAGCCGCTATGACTCCGGCACGGAATCGGGGGATGCCAATGAATTTCCGGCACGCGCTGGCTGCGTTTGCTTTCGTCTTCATCGCCAGCAAGGGTTGCGGCAATGCCCAGGCGCAGGAGCGCGCTTGCGGCAGCCGCGATCCGATCAACTCTATCGCCGAGATGGCGCAGGCCATCTACGCCTGCTGGCAGCCACCGCCAGGCACGGCCGACCTGACGTTGACATTATGCTTCTCGCTTCGCCGTGACGGAACGCTCATTGGCAAGCCACGCGCCACTTTCTCCAAACTGGGGGCGGACAGCAGTTTGAACAGGGCTTTCGTTACTTCGGTGATCGAGGCCCTCAACAAGGAATTGCCAGTGCCTTTCACCGAAGGCATGGGTGGTGCGATTGCGGGGCGCCCCCTTTGCCCGCGCTTCAAGGCGACGCAGGAACGCAAGTCCTGACCGCGCTTTTTGAAGAGCCGCCTTATACCGTTAGTGCAGATCGGTGACGTGTCCCGAGACGGGCGGATTCTGAGGCTGGAACATCTTGCCCCGCTCGGCAATCAGGATCATCAGCAACGCCGCAACGGAGACGCTGCAGAAGCCGGCCGCCAAAGGCGTGACCGTACCGTTATAGGCCTGGCCGATCAGCGCGCCGATGATGGCGCCGAGGAAGGTCTGCATGAAGCCCAGGATGGATGCGGCGGTGCCGGCAAGCTCGCCGAGCGGCTCCATGGCCAAAGCATTGAAATTCGCGCCCAGCCCACCGAACGGCAGCATCGCGCCGGCAAAGAATGTGATGAATAGCCAGAGCGGCATGGTCATCTCCAGCGACACGACCAGCCAGGCAAGACTGATGCACAGGAAGATAAGCAGTGCGCCCTGCGACAGGCGGCGCATGCCGATCTGCCCGACCAGTCGCGAATTGAGATAGTTTGAGAAGGCAAGCACGCCGGCGACGCCGGCAAAGATCAGCGGGAACAGCTCGCCGACATGGAAGATGTCGATATAGATCTGCTGCGCCGAGCTGATGAAGCCGAACATCGCGGCAAAGATGAACGTGCTGGCAAAGGCGTAGCAAAGCGTGAGCCGATTGGTGAGCACAATACGAAAGCCGCCGAGCACGGAGCTTACGGTGAGCTGCCGCCGATATTCCGGATGCAGCGTCTCAGGCAGGCGCAGCAGCGCCCAGGTCGAAACGATCAACGCGCCGATAGCCATGGTTACGAAAATCCAGTGCCAACTGGCGAACAGCATGACGAACTGGCCGATGCTGGGCGCGATGACCGGTATGGCCATGAACACCATGAAGATCAGCGACATAACTTCGGCCATACGCCGGCCATCGAACGTGTCACGCACGATCGAGACGGCGATGACGCGAGTTGCGGCCGCGCCTATGCCCTGTATGAGACGCCAGGTCAGCAACAGGGCGAAACTGGGAGCTATGGCGGCGGCCGCCGCAGCCACGACATAGACAATCAGGCCAAGGACCAGTGGCGCGCGGCGTCCGAAGCGATCCGAAATGGGTCCGAACAAAAGCTGTCCGCCGCCGAAGCCGAGCATATAGGCGGTGATGACATATTGACGGTGGTTCTCGCTCTCGACCCCAAGCGAGGCGCCGATCTGCTGCAGGGCCGGCA
>NZ_JANINM010000420.1 GCF_024509055.1 Mesorhizobium sp. | reverse complement strand
CCTCGGTCTCCCAATGCGCGGTCTTGGAGTCGAGCAGGTCGAGGCCGTTTTCCTTGACCGAGTCATCGAAGCCGAGCTTGCGTTCCTTGGCGTTGTCTGCCTCCGGATTGCCTTCCAGGATGACGACCTTGCCGCCCTTGCCCAGCGCCTTGCCGAGTGCGTCGCCGGCAAGCTTGGCGCCGGCGCGGTTGTCCGGACCGAAGAAGGCGAGGTCGACGCCGGCCTTCTTCTTGGCCTCCTCGTCGAGCGATACGTCGATGTTGATGACCTTGATGCCGGCCTTGAGCGCCTTGGCGATCGGCGTCACCATCGCCTTCGAATCCGCAGGCGCCACGACAATGATGTTGTAGTTCTGGGTGATGAAGTTCTCGATTGCGTCGACCTGCGCCGCGAAGTCGCGCTCGTCCTTCATGCCGACGGCGGCGAAATCGAACTTGTCCTTGTTCTTGGCGGCGTAATCCTCCGCGCCGGCCTGCATCTGCTTGAAGAATTCGTTGGCCAGCGACTTCATGACCAGCCCGACCTTCGGCTTGTCGGCGGCGAAGGCCGGCCCGAACGGTAGCGCCAGCGCGCCGGCGGCCAGCGCGCTGGTCTTGAGAAACCGGCGGCGCGAGAACGAGCCCAGGTCGAGCCCATGCGTGATAGAAGACTTGCTCATGCTTTCCTCCCTGATTGAGCCGTAATCGGTTACGTAACCGATTACGCGCAGACTAGAGCGCAGATTTAGCCAGTGTCAATAGGACGCAGGGGACAGTATAAAGGAGTTACGGAGGACCCGGTAGAGCGCGCGCCCTTCCTGCGGCCGCGCTTGCCGCCGAGCATTCCCATTGATGAATCCAGTTCATAGCCGCATCCGGATTATTTCGACTAATCGCGCGGGCCCGATTGCCCTAGATTCCCGGTAAGTTCGCTGGCGACCTGCCTGCGTCGGATACTCGGATACAAGGAGATATCGATGGAAATCATGCGCGCAGGCTCCCGGGCCTCAGGCAAGGGCCCGGCCGACTGGTTCACCGGCACGGTGCGGATCGACCCGTTGTTCAACCCGCATGCGCCAGAGCGCGTGCAAGGGGCGAGCGTCACCTTCGAGCCCGGCGCCCGGACCGCCTGGCACACCCATCCGCTCGGCCAGACGCTGATCGTCACCGCAGGTTTCGGCCGCGTGCAGCGCCTGGGCGGCCCGGTCGAGGAAATCAGGCCCGGCGACGTCGTCTGGTTCGCGCCCGGCGAAAAGCATTGGCACGGCGCTTCGCCGGACACTGCCATGACCCATATCGCGCTTCAGGAAGTCAAGGACGGCAAGGTCGTCGACTGGATGGAGAAGGTCTCCGACGCGCAATATGGCGGGTGAGGGGGCGGCAATGGCCTGGCAGGAAAACGAACTGGAGAGGATCGCCGCGAGCGACGATCTCCACATTGCGCCGTTCCGCGACGACGGCAAGACCTACGGCACGCCGACCTGGATCTGGTCGGTCGTGGTCGACGGCGACCTCTATGTGCGCGGCTACCATGGACGGCAGTCGCGCTGGTACCAGGCGGCGGTCAGTCAGAAAGCCGGCCGGATCACTGCTGCCGGGATAACCCTGGACGTTGCCTTCGAGGCGGTCGACGGCCCGATCAACGACCGCATCGATGCGGCCTACAGCGCGAAATACGCGACAAGCGCCTATCTCACGCCGATGATCGGCGAACGCGCCCGCGCCGCGACCGTGCGCATCACGCCGAAGCGCTGACGGGCGTCTAGAGCAATTCCAGGAAAAGTGTGTAACGGTTTTCCGTCCGGAATTGCGTAAAAACAAAGAGTTAGCGCCAGCCGAGCGCCGGCGCCACGTGCTTCAGGATCGACTCGATCACATGCGCGTTGTAATCGACCCCCAGCTGGTTGGGCACGGTCAAGAGCAGGGTGTCGGCCTCGGCGATCGCCTCGTCCTCTTTCAGCTGCTGGACGAGTAAGTCGGGCTCGGCGGCATAGGTGCGGCCGAACACGGCCCGCTTCTCCGGCTCGATATAGCCGAAATGGTCCTGGCCCTCGCTGCCGCCGAAATAGGCGCGGTCCATGTCGTTGACGATAGCGAAAATGCTGCGGCTCACCGAGACGCGCGGCTCCCTGGCGTGGCCGGCTTCCTTCCAGGCGGCGCGATAGGCGCGGATCTGCTTTGCCTGCTGGATATGGAGCGGTTCTCCGCTCTCGTCGAATTTGAGGGTCGAGCTCTGCAGGTTCATGCCGAGCTTGGCCGCCCATTGAGCGGTGGCGTCCGTGGCCGCGCCCCACCAGATGCGGTCGCGCAGACCTTCCGAGAACGGCTCCAGCCTGAGCATGCCGGGCGGATTGGGAAACATCGGCCGTGGGTTGGGCTGGGCGAAGCCCTGGCCGCGCAACACCTCAAGGAAGACCTCGGCATGCTGTCGCGCCATGTCGGTGTCGGTCTTGCCCTCCTCCGGCACGTAGCCAAAATAGCGCCAGCCATCGATCACCTGCTCGGGCGAGCCCCGGCTGATCCCCAACTGCAAACGCCCGCCGGCGATCAGGTCGGCCGCGCCGGCGTCCTCGGCCATGTAAAGCGGGTTCTCGTAACGCATGTCGATGACGGCGGTGCCGAGCTCGATGCGCTTGGTCTTCGCGCCGGCCGCGGCCAGCAGCGGGAATGGCGAGGCAAGCTGCCGGGCGAAATGATGGACGCGGAAATAGGCGCCGTCGGCGCCGAGCTCCTCGGCCGCGACCGCCAGGTCGATCGACTGCAGCAGCGCGTCGGCGCCCGAGCGCGTGCCCGATTGCGGCGAGGGCGTCCAATGCCCGAACGACAGAAACCCGATCTTCTTCATGTGCCCATTCCAGCTCGTGGCGGTTCTTGAACCGCTCAAATTCATTTGTCGCTCCAGCAGATAGCCAGCGCTGTCCGGCGATTCAACGGACACCGGACGGATACAGACCGTCAATCAGTTCGGATCCGGACAAGCATCGAGACGTTCGCCGAGGTGCGCAGCTCCACCCGCCGCTGTCACACGGGTGTAATGAACATTTCGGATGGTCGATGCCGTAGCGATTGCTACCAACCTCTGGCGAGCGCCGTCATGAAGCCCGAAGACACCGCCGATCGGCAAGGCACGTTCGACGATCGCGTCGAGGCCGCGCTCGAAACCCTGCCGCCCGCCGAGCAGCGCATGGCCCGCTTCTTCGTCAGCCAGAAACAGTCGGTGCTCTTGGGCTCCGCCGCCGAGATCGCGGCGCTTGCCGGCACCAGCGACGCGACCGTGGTGCGCACCGCGCGCTCGCTGGGCTTCGAAAGCCTGTCGGCGCTTCGCCAGGTGCTGCTCGCCGACCTCACTGGAACGGTCTCGCCCGGCAGGCGGCTGGCGCACACGCTGCAGGAGACCGGCAACGACAGCGCCTCGGCGCTGCGCCATGTCGTCGGGCTCCACGAAACCGTGCTGGAGGCGCTGAAGCGGCCGGACATGGAAGACGCCTTCACGCGTGCTGTCGACATCCTGGCTCGGGCCAACCGCCGGCATGTCTTCGGCATCGGCCCATCGGGCGCCATGGCCGACTATGCCAGCCTTCAGTTCAACCGCATCGGCCTGCCGAGCAGTGCGCTTTCGGTTTCGGGCGTCGCGCTAGCCGACCGCCTGCTCTGGCTTGGAAGCGGCGACGCGGTGCTGATGATGGCCTACGCGCCGCTCTACCGCGAGGTCGAGATCGTCCTCGACCAGGCCGGCCTCCACGATGTGCCGGCGGTGCTGATCAGCGACAATCTTGGACCGCTGGTGTCCGACAAAGTTGCCACGACGCTGCCCGTGCCGCGCGGCAAGGCCGACCATCTCGCCACCCATGGCGGCACCATGGTGCTGATCGAGGCGCTGATCATCGCGCTGGCGGCAAAGGCCGGGGAAACCGCCTTCGACAGCCTGGACCGGCTGAGCAGCATGCGCGGGGTGATCGACAAGGCATGGATCAAGCGTGGAACGCGCAAGAAATAATTGCCGACGACATAAAAATGTCAACAGACGTGTTGTAGTTTAAAATTGGCATTACTCTGCCTTATCAAACAACAGGAGAGCAAAATGAAATTAAGGACAACGTTTGGACTGGCGTTGGGCTTGACGGCTCTGTCTATCGCAGCTCCCGCTTCGGCCGCCGATCTGGTGCTCTACGATGCGCTCGACTTCGCCGGCCCGGTCGCCAAGGCCTTCCAGGCCAAGACCGGACTGACCGTCGATGTCGTCGAGCCTGGCAGCACCGGCGAGACGCTGGGCAAGATCGCGGCTGAGGGCAGCAATCCGCAATTCGACATCGTCTGGCTCGACGGCTCCGCCGTCATGGAGCGGATGGCGGCCGACCACGTACTGCAGCCGATCCCCGCCGAAGCCTACGATAAGGTGTCCTTCACCGATCTCGGCAAGTCGCTGATCCCGCAGAGCCATTCGTTCCTGCCGACCGGCACCAGCACGACCGCCATCGAGGTCAACACCAAGAAGGTGCAGGCCGACAAGATGCCGAAGTCCTGGGCCGATCTCGAAGCCTTCGCCGGCAGCGTCGCCGCCAAGGACCCCAACCTCTCCGGCCCGGCCTATCAGTGGCTTGCCGGCCTGTTCCAGACCAACGGCGTCGACGACGGCAAGGCACTGCTGGCGAAGACCTTGACCAACAAGTCGCTGTCCGGCCTGTCGAGCGGCGGCAAGGTCAACAAAGCCGTGCTGACCGGCGACGCCTCGGTCGGCATCAACCAGGACAGCGCCATTTTCTCCAAGATCGCCGCCGGTGAACCCGTTATCGCGATCTATCCGAAGGAAGGCTCGGTCTCGCTGCCGCAGGGCCTCGGCATCAGCGCCAAGACGCAGCACATGGACGCCGCCAAGAAGTTCATCGGCTTCGTCACCAGCGCCGAAGGCCAGGCGGCGATGCAGAACGGCGACGACACCGACTTCTTCTACATCCCGATCATCAAGGGCGTGAATGCCAAGCCGGGCCGCGAGACCAACATCGCCTACACGCATCTCGACGACCAGGTGGCCTCGAAGCACGAAACCGAATGGAAGAAGTGGTATAAGGACAACTTCGTCCAGTGACCGCGCTGATCCGGCAATGACGATAGTGCAAAATCCCGACGCCGCGGCCCTTGCCGGCGGCGTCGGCTCCGACCGGGGGCATCGCCGCGGTTGGCTGGCGCTGGCCCGCTTTGGCGGGCCGGCCGCGGTCTATGCCGTGTTCGCGCTGCTGATCGGCTTGCCGCTTGCGCTGGTCCTGCTGCAGGCCATCATGCCCGGGCTTTTTGCCGTCGACGGCGCGACCGGCCTTCTGAGCCTCGAGCCGCTCGTCAGCATCTTCTCCTCGCCTTCCACCGCCGCCTCGATCCTGCATTCGCTCGAGCTCGGCCTGCTTGCCGCCTTCACGACTACGGTCCTGGGCGGTGCCTTCGCTGTGCTGGTTCAGCGCTGCGATATCCCGCTGCGCGGCACGATCTCCGTCGTGCCCTGGCTGGTGTTCCTCACGCCGTCCTACCTGAAGGCGCTTGCCTGGGTGCTCCTCATGTCGTCGGGCGGCTACCTTGCGCAGCTCGGCCTGCTGCCGCCGGCATTGGGCGCCGATTTCTTCGGACTGGCTGGCCTGGTCTTTGTCCATACGCTCAGTCTTTTCCCACTCGCCACATTCATCATCGGCAGCGCGCTCGCGGGTCTGGGCAGCGAGCTGGAGGACGCGGCGCGCCTGTCCGGGGCCGGAGCGTTCCGGATCTGGCTACGCGTCAACGGCCCGCTGCTCGCGCCCGCAATCGTGCTCAGCTTTATCGCCACCTTCGCCGAGGTGCTGTCCGATTTCGGCCTCGCCTCGACGATTGCCCGGATGTCGAGCTTCGGCGTGCTCACCTACGGGATCTATGCGGCGGCAAGCGACTATCCCGTCGACTTCCCCGCGGCCGGCGCGCAAGCCCTCGTTCTCCTTGCACTTGTTCTGCTTGTCGTGGTCGCGGACCGGCTGCTGCGCCGCCGCGCCGATCCGCATCTGATCTCGGGGCGCGCCAAGCCGGCCAGGCTCTACAATCTCGGCGCCTGGCGCTGGCTGGCCCTTGCGGCCGCGCTGACGGTCGCTTTCCTGGCGCTGATCCTGCCGCTCGGCGCGATCGCCGCGCGCGCGCTGACCAGCACGCTCGGCCACGGCCTGGAGCCCGGCAACTTCACGCTGGCGAATGTGACCGCGGCGCTGAGCCCCTACACCGCTGCCAATGAAGGGCTGATGCGCAGCCTGTTCTATGCCGGCCTCACCGCCATCATTGCCAGCGCGCTTGCGCTGCTTTTGTCGGCGCAGCTCGATCGGTCCAGCCCGGTCATGCGCACGGCGGTGCTCGGCCTGTCGCTCGGCGCGGTCGCCATTCCCGGCATCGTGCTGGGTTTCGGCTACATCCTGGTCTGGAACCGGCTGCCCGGCTTCCGCGACTGGCCGTTTCCGCATTATGGCGACGGCTCGCTGCTGGTGATGGGCTACGTCGCGGCGGCGCTGCCCTACTGCCTGGTGGTGATCCTTTCTGCCATCGGCCAGCTGGCGCCGAGCCTGACCGACGCGGCGCGGCTGAACGGTGTCGGCGCGGTCCGCCGCCTTCTGTCGGTCACCTTGCCGCTGATCCTGCTCAGCGTCGTCACCGCTTTCCTGCTGACATTCATCCGCACCGTCTTCGAGTTGCCGATGTCGCAGATGCTTATCCCGCAAAGCGGTCCGCCGGCGCCGACGCTGATCCTGAAGCTGTTCAGCCACGACCGCGACGGACTGGCCTGCGCCATCGCGCTCGCCGCCATGGCCGCCGCAGGCGGTGCCGCGGCACTCGTCTGGTATCCGCTGAAACGCTTCATCGCCCCTGGCCTGCGCCGGCCGCGACGTGGCAACATCGCATCGGGAGAGCCGTCATGACCGCTTCGCTCCATTGCGCCGGCATTCGCAAATCGCTCGGCGGTCGCGCCGTGCTGAGCGACCTCGACCTCGCCATCAAGGCCGGCGAGGTGGTGTCGCTTCTTGGCCCAAGCGGCTCCGGCAAGACCACGCTGCTGCGCAGCATCGCCGGCCTGGTGGATCCCGAGAAAGGCACCATCACGCTTGGCGACCGCGTCGTCTGGAGCGAAAAAGCCGTGGTGCCGCCGGAAAAGCGTCGGATCGGCATGGTTTTCCAGGACTATGCGCTGTGGCCGCATATGACGGTGGCCGGCAACCTGTCGTTCGGGCTGCGCTCGCAACGCCTGCCCGAGCAGGAAGTGGCGACCCGCGTCGGTCACGCGCTGGAGGTGACGCGGCTTTCGCCCTATCGCGAGCGCTACCCGGCTGAGCTGTCGGGCGGACAGCAGCAGCGCGTCGCCATTGCCCGTTGCCTCGCCGCGCGGCCGGCGCTGATGCTGTTCGACGAGCCGCTCAGCAATCTCGACGCCGCGCTGCGCGAGGATATGCGCATCGAGATGATGGAGCTGGTGCGGCGCGAGGCCGCCACGGTGATCTATGTGACGCACGATCAGGCGGAAGCGATGGCCGTCTCGGACCGCATCGCCGTGATGCGCGACGGCCGCATCGCCCAGTTCGACACGCCCCGGGCGATCTATGAGCGACCCGCCGACTGTTTTGTCGCCGGCTTCATCGGCGGCTTCTCGGTGGTGCCCGGCATGGTCCGGGACGGTATGTTCAGCGTCCGGGGCGGCGGAGCAGACAGCGTGCGCACCCCGGGTGCGGCGTCGGGCGAGGCCATGCTGGTGGTGCGGCCGGAAGATGCGCGCCCGGCCGACGCGCATCCCGGCAACCGCCTGCAAGGCAAGGTGCTGTCCAGCGCCTTCCAGGGCCGCTGCTGGCGGCTGGCGGTGGAGCTTGGCCCGCAGCGCGTCCGGCTCGACTGGCCGGAGGCGCCGCCCGTTGGAACGCCGCTTGCTTTCTCACTGCCGCCAGAGCGCTGTATCGTACTTACCGCATAGTGATTCCCAGAAAGGCACTTCATGCATGGCCTGACGCCCATCCTTTCCACCGTGACGGCCTCCTTCTTGGCCTCCTTCGTCGAGGTGGTCGAAGCCTTCACCATCGTGCTTGCCGTCGGCGTGACGCGCAGCTGGCGCCCGGCGCTGACCGGCGCGGTGCTGGCGCTGGTGGTGCTGGCGGCTCTGGTGCTGATCTTCGGGCCGCTGCTCGCGCTCGTTCCCATCACCGTGCTGCAGTTCGTGGTCGGCGTGCTCCTGATCCTGTTCGGCATGCGCTGGCTGCGCAAGGCGATCCTGCGCAGCGTCGGCGTCATTGCGCTGCACGACGAGGAGCAGACCTTTTCCAAGGAAACCGCTGCCTTGCAGCGGCAGGCCGATGATCGCCGCGCCGACTATCTGGCCGCGCTGGCGTCGTTCAAGGCGGTGCTGCTCGAGGGCGTCGAAGTCGTCTTCATCGTCATTGCCGTCGGCGCCGCGCACGGGCAGACGCTCTATGCCAGCCTCGGCGCGCTTGCCGCCTTCATCCTGGTCATGCTGATCGGGCTTGCCGTACACAAGCCGCTCGCCCGCGTGCCGGAGAACTCGCTGAAATTCGTCGTCGGCCTGATGCTGACCAGCTTCGGCGTGTTCTGGACCGGTGAAGGCATTGGCGCCGAATGGCCGGGCGCCGACCTCGCGCTGCTCGGCATCTTCGCCATCATCGCCATCGCGTCCTTCGCCATCGTGCGCTGGCTGCGCAGCGCCTATCCCGCTACCGCTGAAGGAGTAGCCCGATGAATATGATCCGTCTCGTGGTGAAGGAACTCGTCGGCATGTTTGTCGACGACGGCAACCTGGCGCTGCTGGCCGTGGTGCTCATCGCCGTGGTCACCGCGGCGGTGAAGCTGCTCGCCCTGCCGCCGCTGGCCGGCGGCTGCCTGCTGCTGGTCGGTTGCCTGGCGATCCTTGTCGAGAGCGCGCGCCGAGCCGCGCGCGGCGCTGGGCGCTAGCGAGGCCCGTCGAGTTTCAGTTCAGCCGAGAACCGGAGCGGACCACACTCTAGGTACGTGAGGATGGGAAACGCAGGGAGCCGGCAAGCGGGCCGGCGTCACCTGAAACTCGGCACGCCTCTATCAGTAGATGCTGAACAGGGTGGGCAGCATGCCGATCGTGCGAAAATGCTCGACGATTTCGATGAGCGGGAACACCGCCAGGAAATAAAGCCCGTCCCGGAACGTGCTCTTCAGCGCGCTCGTCGAGAACATCCATTGATCTTCGTCACGGTAGAGCATCGGGTTCGGCCAGAACCGCGGCGTCCGCTCGGCATAGGCCGCGTAGACGGCGCCGAATTTGCCGAACAGGAATTCGGCCTCCTTGCGCGCGGTGAACCGGAAGACAAGGAAGCAGGCCAGGCCGAGGATGATGGCCGCCAGCACCGATCCGAACATCAGCCCGATGCCGACCGTGCCGACGGTCGAGAAGAAATAGAGCGGATTCTGCGTGATCGAGAACGGCCCTATCGAGATCAGCTCGTCATTCTTCCTGCCGCCGACATAAAGGATGCTCCACAGCCGGCCGAGAAAGCAGACGAGCACCAGCATGAAGCCGGCGAGCTCCATGAACTCGTGCCCTGACGAGCCCTCGACAAGCACCGGCCTGGTGAACAGCAACAGGATGATGGCCAGCACCGCGCCCAGCTGGACGACGATCAGGCGCTTGTGCTGGTCGAAGGCCTTCGGCGCGGGTTTGAGCGATGTGTACGTCATTTCTCGCCTGCTCCAGCGGCCACCGAGACGATGAACCCTAAGCAATTCCAGGAAAAGTGCACAACGGTTTTCCGTCTGGAATTGCGTCAAAATAAAGAGATCGAGCAATTCTGCGTTTCTGTGAAACGGTGAACTGCTCTAGCGTCCCACTAGCCTTTCTCCCGGCCAATAGCGAGAGCCCGGTACTATTTTCGGTCATCATTACGAAATTGTAAGGGCGCGGACAGGCTGAGGTGAATTCACCCTCCTACCGTTAAGTCGCCGTCGCACCGGATTTGCGGCGGTTCGATTGAACGCTGCCGAAGATCGGCTCCAGATCAGGAAACTCCATCATGAACAAATTTGCTCTCGCGCTTTCGCTTGCCACCGTTGTCGTCGCCTCCCCGCTCTCATCGGCGTTCGCCGCCTCGACCCCTTGTGAAACCACACTGAAGGACCTGCGCGCGGCCGAAGCGGCCGCGAAACTCAGCGACGCGGACAAGAACAAGGTTTCCGACCTGGAAACCAAGGGCATCGAGCGCTGCAACGCCGACGACGACAAGCGCGCCAATGAGTTCTTTGCCCAGGCCATGAAGGTTCTCGGCAAGTAAGCCGCTTTTCAAGTCAAGGACAGGATACCGCCATGACCGCTTCAGCCATCAAATCCGCCGCGCCCGCGCTCAACCGGGTTCCCGAAGTCACCGTCGATTTCTGGCTGATCAAGGTCATGGCGGTGACCATGGGCGAGACGGCGGCCGATTATCTGGCCGTCAATCTCGGCCTCGGCCTCACCGTCACCTCGCTGATCATGTCCGGTATCCTCGTCGTCGCCCTTGTCCTGCAATTCGCGCAGAAGCGCTACGTTCCCTGGGCCTACTGGCTGGCTGTCGTGCTCATCAGCGTCGTCGGCACACTGGTCACCGACAATCTCGTCGATAATTTCGGCGTAAAGCTGCAGACGACGACGATCGCCTTTTCCATCGTGCTCGCCCTGACTTTCGCGGTCTGGTACGCCTACGAAAAGACCCTCTCCATCCACACCATCTTCACGACCAGGCGCGAGATCTTCTACTGGCTGGCGATCCTGTTCACTTTCTCGCTGGGCACCGCGGCCGGCGACCTGGTAGCCGAGACCTTCGACATGGGCTACCTCACCACCGGCCTCATCTTCGGCGGCGTGATCGCGCTGATCACCCTTGCCTATTGGTTCCTCGGGCTAAACAGCATCGTTGCCTTCTGGCTCGCCTACATCCTGACGCGGCCGCTCGGCGCCTCGTTCGGCGATCTCCTGTCGCAGCCGGTCGAATATGGCGGTCTCGGCTTCGGCACCACCATCACCAGCCTGATCTTCCTCGGCTGCATCGTTGTGCTGGTTGCCTATATGACGTTTAGGAAAAGCCATGGCGATGCCGAGGACATGCTCTTCGAGACCGACTAGAGTGAAGCGGTTTTTGGTCCGGAAATCGCGCCAAGGCAAAGAGATGGGGATGCGGAATTGCATCGGAAGGAACGGTTAGCCGGATGACGGCGGCCAACAGCGGGAAACTGACCGGTGAACGCATCGCGGCACCTCAGAATCTGGGCGGCATCGCTGGTCGGCGTTGCCGCCTTTGCCGGTTGCGCGCTCGCCTCCACCCATCTCAACAACAATTTCCATGCCATCGTCGAGGGCCAGGCCTACCGGTCGGCGCAGCCGACGGCCGAGGACATTGCCTATTACAAGCGCGATTACCGCATCGCCACGATCATCAACCTGCGCGGCGCGGCCCCTGGACAGGAATGGTACGACGCCGAACTGCGCGCCGCGATGGAGCTTGGCATCCGGCACATCGACTTCGCCATGTCGGCCCGCACGAAATTGACGCGCGAGCAGTCGCTTGCGCTGATCGCCCTGATGAAATCGGCCCCAAAGCCGTTGCTCATCCACTGCCAGGCCGGATCGGACCGGACCGGGCTTGCCTCAGCCCTCTACATGGCGGCGATCGCGCATGCCGGGGAGGAGAAGGCGGAGGCGCAGCTTTCGATCCGCTACGGGCACATAGCCATTCCGGTCATCGGCCCTTACGAAATGGACCAAAGCTTCGAGGATGTGGAGCCGGCGCTGGGGTTCTTCAGCTCATGAGCGGCTTTCTGGGAAAGCACCATCGCCAATGTTAGCATGTCGTATCGATAGAAGCGGGCACGCGCAAAGATGAGACTTCTCCTCGTCGAGGACGATCCGAGAACAGCCGACTACGTTGTCAGGGGGCTCGCCGAAGCCGGCCATGTCTGCGATCTCTTGCGCAACGGTCATGACGCGCTCTTCGCCGCGACCCGTAATGCCTATGACGTCATCGTGGCCGACCGCATGATCCCGGGCCTCGACGGCCTGTCGATGATCAAGGCGGTGCGCGCCGCCGGCGTCCATACGCCGGCCATTTTCCTGACCTCGATCGGCGGCGTCGACGATCGCGTCGAAGGGCTGGAGGCCGGCGGCGACGACTATCTCGTCAAGCCATTCGCCTTTTCCGAGCTGCTCGCCCGCATCAATGCGCTCGGTCGCCGGCCGGCCGCGCAGGAGCAGAAGACGGCGCTGCGCGTCGCCGACCTCGAGATGGACCTGATCATGCGCCGCGTGACCAGGCAGGGCCAGCCGATCGACCTGCAGCCCCGGGAATTCAGCCTGCTTGAGGTGCTGATGCGCGGCGAGGGCCGCGTCATCACCCGCACCATGCTGCTGGAGCGCGTCTGGGACTTCCATTTCGATCCCAAGACCAGCGTCGTCGAGACCCATATCAGCCGGCTGCGGGCCAAGGTCGACAGACCGTTCGACGTGCCGCTCATCCACACCGTGCGCAACACCGGCTACAGCCTGCATGCGCCGGCCTAGAGCAATTCCAGGAAAAGTGCGTAGCGGTTTTCCGGCCGGAATTGCGTCGAGCAAAAGCGCAATTCCAGGAAAAGTGCGCAGCGGTTTGCCGGCCGGAATTGCCGCGGCATGAGCGAAACGCGCGCCAACCTGCTGCGCAGCACGCCGTTCCGGCTGGCCCTGACCTTTGCCTTCCTCTTCGTGCTCGCCTTCATCCTGTCGGGCGCGATCGTCTACCAGCTGATGAGCGCCGACCTGGCGAGGCGGCTGGATGAATCGATCAAGGAAACCTTTTCGGTCGTTGCGGTGACCTATGCGGAAAGCGACAGGCAAGACCTCATCGCCACGGTGAACGACCATGCCCAGCTCGACACCGACAAGGACCAGCTCTTCTCGCTGACCGACGCGCAGGGCAACCGGCTGGCCGGCAATTTCACCGCTTCCGACCTTCCCGACGGCTTTTCGATGTTCGAGGCGCATCTGCCGGGCGTGCCGCCGGACACGATGTACCGCGCCTATTCGGGCATGGTTGGCAGCACCAATTTGACGGTCGCCTTCTCGCTTTCCGAGACCGAAGAGCTGGAAACCATCGTGCTGATGAGCTTCGGCTGGGGAACGCTCTTCATCACCGGGCTGGCGATCGCCGGTGGCGCCTTGCTGGCCTCGCGCGTCCAACGCCGCCTCGACGCCATCGCCGCCACCATGGTCGACGTTTCGCATGGGCGGCTCGACGCGCGCATCCCGCTGATCGGAAATGGCGACGACATCGATGCCGTCTCGGCGCAGGTCAATGCCGCTCTCGTGCGCCTGTCCGCGCTGGTCGACGGCATGCGGGAGGTCAGCGCCAACATCGCGCACGACCTGAAGACGCCGCTCAACCGCTTGCAGATGATCTTGGAATCGGCCGCCGACAAGACGGTCTCCGGCGAAGATGTCACCGACGAGCTGGCCGATGCGCGCGCGGAAAGCCTGCAGATCAACGATACGTTCGACGCCTTGCTGCGCATCGCCCAGATCGAGGCCGGCGCGCGCAAGGCACGCTTCGTCGACCTCGATGTCGGCCGCGTGGTCGAGACCATTGGCGACGTTTATGCCGATGTCGCCGAGGACGACGAGAAGTCTTTGTCGACAAAGATCGTTCCGGATACGAAATGGTTCATCCACGGCGATCGGGACCTGCTGATGCAGTTGCTGGCCAACCTGGTCGAGAACGGCTTGCGGCATTGCCCCCCTGGTACCGCCATTGAACTCTCAGTGGCCCGGCAGGCGGACCGAGTCCTCATCGAGGTCTGCGACAACGGCCCGGGCATTCCGGCGGAAGAGCGCGAAAAAGTGTTCCAGCGGCTCTATCGGCTGGATTCCAGCCGCACCACGCCCGGCAGCGGCCTCGGGCTCAGCCTCGTCAAGGCGGTGGCCGACCTGCATGGCGCGACGATCACCCTGGAGGATCGCAATCCCGGCCTCGCGGTGATCATCAACTTTCCGGCCGTGCGAGCCCCGGCCGCCGCCTGAGCTCAATCGGGCCTAGTCGTCTTACGCATCTGTAAGCGCCTCGCCAACCGCTCGAAAACTTCGACGCCTAGACTCGCTTTCGTTCCCGTAATTCGGGGCGCCGCCGGTGCAGCTGCGCCGGGTCGGCAATCTGACAAGAAAGGAAAGAAGATGAACAAATCCGTCATTGCAACGGCAACGGTCCTGGCGATCGGGTTGGCGACCAGCGCCTATGCCAAAGGCGCCACGGGCACCATCGCCAGCATCGACAAGAAGGGTGATTCCTTCACCTTGAGCGATGGAAAGACCTTTGCCTTGCCCGAGAACATCGAGGTCGAGACGCTGAAGGTCGGCGAGAAGGTGACCGTCACCTATTCCACCAAGGCCGGCAAGATGGAGGCTTCGGCCGTCCAGCCGGCCCAATAGCCGCTGGAGACTGGACTGGCAGGGGGTGAGGTCGGCACCACGGTGCCGGCCACACCTCTACCGTGCGCGCCAGGTGATGGCCGAGTTGGTCACATAGTTCCAGGCGGCGCCGACAACGGCAGCCGCTAGGCCTGCCACCCACCAGCGCGACGAACTGGTGTAGAGCAGGCTGGACACGCCGACGCCGGCCACGACGCCGACGCTGCACAGCGCGGCGAACATGCCGAAACCGGTCAGGAACTGCCAGCCGCGCCGGCGAAGGTCGCGATAGGTGAAGGCATTGTTGAGCGAATAGTTGAAGGCCATGGCAGTGAACATGGCCGCCGTCTGGGCCGCGACGAAAGGCAGGCCTCGCGACAAAAGCGCGTGCAGGGTTGCCAGATGGACGACCACGCCGGCAGATCCGACGAGCCCGAAGGCCAGGAACCTGGTCGAGATCACGTCGCCGGAGGCCTTGGCTACGAGCAGGCCGGCATATTCGAGCACGACGGTCGAATCGAGCTTGCTTTGTCCGTGCAGGCGCGGGCCGAAGACGTAAGGGATTTCCCGGATGCGCATGGCCGGCGACGAGGCCACGATGTCGAGCAGGATCTTGAAGCCTTGCCGCGACAGTCGCGGCGCCACTTGGTCGACGATCTCCCGCCGCAACATGAAGAACCCGCTCATCGGGTCGCCGATCGGCGTCTTGAGGAGCAGTTGCGCAAGGCGTGTCGCCAGCCTGCTGCCACTCGACCGCAAGCGGCTCAGCCCGCCCGAGGCGCTGCCTTCGTCCTGATAGCGGCTGGCGATCACAATGTCGGTCTCGCCGCCGCGCATGATGTC
Source organism: Mesorhizobium sp. (assembly GCF_024509055.1). Lineage (GTDB taxonomy): Bacteria > Pseudomonadota > Alphaproteobacteria > Rhizobiales > Rhizobiaceae > Mesorhizobium. The sequence continues at coordinate 3,318 of NZ_JANINM010000420.1, read as the reverse complement.
GAACATTGCCGCCAGGCGCGTCTCGTCGTGCTGGAGATCGCCGTCCATGACCGCCACCACCGGCGCCGAGCTCGACAGGATGCCTTCGAGGCAGGCACCGGCAAGGCCGCGGCGGGCAATGCGCCGGATGCCCCGCACGCGGTGATCGCGCACGGCGATTTCGCGGATCGCCGCTATCGTTCCGTCCCTGGAATCGTCGTCGACGAAGACGACCTCCCAGTCGATGCCTTGCAGCGCGCCGCGCAACCGGTCGACCAGCAGCGCGATGTTGGCTCGCTCGTTCAGCGTTGGAACGACGATGGTGAGTTCCGCGCTCCGATGCCCTCGCGCGCTGGCGGGGGAGTCGCCAGCCATGCCGGTGGCCTCGATATGTGTCGGGTTAGCCGCCTGGTTCATGGCTGCGGCCCACCGCTGGTCTGGCTGGTTGTTTTGTCCGGAAGCTGTGCTGGCGCCATGCCGGTTCGTTTGACCGGGAGGATGAGGATGTCGAAAACCGGAAATCTGGCTATGCGTTGGGTGACGCGGCGCGCCGGACCGCTTGCCTCGTACAGGCCTGCAAGGCTGTCGCGGTAAGTTTTTTCGCTGGCGGCTTCGTCGGCGGGGTTCAAGGCGGCGATGAGGAAACCATTGCCGAGCCCGTTCAGCCGGGCGTGGTCCATGAACTGGAAATGCCGCGGATCGCCGGGCAGCACGTCTATCGGCACGTCTGGACCGAGGGCGTGCCCGACACGCGCGCCCTGCATCCAGTTCGGCGCCACGGCGAAGACGCCGGGATCCTTGATCTGGCTGGCCTCGAGCAGGCCGGCCAGCGCCGACCAGTCGACAATCTGCCAGTTCACGTCGAATTTCGGCGCCCGCTCGAAGAATGGCCGGGTGAAGGCGCCGGTCGTTGCCTGCAGGGCGAACCCTATTGCCAGCAGCGGAACGACAATCGCGGCGACGGCAAAGGATGCGTTGAGCCGCGCCGGGCGGCGCTGCGCGAAGTCGCTGCACCACTGCCCGACCAGCGGAAATGTGAACAGGAAGCCGCTCATCGACCAGTGCGGTAACGAATGGGAGCTGAACAGGGCGGCCGCATCGAAGAAGACGACCGGCAGCGCCGCGATCAGCAGGAAGAACCGGTCGGCCGCCGAACCTGGCGACCTCGCCGCGCGCCACAGGCAGATCATGGCGATCAGCCAGATCGGCGGCCAGACATAGCCGGCCTGGCCAAGCAGGGTGATCCCGAAATTTGTCGGATGGAGCAAGTGACCTTCGTTCGCCATCCCCCGGCCGGATTGGAACGCCAGCGAGATCCAGCCATGGCGCATGTTCCACACGAGCACCGGCAAGAGACCGAGCGCCGCTATCGCCGCGGCCACCCAGGGCCCGGCCGTCCGCAACTGGGCTCGCCCGGGCTTCGTCAGAAGCAGCACCAGAAGGGCCGAAATCGCGAACAGCCCGGCCTGGTATTTCGACATCATGGCCAGGCCGAGCGCCAGCCCGCCCGCGATCCAGCGCGGCAAGGCATTATGCGTCTTGCCGCCGAGAAGCATCGGCGCGACGAACCAGGCGCTGGCCAGCAGGAAGAAATCGAGTGGCCCGTCGGGGACGACGAAGTGGCCGGCCGAGATCAGGAAGAACGGCGCCACGCTGTACCAGGCGACGGCCCAGAATGCAGCCACGGCGCCATAGGCCTGGCGGGTCAGGTCGAACAGCAAGAGCGCGGACAGAGAACCGAGCAGCACATAGGGCAGCCTCACCGCGAAGCGGCATTCGCACCCGGTGGCGTCCGCCATCAGCCGGGCGAGCGCGAAGCCTAGCGGCGGGTGGTCGAAATAGGAAAGCGAATGGCTGCGCGACACCACCACGGCATAGGCTTCGTCGATCGATAGCGGAATGACCGCGGCAAGCCCGAGCCGCAGCACCAGGAATGCCGCGATCAGCAACGCCGCTTGAAGGGCGGGGAATTTCAGCAGGTCGGACGGCTCGCGCGCCGACGGCGTAGCGGCCGAGCCACGTGCCCAGGACTGAACGGCTTGCATGGGACGCTACAGTGTCCGTTCGGCGCACATGCGGGCAATTGCAGCGCGCCGCCGCATGGGCGGGTGGAGGACGGCAGCCGCCTCAGGCGGAACGAAGCAAACGGGATAACCGGGACGCAGCATCTGTGGAAAGAACCCCCTCAAACCACCAGCCCCGGCATGCGGAGCAGCCGGCGCGATTCGGGGACTCTGCTCGCACAACCATACTGGCGGTTTGCCGCATCATTACAAATCGGTAATGTTGAGACGCGGCCGGAGAGACCCGGCTCGTTGGAACAGGCTGGCGTTGGGTGACTACCGGTCGATACGCGTCGACAGGATGATCGAGGACGATGTCCGCTCGACGCCGTCCATGGCGCCGATCCGGTCGAGCAGCGCGTCTAGGTCGCGGATCGAAGGCGCGTCGACGATGACGATCATATCGAAATTGCCGCTCACCGAATGCACCGTCCTCACCGGCGGTATCGCCTCCAGGCTCCGCACCACCTTGTCGGCGAGTTTCGGCGTGACGGTGAGCAGCACATGCGCTTTCACCAGCCCTTGCTCGTAGTCGGGCGAAAGCTTGACGCCATAGCCGGCAATGATGCCGCGTTGCTCCAGCCGTTCGATCCGGCTTTGCACCGTCGTGCGCGACACGCCGAGCTGGCGCGCCAGCTCGGCGGTCGAGGCGCGGGCATTGGCACGCAGCAAGGTGAGCAGCGCCTGTTCGGCTTCACTAAGCATTTCAACGAATCCTCTCGGCATATCGTGCAAAATTAGGTTTCACTTTGCTAGATTCCACACTCCCTTTCGACAGGCAAGCTGCGATGATTCCCGCCAACTCGAATTGGAAGGGGTATTTTGATATGAAGAACATCGTTGTCGTCGGCGCCGGCAAGATCGGCTCGACTGTTGCCGAAATGCTCAGCGCCACGGGTGACTACCGCGTGACGGTCGTCGACCGCTCGGCAGCTCAATTCGTCGCGGCCGAATTGCCGGCCGGTGTCGCGACGCAGGAACTCGACATCGCCGCCGCCGGCGAACTTGAGAAGGTCCTTGCCGGCAAATTCGCCGTGCTGAGCGCTGCCCCCTTCCACCTCACCACCCGGATCGCCGAGGCAGCGGCCGCAACCGGCGTCCACTATCTCGATCTCACCGAGGATGTCGTCTCGACCCGCCGGGTCAAGGAACTGGCGCGTGAAGCCAAGAGCGCCTTCATCCCGCAATGCGGCCTGGCGCCGGGCTTCATCTCGATCGTCGCCAACGATCTTGCCAGCCGCTTCGACACGCTGGAAAGCGTGCGCATGCGCGTCGG
>NZ_JANINM010000419.1 GCF_024509055.1 Mesorhizobium sp. | reverse complement strand
TGCCGATCTTCATCAGCCAGACGCTCTACCAGTGGGAATCGAACACCCGCGGCGCGACCATCATCGGCGCCGTCGGTGCCGGCGGCATCGGCCTGAAGCTCTGGGAAGCGATGCGCACCAACTCCAACTGGGCCAACGTCTTCTACATGGTGCTGTTGATCCTGCTGGTCGTCTTTATCTTCGACAACATCTCGAATTTCCTGCGCCGCCGGCTGAGCCGCACGCTGCACGACTACAACAGGCTGCAGGCGGCGCAAGGCTGACCTTACGGTGCAGAATCCACGAGAAGCCGGCGCGGAGGATCGCCGACATTCGGCCCGTACGGCGTCGCCGGCCAGCTCATCGGTTGGCAGCCACTCGCTTATGGCTTCGTCCACGCCCCGTTCTTCTTCGACGACTTCACGCAGGCCTCGATGAAGGCCATGCCCTCGACGCCGTCCTCGATCGTCGGGAAGACGACGTCCTTAGCCGGCTTGCCGCCCTTCCTGCGCGCAGCACGGATGGCGCGCGCGGCTTCCTGGTAGATGTTCGCGAAACCTTCGAGATAGCCTTCCGGATGTCCTGAGGGAACGCGGCTGACGCGCGTCGCAACCGGCATCGCACCGGCGCCATTGCGGGTGAGCAGCTGCTTCGGCTGGCCGAACGGCGTATACCAGAGATAGTTCGGGTCGGCCTGCACCCACTCCAGCCCGCCCTTCGAACCGTAGATGCGCAGTTTCAGCCCGTTCTCATGGCCGGGCGCCACTTGGCTTGCCCAAATCATGCCCTTGGCCGGATGCGCCTTGCCGATCGCCTTGAAGCGCAGCATGACGTTGACGTTGTCGTCGAGCTGCCGTCCAGGCACGAAGGCGTCGAGATCGGCCGACAGGGAATCGAGTTCCAGCCCCGACACGAAGCGGGCAAGGTTGTAGGCATGCGTGCCGATGTCGCCCAGCGCCCCGCCGGCGCCGGCCTGCTTCGGATCGGAACGCCACGAGGCCTGCTTCTGGCCGGTTGCGGCGAGGTCCTCTGTTAGCCAGTCCTGCGGATACTCCGACTGGACGATGCGGATGTCGCCGAGCATGCCCTTGGCCACCATCTCGCGCGCCTGGCGGATCATCGGATAAGCGGTGTAGTTGTGCGTGAGCACGAACACCTTGCCGGTCTTCTCGACTATCGCCGCAAGCTTCTTCGCCTCCGCCAGCGACGTCGCGAGCGGCTTGTCGCAGATGACGTGGATACCGGCCTCGAGGAAAGCCTTGGCTGCCGGCACATGGACGTTGTTGGGCGTGACGATCGCCACCGCCTCGATGCCGTCCGGGCGCTTGGCTTCTGCCTTGGCCATCTCGGCATAGGAGCTGTAGCTGCGCTCGGGATCGAGCCCGAGCTCGGCGGCGGAGGCCCTGGCGCGGTCCGGATCCGAGGACAGCGCGCCGGCCACCAGCACGAAGTCGTTGTCCATCCGCGCCGCGATCCGGTGCACGGCGCCGATGAAGGCACCCTGCCCGCCGCCGACCATGCCGTAGCGGATTGGACCGCCTCCCGATTCCGACTTCGATGCGCCGACCATTCGTTGTCCTCCCTCGTTTTCTCTCACCTCCCCTTTAGGGAGGCCGATCCACCCAGCGGATCGGATAGGGGCGCCCAGCATGGAGTTCGGCGCCAATCGAACCCGCCAGGCCCTGCGGGGCACCCTCCCCTCAAGGGGAAGGGAAAGCAAGCCTCAGATGCCCATCATCGCGCGCAGCAACTTCTTGTCGGTGGCGCCGCCCGCGAAATCGTCGAAGGCCTTCTCTGTCACACGGATGATGTGGTGCTGAATGAAAGGCGCGCCTTCGGCCGCGCCGTCTTCCGGATGCTTGAGGCAACATTCCCACTCCAGCACCGCCCAGGAATCATAGTCGTATTGGGCTAGCTTGGAGAAGATGCCGCCGAAATCCACCTGCCCGTCGCCCAGCGATCGGAAGCGCCCCGCCCGGTTCACCCAGCCCTGATAACCCGAATAGACGCCCTGGCGCCCCGTCGGGTTGAACTCGGCATCCTTGACGTGGAAGGCTTTGATCCGCTCGTGATAGATGTCGATGAATTCGAGATAATCGAGCTGCTGCAAGAGGAAGTGCGAGGGATCATAATTGATGTTGCAGCGCTTATGCCCGCCAACCGCGTCGAGGAACATCTCGAAGGTGGCGCCGTCGAACACATCCTCGCCCGGATGGATTTCGTAGCCGACATCGACACCGTTCTCGTCATAGACGTCGAGGATCGGCTTCCAGCGCTTGCCGAGTTCCGCGAACGCTTCCTCGATCAGCCCGGCCGGCCGCTGCGGCCAGGGGTAGAGGTATGGGAAGGCGAGCGCGCCGCTGAAGGTCACGGAGGCCTTGAGGCCGAGGTTCTTCGACGCCCTGGCGCCGAACTCCATCTGCTCGACGGCCCATTTCTGCCGGGCTTTCGGATTGCCATGCACCGCCGCCGGCGCGAAGCCGTCGAACTGCGCGTCATAGGCCGGATGCACCGCAACGAGCTGGCCTTGCAGGTGCGTCGACAGCTCGGTGATCTCGACGCCGGCGTCGGCGCAGATGCCCTTCACCTCGTCGCAATAGGCCTTCGACGACGCGGCTTTCTTCAGGTCGAACAGGCGACCATCCCAAGTCGGGATCTGCACGCCCTTATAGCCGAGCCCGGCGGCCCATTTGGCGATCGAAGCCAGCGAATTGAATGGCGCGGCGTCGCCCGCGAACTGCGCCAGGAACAGGCCGGGACCCTTCATCGTCGTCGGCATAGGCATCCTCCCTCTCTCGTTTTTCACGACCAACATAACGCCGATTGAAGCGAGGACCAGCCCGCCGGTCGTTCGTTCCGATGCCAAGGCAGACCGCCATGGTGCACGCCTCGGGCTCGGCGCGCATTTGCGAGGAGCCGAGAGCTGATCATCGAAGGCCGCGGGACGGAGCCGAAAAGCGCGGCGCTAGAAAAGGCCTAGTGCGTTTGGCAGCCAAGCGTCACCACCTGGTGCCACGGAAATGCGGCCAAAAAGGAATGCCCTTGCGCAAGATCCTGTCGACGCGCCCGTTGCCTATCCTCTCAGCAAGGCCTCCACTGCCGCCGCAATGCTGAGAAGACGATGATCGTGGCCGCCGCGCGCCACCAGCATCAGCCCGGCCGGCAGCCTCATATCCGGCATCGGCAGCGAGATCGCGCAGAGGGCGAACTGGTTTGCGACCTGGGTGTTGCGCAGGAGCAGGCCTTCAGTTTTCTCCCGCAACGCCTCGTCGCCGGCCATGGCGGCAATTGACGGCGCGACCATCGGCGTAGTCGGCAAAACGAGTGCATGGATTTGCGCCAAACGTTCGTCCATGGCCGCGGCCAGTTCGGCACGGCGGCGCATAGTGCGGATATAGACCGAAGCGGGAACGGTGAGCGCGCGCGACAATGGCCCACTGACGTGCGGATCGACTGGCACGGAGGAGCCGGTCTCCAACCAATCGGCGTGCACCTCGGCGCCTTCCATCGACGCGACCGTGCCGCGCTTCGTTGCCGCGCGCATCTCGCCAATGAGATCGTCGATCGGCAGATCGGCAATGCGCGCGCCGGCCTTAAGCAGCCGGGCAATGCAGGTCTCGAAAACCATGGCAACGTCGCCCTGCGTTTCCTCGAAAAGCCTGCCGCGCGGAATGCCGATGCGCAGGCCCGCGAGCGAAACCCGCTGGAGAGGCGCCGGCTCCTCCCCGGCCATGATCGCATCGGCGAGCGCGCAACCGGCGACGTCGCGGGCAAGCGGGCCGATCGAATCCAGCGTCATCGACAAGGGAAAGGCGCCGGTCAGCGGCACGCGCCCGGCTGTCGGCTTGAAGCCGACGACGCCGTTGAGCGAGGCCGGGATGCGCACCGAGCCGCCGGTATCCGAACCGATGGAGATTTCGCTTGTGCCCTCGCCCACCGCGACACCGGCGCCGGACGACGAACCGCCCGGGATCAGGCTGGCGTCTACGGCGTTGCCCGGCGTGCCGTAGTGGAGATTGTCGCCAATCGCGGTGAAGGCGAATTCGGTCATGTTGGTCTTGCCTATAATGACGGCGCCGGCCTGCCTGAGCCTTTTGACGATCGCGGCGTCCCGCGCGGCCGGCGCTGCACTCGCCAGCATCAGCGAGCCGGCCGTCGTCGGATCGCCCGCCACATCGAACAGGTCCTTGATGGAGATGATCGTGCCGTCGAGCGGCCCGAGGCTGATACCGGCCTTCCGGCGGGCATCCGCGGCGTCGGCTGCCGCACGCGCGGCTTCAGAATAGATCTTGACGTAGACTTTCTCGCCGGCGGCGCGATTGGCAAGGCGCGACAGGATGATTTCAAGGCGGTCACGGGCGGTTTGCATGGGCGATGTCGGATTCCACAAGCTTGTAACGTCTTAAAAGCAATTCCAGGAAAAGTGTGTAGCGGCTTTCCGTCCGGAATTGCGCATTGAGACAACAGCGATCGAGCTGACGGAACGAATAACCCGGCGGGGATGCCTTGGCACCCTGCCAGCAATAGGAAGATGCTGATGCTGTACAAAGGCAGCTGCCACTGTGGCAAGGTGGCGTTCGAGGTCGAGGGCGAGCTCGCCGGCGCCGTGCGCTGCAACTGTTCGATCTGCGCGCGCAAGGGCGCGCTGCTTTGGGCAGTGCCGCACAAAAACCTGCGGCTTGTCGCCTGGGGCGACGACCTCGGCAGTTACACCTTCGGCAAAGGCGCCATCGCCCACCGCTTCTGCCGGACCTGCGGCATCCATCCCTTCGCCGAAGACGCCAACCAGGGCCGCGACCGCAATGCCTACATCAACATCAATTGCCTTGAAAATATCGACCTTGCCGCCGTGCAGATCTTCGACTTCGACGGCCGCTCCGCCTAGATCGATCGCATCACATCAGTGAGCAAGCCGGCCGATCGGCCGGCTTGTTGGCATGCACTGACCGGAGCGGACTGCTCGGCCTGTTTCGGCCCGACCAAGAAGGCCACCAACGCAGCGAGCAGCGTCGCCGCGCCGCCATAAGCGAAGGCGCTCGCCACGCCGGCATGGTCGACCCGCCCAACGCGAGACATCGGGCTCAACCCCCGCTGCTGTTCCACCCGCGTCCTCGGTCGCCGAACATCACATAACCGGCGTCCGTCACCGCGACCGTGTCCTCCAGCTTGATGAAGCCGCGCGCCGGGTGGAGCATCGTCGTCTCGACCGACAGCACCATGTTCTTTTCCAGCGGCTTCGCGGCATAGGTGCCTTCATACGCGACCGGATGGTTGGTCATGAGGAACGGCGCCTCATGCGTGATCAGCCCCATGCCGTGGGCAAAGAAATCCGTGTAGGCCGCGACCTTGGACGCCTTCAGCACGCTTTCGGCATGGGCGATCATGTCGCCGCCGAGCGTCCCGGCCTTCACCTTAGAGAAGGCCGCTTGCTGCACCGCTTCGACTTCGGCCAGCAGATCCTCCAGTTCCGCGTCCGGCTCGCCTAGGATGCCCATCCGGCAAAGGTCGCCGATATAGCCGTGGTAATTGCCGCCGGAATCGATCGACAGCACCTCGCCCTTGTTCCACGCCTGGCTCGATGCGGCGCGGTTGTGACTGGAGCCCAGCGTCAGCAGGCAATACTCGAAGTGCGCGCCGCGATTGGTCTCCTCGCGCCGCAGATGTTCGATGATGTCGGCCTTGGTCGTACCCTCGCGCGCCCAGCCAATCGTCGCCAGCATGGAGTCGGTGATCAGCTCCGACGCGGTGCGCAGTTTCACGAGCTCCGCTTCCGTCTTGATCGCCCGCATGCGTTCCAGCATGTCGGTCGCGTCGATCAGCTTCGCGTCCGGCAGCGCCTTGCGGATCAGCGTATAGGCATCCGACGGCAGGAAGCCGGGCTCGATGCCGATGCGTGCCGCTTCCTTGCCGATCTTGCGCAGATGCTCCACAGCAAGATTGGCGGCATCGAGCGTGCCCCAGCAGGTGGCATGCAATGTCGGCGTCCAGAACGGATGGTTCTGATGCTCGCCGCGCTCCATCTTGTTGCCGATATAGGCAGCGTGCTGCGGGCCGCCTTTCTCGTAAAGGACGATCGGCAGGTAGCGGCTATGGCCGATGGCATCCATCGCCGCGAAGAAGATGAATTTGTAGCCGCCGAGCAGGTACTGCGTGTTGTGCTTGGAGGTCGCAAGGAGCACGTCGATGCCGGCCTCGTCCATAAGCCGGTCCACCCGAGCCTGGTCGAACGGGATGCTGCCCACCTCGGATTTGCCCGGAGCGATGTTCATCTGCCTCTCCCTGAAACTGTCGGCCTCTAAAGCGGCCAAGCGTCTTTGACCTCGATGTTGGTGAAATTGCACCGTTTTGACCGCACTGGCCCAGCCAGATTGATTTCAATTATGCATTTTCGCTGCTGAGAACGCGCCGTCCGCGGCATTTGGTTCGATTTGGTCCTGCCGAATTGCGGATTTGAACGACCCGCACATAACTGGGCCAGTGGACGGAAATTTCAAAGCCAACCCATCCTGCGCCAAATCCGTCACTGGCGAAACCTTTGCCAAGGGCCATAATCCTCAACTGTTCGAGATTGCCGCGCCGGCTTCGGCGCGAAGAGGGGAGTTGAGCAATGTCTGAATTCACGATTTCGCGCCGCGGCCTGCTGGCCGGCTCGGCGCTGCTTTTGGCCTCGACGGCGTTGCCGACGATCGGTTTCGCGCAGACGCCCAAGAAGGGCGGGCGCCTCGTGCTTGCCGCCGACTCCGAGCCGCGCAATCTCAACCCTGCGATCGTCGCCTCGAACGGCGTCTTCTTCATCTCCAGCAAGATCGTCGAGACACTGGCGGAGGCCTCGTTCGACGGCAAGGACGGTTTGCAGCCCAGGCTCGCGCTTTCCTGGGAAGGTGCCGCCGACGGCCTCTCGGCGACCTTCAAGCTTCGTGACGGCGTCAAATGGCATGACGGCAAGCCCTTCACGTCCGCCGACGTCGCCTTCTCGGCGCTGCATATCTGGAAGCCCCTGCAGAATCTCGGCCGTACCGTTTTCAAGGACCTCGAGGCCGTCGAGACGCCCGACGACCTCACTGCCATCTTCAAATTCGCCAAGCCGACGCCGTTCCAGTTGATCCGGAACGCGCTGCCGGCGCTGTCGAGCGTCGTGCCCAAACATGTCTATGAGAACGGCAAGATCGAGGACAACCCGGCCAACAACGCGCCGATCGGCACCGGGCCGTTCAAATTCGCCGAATACAAGGCCGGCCAGTATTATCGGCTGACCAGGAACGACGCCTATTGGGGCAAGGACGAGCCCTATCTCGATGAGATCGTCTACCAGGTGCTGCCCGATCGCACCTCTGCCGCTGCCGCGCTCGAGGCGGAAGAAATCCAGCTTGCCGCCTTCTCCGCTGTCCCGCTCGCCGACCTCGACCGTATCTCCAAGGTGCCGGGCCTGAAGGTCATCACCAAGGGCTATGAGGGGCTGACCTATCAGCTTGTCGTCGAGATCAACCACCGCCGCAAGGAACTCGCCGATCTCAAGGTGCGCCAGGCGATCGCGCATGCCATCGACAAGGATTTCGTCGTCAAGACCGTTTTCCTCGGCTACGCGGCGACCGCGACCGGCCCGGTGCCGAAGAACGATCCGCAATTCTACACCGCCGACGTGCCGACCTACCCGTTCGACGTCGCCAAGGCCAATGCGCTGCTCGACGAGGCCGGCTACAAGCGCGCCGACGATGGCAAGCGGTTCGCGTTGAAGCTGCTGCCGGCACCCTATTTCAACGAGACGAAACAATTCGGCGATTATCTGCGCCAGGCGCTCGCCGCAATCGGCATCGACGCCGAGATCATCAACAACGACTCGGCCGCGCACATCAAGGCGGTCTACACCGATCACGCCTTCGACCTCGCCGTCGGCCCGCCGGTGTTCCGCGGCGACCCGGCGATCTCGACCACCATCCTGGTGCAGAGCGGCATTCCGGACGGCGTGCCCTTCTCCAACCAGGGCGGCTACAAGAACGTCGAGCTGGACGCGCTGATCACCAAGGCGTCGGAGACGCTCGACACCGCCGCGCGTACAGAGCTCTACAAGGAGTTCCAGAAGAAGGTCGCCGCGGACCTGCCGCTGATCAACGTCGCCGAATGGAGCTTCATTTCCGTCGCCCGCGACACGGTGGGCAACATCGCCAACAACCCGCGCTGGGCGGTTTCGAACTGGGCGGACACCTATTTGGAATCGTGACACACTTACGCGGATGAAAGTTCGCGAGGAAACCATCGTAGACGTCGAGTTCTACGATACCCCCCTCTGTCCTGCCGGACATCTCCCCCTCAAGGGGGGAGATCAGCTGCTCGTACGTCTCGCCAGTTTGCCAACGATGGCGATTGGCGAAGCCGTTGACGACGGCCAATCTCCCCCCTTGAGGGGGAGATGTCCGGCAGGACAGAGGGGGGTGCCTTGGCGCAATCATAGCCAGCATATCGCCTACCTCACGAGGCGCGCATGACCCGCGCCCTCATCCTGCTGCGCCGTCGCCTCGTCGGCAGCGTCTTTGTCCTCCTCATCGTCGTCATCGGCAGCTTCTTTCTCCTCGAAGCCGCGCCCGGCGACGCGGTCGACGCCTATATCGTCTCGACCGGCGGCGATGCCGGCATGATCGAGCTTCTGCGCCACCGCTGGGGTCTCGACCAGTCGGAGCTGACCCGGCTCGCTAACTACCTGTGGGCGCTGCTGCATCTCGACCTCGGCCAGTCCGTCACTTTCTCCCGGCCGATCCGCGAAATCATCCTCGAACGCCTGCCGACGACGCTGACCCTGATGGGCAGCGCCACGGCGCTCTCCTTCGGCCTCGGCTCGGCGCTCGGCATCTATGCCGGCGCCAGACCGGGCAGCTTCCGAGACCGATTCCTCTCGATCAGCTCGCTGGCGCTCTACGCCGTGCCCGGCTTCTGGCTCGGCTTGGTGCTGATCGTCGTCTTCGCCGTCGACCTGCGCTGGCTGCCCATCGGCGGCATCGAGACCATCGCTTCCGGCAAGACCGGGCTGGCGCGGGCCGTCGATATCGCGGTCCACCTTGTGCTGCCGGTCTCGGCGCTCGGCTTCATCTACCTGGCGCTCTACCTGCGCATGATGCGAGCCGGCATGGCCGAAGCCTGGCGGCAGGATTTTGTGCTTGCCGCCCGTGCTAGAGGTCTGTCGCGCCGCCGCATCGTGCTTGCCCATGTCGCTCGCAACGCGCTGCTTCCGTTGGTCACCATGCTTGGCCTGCAATCGGCGCAGATGCTCGGCGGCAGCGTCGTCATCGAAAGCGTCTTTGCCGTGCCTGGCCTGGGCCGGCTGGCACAGGAGGCCGTTGCCGGACGCGACACGCCGCTGCTGCTCGGCATCATCCTGGTCAGCGCTGTGCTCGTCATCCTCATCAACCTTCTGGTCGATCTCGCCTACGCCTTCCTCGACCCGCGCGTCGGCTCCAGCGAGGCCGGCGCATGAGCCTGCTTCGCCGCTTCTTTCGAACGCCCGAGGCGATTGCAGGCGCGCTTATCCTCAGCCTTCTGGTCGCGATGGCGTTGGCGGCGCCGCTGCTTTTCCCCGCCGACCCGCAGGCGATCGCCGGTCCGGCGCTCCTGTCGCCATTCCGGGACTGGTCGTTGCCGCTCGGCACCGACCGGCTCGGCCGCGACGTGCTGGCCGAGCTCTTCCACGGCGCGCGCACATCTCTGGCAGTTGGGCTTGCGGCTGCGGCTGCCGCGCTTCTGATCGGCGCGGTGGTCGGCACGCTGGCCGGTTTTGCCGGCGGCCTGATCGACGAAGTACTGATGCGCGTTACAGACGCGTTCCAGACCGTGCCGAGCTTTCTCCTCGCGCTCGCTTTCGTCAGCATTGTCGGGCCTTCGCTCGGCGTCGTCGTCGCGGCAATAGCGCTCGGCGCCTGGACTGGTCCGGCGCGGGTGGCGCGCGCGGAAGTACTCTCCATCCGCGAACGCGACTACGTTGCCGGCGCGCGCGTCATCGGCATGCACCCCCTGGAAATTGCGTTTCGAGAGGTGCTGCCCAACGCGCTACCACCGGTGCTGGCGCTGTCCTCGGTGATCGTGGCGGCGGCCATCCTCACCGAGGCCGCGCTCTCCTTCCTCGGCCTTGGCGATCCCAACCGTGTCACCTGGGGCGGCATGATCGCCGAGGGCCGCACCGTGTTGCGCACCGCACCTTTCCTGTCGATCGTTCCAGGCGTCGCGTTGGTGCTGACCGTGCTTGGCGTCTACCTCGCGGGCGAAGGCATTGTCGAAAGCACGGCAGTGCGCAGGAGCCTGTCGTGACCACGCTGCTCTCGATCCACGATCTCTCGGTGCGCTACCGGCGGGAGAGTGCCGAGGTGGTGGCGCTGAAAGGGGTTAGCCTGAATGTAGAGGCAGGCGAGCGTCTGGCGATCATCGGCGAAAGCGGGTCGGGCAAGAGTACACTGGCGCTGGCGATTGCGGGGTTGCTGGCGAGGTCAGCTAAGATTGACGGGCACATCGATTGGTTCTTGCCGGCAAACGCTCGTGCCAAGGCACCCCGCCTCGGTCGCGACATCGGCTTTGTCTTCCAGGACCCCTCCTCCAGCCTCGACCCGGTCATGCCTGTCGGCAAGCAGATCGCCGAGGTCGTGCACACCCATCTCGGCCTCGACTGGTCCCAATCGCTCGCGCGAGCCAGGATCCTGCTGGAACGCGTCCGCTTGCCCGATCCGGGCTCGGCCCTGCGCGCGTATCCACACCAGCTGTCCGGCGGCCAGAAGCAGCGCGTGGCGATCGCCGCCGCAATAGCTGCTGGGCCGAAGCTGTTGATCGCCGATGAAGCAACAAGCGCGCTCGACACCATCGTGCAGGCCGAGATCGTGGCCCTGATCCGCCAGTTGGTCGCCGAAGACGGCATGACCTTGCTCTTCATCAGCCACGACATCGCGTTGGCCGCCACGCTCGCCGAGCGCATCGCGGTGCTGCGCCACGGCGAACTCGTCGAGCTTGGCGAAACCCGCCAGATCGTAGAGGCGCCGCGTCACGTCTACACGCGCTCATTGCTTGACGCCTATCTCGGCCTCGACGCCGAACCGCTGCTTGACCGGCAGGGCGCTTCGGCATGAGCCTGCTTGCTGTCTCCAATCTCGCCAAACGCTATCGCCGTGGCGGCCAACCTTTCGCGGCGGTCGATGACGTGTCGTTCGAGATCGGACCGGCGGAAACACTGGCGCTGGCCGGCCCGTCCGGCAGCGGCAAGTCGACGATCGCGCGGCTGGTGCTGCGGCTGATCGAACACGATGCCGGCCGCATCGAATTCGAGGGCACAGATTTCCTCTCGCTGTCGGGCGCCGCCCTCCGCGCCAAACGCGCCCGCATCCAGATGGTGTTTCAGGATCCGCTCGCTGCCCTAAACCCGCGCGCAACCGTGGCGCGCGTACTGGACGACCCCTTGCGCGTCCACGGCATCGCTTCGCGCGCCGAGCGGCCTCGCCGTATCGCTGGTCTCCTGGAGCGTGTCGGACTCGATGCCAGCCTCGCGGCGCGCGGCATCCATGAAATTTCCGGCGGCCAGCGCCAGCGTGTGGCGATTGCCCGGGCCATCGCCACGCGGCCGTCCCTGATCGTGCTCGATGAAGCAGTGTCCGCACTGGATGTTTCGGTACGCGCGCAAATCCTCGAATTGCTGCTCGACCTGCAAAGACAGGAACGGATCGCCTATCTCTTCATTTCACATGACCTCGGCGTCATCCGTGCCGTCGCGCATCGCGTCGTCATTCTCGAAGCCGGCCGGATCGCGGAGAGCGGCGAAGCCCGCGCCGTCATCGCCAATCCGCAATCGGCGATCGGCAAGGCCTTGGTGGCGTCAACGCCAAGATTGATCAGGAACACAACAGCATGACCGACCGCGAAGCAACCAGAGCCGAAAAACTGTCGCGCGAACTCGACTCCGCTTTCCGCAACCGGGCCGACCTCTATCGCCTGTTCCTCGACGAATTGACTGCCGAGCTCGGCGCCGAGAAAGCCGAGGCGGTCATGATCCGCACCATCGAGCAGCGCGGTCGCGAAGTAGCAGCCGTCGCCTTTGCCGGTTTCGGCCCCAATGACGCCCCGGCGATCGGTGAGGCGTTCCTCGCCGCCAGCCCGGATGGCGGCCGCATGTATCCGACCGATGTCGATCGCGGACCGGACCATATCGCCTTCAAGGTCAAGCGTTGTCCGCTGAAGGACGCCTGGATCGAAGCCGGCGTCGGCGGGGAAAAGCTCGCCACGCTCTGCCGCATCGCCGGCGCCTTCGACCGCGGCCTGTTCGAGGCGACCGGCGTGCGTTTCGCCAACGTCACCTGGACGCCGGGCCATGGCTCAGGTTGCTGTCACATCGCGCTGACCAACCGCGACGCCGGCTAAACATCGACGGCCGGGAGTTCGTCCCCCGGCCGCCGGAGCTGGCAATGCCTGAGCCTGCGGGAAAGTCGCCCGTCAATGCCTCAGGCGATCGCGCATGGCGTACCACAGCATGCCGAGCACATAGAGCGGCGCGCGCAGCGCCGTACCACCTGGGAACGGCAGCGGCGTCAGCGTCGAGAACAGGTCGAGCCGCGAGAAGTCGCCCGTGATCGCTTCCGCGAGCAGCTTGCCCGAAAGCGTCGACAGGATGACACCCTTGCCGGAATAGCCATGCGCGAAATAGACCTCGCCATAATGCCCGACATGCGGCAGGCGCGACGTTGTCACCGACACCAGCCCGCCCCAGGCGTGGTCGATCCGGCAGCCTTTGAGCTGCGGGAACGTCTTTTCCATGTGGGGTCGCACGAAACCGGCGATGTCGGCGGGCGGCGAAGGCGTGTAGCGCTCGCCGCCTCCGAACAGCAGCCGGCCATCGGCCGACATGCGGTAGTAGTTGACAACGAAGAGCGTGTCCGAAACCGCGACATTGGCCGGGATGACGTTGCGTTCGCCCAAAGGCTCGGTGGCGACGATGTAGTTGCCGACCGGCATGATGCGGCTGTTGACGCGTGGCTCGAGCCCTTTCAGCAGCGCGTCGCCGGCCAGCACCACATGCTTGGCGCGGACCGAGCCCTTGTCGGTGAAGACCCTGATGGACGGCTGGCGATCCAGCCGGACGGCGACCGAATTCTCGTGGATGGTCACGCCGGCGCTAACCGCGGCGCGGGCGAGGCCCAGCGTGTAGTTCAGCGGATGCATGTGGCCGCCGAGATCCTCGAAGACCGCGCCCTGATAGGGCGTGTCCACCATCTGCCGCGCTTTCGCCGCCGACAGTATCTCGACATGCCGGAAGTTCATCACCTTGGCGAGGCACTCGGCCTCCTCCTCGAAGTCGCGCATGTCGGAACTGTTGACCGCCCCGACCAGATGGCCGGTGAGCCGAAGGTCGCAGTCGATCGCATGGCGCTCGATGATGTCGAGCACCAGCCCGCGCGCCTCGAAGGCGAGGTCGAACAAGGCCTTCGCCCGCTCCGGCCCGTACGACTTGACCAGCCCCTTGGCGCCCCTGCGCAGGCCGGGGATCATCTGCCCGCCATTGCGGCCCGAAGCGCCCCAGCCGATCTTGCCGCCTTCGAGCAGCACGACTTTCAGCCCGCGCTCGGCCGCATGCAGCGCCGCCGAAAGACCGGTGCAGCCACCACCGACCACGACCAGATCGGCTTCGATATCGCCAGCAAGCGCCGGATGGTCCGGCGCCGGATTGGCGGTGGCGACGTAATAGGACTTGCCGATATCGAGCCCAGAATTGAAACCTGTCGAACGCGAAGCCATGATCACACCTTCAGCAGCAGGTGGTCGCGTTCCCAGGACGTCACGACGCTCTGAAACAGGTCGAGCTCGACGCTCTTCACGCGCAGATAGGTCTGGAAGAAATCCTCCCCTAGCAACGCCTTCACGGGTTCGCAGGCCGCGAAGCGATCGAGTGCCTCCTCCATCGTCTTGGGCAGCGTGCTCTTGACGCTGTAGGCATTGCCGAAAGCTTCCGGCGAACGGGTGAGCTTCTCCTCGATGCCGAGATAGCCGGCAATCAGCGAGCCGGCCATGGCGAGATAGGGATTGGCGTCGGCGCCGGGCAACCGGTTCTCGACCCGCCGCGCGGCGCGCCCGCCCATCGGCACGCGCAGGCCGCAGGAGCGGTTGTCATGCGACCATTCGATGTTGGCGGGCGCGCTGTGGCCCGGCCGGATGCGGCGGTACGAATTCACGTTCGGCGCGAACAGCGGCATGATCTCGGGGATGTATTTCTGCAGGCCGCCGATGAACTGCGAGAACATCTCGCTGTCGTCACCGCCTTTGCCGGCAAACAAGGGTTCGCCCGCCTCGTCGACGATCGACATGTGCAGATGCATGGAGCTGCCGGCCTGCGCCGCGATCGGCTTCGCCATGAAGGTGGCATGCATGCCGCTCGCCTGCGCCGCCTGCCGCGCCATGCGCTTGAACAGCAACGCCTTGTCGGAAAGCGCCAGCGGATCGCCATGCAGCAGGTTGATCTCCAGTTGTGCCGTGCCGGACTCATGGATCAGCGTGTCGAGCGGCACACCAGCCACCGCGGCATGGTCGTAGAGGCGCCGCGTCACCGCTTCGAACTCTTCCAGCGCCTGCATGTCATAGGGATGCTGCACGCTTTCCGGGCGCCCGTTGCGTCCCACCGGCGCGGTCAGCGGCTTGTCCGGATCGGGATTGAGTGCTGTGAGATAGAATTCGAGCTCCGGCGCCATCACAGCCCGCCAGCCGCGCTGCCGGTAAAGATCGAGCACCGCCCTTAATACGTGGCGCGGCGACGCCATCCATGGCCGGCCGTCCATGTGGAACGCGTCGGCCAGCACATAGGCCTTGCCCGGGGCACCGCCTGGCGCGAGGCACAGCGTCGGCAGGTCCGGCACCATGCGCATATCCGGATCCTGGTAGGCGAAGTTCTCATCGATGGAGCCGGAATAGCGGCCGTCGATGGCGACCAGGAAGGCGCTGCTCGGCAGGAAGAGTGCGCTGTCCTCGAGCGCTTTGAGGAACTTGGCCACCGGCAGCGTCTTGCCGCGCAGCACGCCGTTCATGTCGGGCACGAGGCATTCGACCTCGTTTATCCCATGCGTTTTCAGCCAGCTTTGCGTGTGGCCGCTGGAGAGTGAGGTATCTGGTTTGTCAGGCATTGGTCATGTCCGTACGAAGGAGGAATCGCTTCGGCGGGCACGTCCGTTCAGTCTGGGGCGTTAGAAGAAATGCGTTGTCCGAGTGACGGGCGCCCGCCTGATAACCGGCCGGGAGGCCGGATGGATCGACCCCTGCACCCCTTCGGTCCAGCCGTCACGAACCACATGCGAACCGACCTTCGTCTCCTCGGCGCGTTGCAGGTTCTCAAAGCGGCAACAGCGCATGGTCAGTGGTATCCCGCTGATGCGCTGTTCCTGAGGGTCGACATCCCGGCCTGCGAAAAAGCAATACCGCTGGCAAAAATCGAATGCCTTGCGCGGTATTGCTGTTCTGCAGTCTGCATGACGGAACTCATCAATGTGGAGCCAATGATTTGACCGATCATCGCCGCCGGCGCAAGTCCGCTTTGCTGGGCCAGTTCAGCCGATGCTCTCGCCGCCGTCGACCACCAGCGCCTGGCCGGTCATGAAGGACGAGCGGTCGGAGACGAGGAACAGGATCGCTTCGGCGATCTCGTCCGCGCTTGCCCACCGCCCCATCGGGATCTTGGTGCGCACGTAATTCTCGATCGCGTCGCGTCCGCCCATCTGGGCGATGAACGGCTCGTTGAAGGGCGTATCGACCCAGCCCGGGCAAAGCGCGTTTATGCGCACGTTGTGCCTGGCATAGTCGAGCGACATCTGCCTGGTCATCGCCACCACAGCGTGCTTGGACGTGGCGTAGGCGATCATCTCGCGATCGTAGAAGACGCCGGAATTGGATGCCGTGTTGAGGATGACGCCGCCACCCTGCGCGATCATTGCCGGCATGACCGACTTGGCCGCGAGGAACTGCGCTCGCACATTGATCCGCCAGGAAGCGTCCATGCTATCGGAGCTGACCTCGGTCAGCGTGCCGCCGACCTGGATGCCGGCATGGCTGTGCAGGATGTCGATGCGGCCATGCTTGCCGAGCGCTCCCGCGATGAGATCCTCGACCGCCGCGTCCTCGCCGACATCGGTGGCGACTGCCTCGGCCCGACCACCGGCGGCGCGGATGTCGAACGCCGTCGTTTCGCCAGCATCGCTATCGCGATCGGCGATGACCACCACCGCCCCTTCCCTCGCCATGATCATGGCGCCGGCGCGCCCGATGCCCGACCCGGCGCCCGTCACGACGGCGATGCGATCTTTCAAAATCATGGACTGTTCTTTCAAGGCGATGGTTTTCGACGGCCGAGTTGCCATTGGGCCAGCACGACCAGCAGGACCGATGCCGCGAGCACAATCGTGGCGATGGCGTTGATCTCCGGCGTGACGCCGCGCCGGATCGAGGCAAAGACGTAGATCGGCAACGTCGTCTGCGAGCCGGCGACGAAGAAGGCGATGATGAAATCGTCGAAGGAGAAGGTGAAGGCGAGCAGGAAGCCCGCAACCACCGCCGGCATGATCTGCGGCAGCACGATCGAGCGGAAGGTCGTCAGCGGCGTGGCGTAGAGATCGCTCGAGGCCTCGACCAGATTGCGGTCGAGGCTGCCCAGGCGAGTGCCGACGATCATCGCCACCAGCGCCATCGAGAACAGGCCGTGCGCGGCGATGATCGAACCGTAGCCCAGCGACAGCCGCGGCGGCTGGTCGGTCGGCCACAGCGAGGCGAGGAACGGATTGACGACCCCGAACAGTTGAACGAGCGCGACCAGCGTCGAGATGCCGATGACGACGCCGGGGACAACGATCGCCGCGCCGAGCAAGCCGTCGAAGACTGCCCGTGTCCGCGTCCCGACCCGCTGCAGGCCAAGCGCGGCGGCCGTGCCGCAGAACGCCGCGAGAAGCGCGCTGGTGGTGGCGATGAACAGGCTGTTCTTCAGCGCCTCGACCAGGAAGGGATTGGACAGCGCCTTGCCGTACCATTGCACCGAGAAGCCGGTGAACTCGCTGGCATGGTGGCCGGCGTTGAAGGAGAACAGCACGACCAGCGCGATCGGCAGATAGAGGAAGGCAAAGACAGCGACGACGAAGGCACGCATCAGATCAGGTCCACCCGGCGTGCGCCCGAAAGCCGGGTCGAGATGCGGTTGGCGACGACCAGCACCACCACCGAGACCAGCACCAGGGTGATCGCAATCGCCGACCCGAACGGCCAGTTGCGCGACTGCAGGAAGAGGTCCACCAGCGCGTTGCCGATGAAGAACACCTTGCCGCCGCCAAGCAGGGTCGGAATGAGATACTCGCCGAGCAGCAGGATCATCACCAGCGAGAAGCCGGTCATGACACCCGGCAGCGACAGCCTGAGCGTCACGCCGAGGAATGTGGACAGCGGGGTCGCGCCGAGATCCGCCGAGGCCTCCAGCAGCCGGCGGTCGAGCCGTTCCAGGCTGACATAGATCGGCAGGATCATCAGCGGCAGGTAGCCGTAGACGATGCCGAGCAGCACGGCGCCCGGCGTGTTGATAAGCCTCAGATCCTCGATGCCGACATAGGCGAGCAGGGCCGGAATGCCGCGCCCGCCAAGGATATACATCCAGGCGTAGGTGCGCATCAGAAGGCTGGTCCAGAACGGGATGACGATCAGCGCAAGCAGGATCAGCCGCCAGCGCTGCGGCGCGCGCAAGGCCAGATAGTAGGCAACCGGATAGGCGACAAGCAGGCAGGCAAAAGCGCCGATGGGCGCCAGCACCATCGTGTTCCAGAAGGCCGTCGCCCGCGCCGGCAGGTTGGCATACTGCGCGAAAGTGAAGGCCGCCTGGTAGCCGCCTTCAGGTGCTCTCTCGCCGACGCTGAAAATGGCGATGGCGACGAAGGGCAGGACCAGGAACACGACCAGCCACAGCGTCGCGGGCGCGAGCAGCAGCGCGGTCAGGAGATTCTTGCGAAGGAGGGTGCCACGCATCGAAAAAGCCGGTTCCGTTCCGGCGAGCGTCTGCCCGCCGGTCGCATTCTTGGGATCGGGTTTTTTGCCGGTCTTGCTCAAGCCGACTTGAAGCGCGCCATCAGCTCGGCGCGGCCCGGATCGGTGAGTGTCGCCGCGGCGCCGAACTCGAGCGGCTTCAACAGGTCGGCCGCCGGATAGAGGATCGGATTGTCCAGCACCTCCTTCGGCAGCAGCGCGTTGACCCGCGCATCCGTGCAGGGCGCGCCATTGGCCAGATGCTCCTTCACCGCCACCTTCGGGTTCATCAGGTAGTTGAGCAGCGCATAGCCGGCCGGCTTGTTCGGCGCATCCTTCGGGATGGCGTAGAAGTCGGTCCAGATCTCGCCGCCCTCCTTGCCGAGCACATAGGCGATCTCGGGGACATCGCGGTGAAGCTGCGCCCCGTCATTGGTCCAGCACATCGTCATCCAGGCGTCGCCGGCGCGCATTCCGGGCTGGTAGTCGCTCGACACCGCGAACAGATGCGGCTTGACCTTGAGCAGCAGTTCCTCGGCCTTGGCGAGCTCGTCCTGCTTCAGCGAGTTGAACGAGTAGCCGTAATATTTCAGCGCATTGCCGATCGTGGTCAGCTGGTAGTCGTGCACCATGGTGCGGCCGTCGGCCTCGGCCATCGCCGTGTCCCAGAATTCCTTCCAGCTGGTCATCGGCTTGGCGAGTTTCTTGGTGTTGACCGCGAAGCCCGTGGTGCCCCAGTTCTTCGGCACGGCATAGATCGTGCCGTCGATGGTGCCTTCCGCCGTGAAGCGCGAATCTTCCGACTTGCCGTCGAAATTCGTCAACTTGGCCATGTCCAGCGGCTCGATGATGCCGAGCTTCTTGTAGGTCGAGATGGTG
>NZ_JANINM010000418.1 GCF_024509055.1 Mesorhizobium sp. | reverse complement strand
GGCGGCGCGCAGATGTGCGACAACCTGATCTGGGGCACCACCGCCTGGGCGATCGCCATGACGCCGCCCGATCCGCTGATCGTTGGCGAGCGCTGGCGCGAGCTGTGGGAAGGTCGCCTCAAAGGCAACGGCATCTGGATGCAGGACTGGTTCGAGCATCAGCGCCGCGACGACTTCTACAAGCACGGCTCGATCTGCGAGGATTACTCCGATGTCGAGATTCCGGTCTACGCGGTCGGCGGTTGGGCCGACGGCTACCCGAACCCGATCTTCCGCATGCTCAAAAAGCTGCCCGGCATCCGCAAGGGCCTGATCGGTCCCTGGGGCCACAAATACCCGCACTTCGCCATGCCGGGGCCGCGCATGGGCTTCCTGCAGGAATGCCTGCGCTGGTGGGACCAGTATCTCAAGGGCATCGACACAGGCATCGCCGACGAACCCATGCTGCGCGCCTGGATTCAGGACCCGGCGGCGCCCGCCGCCATCTATGACGAACGCCCGGGCCGTTGGGTGGCGGAACCGTCCTGGCCGGGTCCCGGCGTCGGCGAACATACACTCACGCTCTCGCCCGGCAAGCTTGCCGAGGGCGGTGGCAGCAACGACGTGCTGACCATCCGTTCGCCATCAACCGCCGGCCTGTCGTCGGGCGCCTGGTGCGGCTATGGCGTCCTGCCGACGCTGCCGGTCGACCAGCGCATGGAAGCCGGCAACGCACTGATCTTCGAGACGAAGCCGCTGGAAGAAGCCGTGGAAATCCTCGGCTTCCCGGAATTCGAGGTGAAGCTCGCCTCGGACAAGCCTGTTGCGCTGGTCTCCGCGACGCTCTCACTCGTTCAGGAAGACGGTGCGGCTTCTCGCGTCAGCTACGGCATCCTCAACCTCACCCACCGGCACGACGATCTCGACCTGAAGCCGATGATACCGGGCAAGGCCGAAACGGTGCGCTTCAAGTTGCGCTGCTGCGGCCAGCGTTTCGAGAAGGGCCAGCGCATCCGGCTCGCCATCGCCACGGGTCATTGGCCGATCGTCTTCCCTGGCCCGGAGAATGCGACGCTGTCGATCCATTGTGCCGGCAGCCGGCTGATCCTGCCGGTGCGCAAGTCGCAAGCGCTCGATGAGACGCTTGCGGCGTTCGAAGGTCCGGAGAGCGCCACGCCAATGGCGCAGGAGATGCTCAAGGCCGGCGAGCCTTTCCGGCGCGAGGTGACGACCAACCAGATCACCGGCGAGGCCACCTACACCGTCGTCATCGACGGCGGCACGGTGCGCCACCCGCATACCGGCATCACTCTCTCGGCCAGGCAGACCGAAGTCTTCAGCGTCCATCCGGACGACCCGAACTCGGCGCGCGGAACCGTGACCTGGGACAAATCCTATGCACGGGGCGACTGGAACGCCCGCGTTTCCGTTTCCGCGACCGTGCGGGCGCTGCGCGATGTCTGGCGCATGGAAACGCATCTCATCGCGCATTCGGGCGACGAAGTCGTGATCGATCGCCAAGAGGTCAAGGAATTTCCGCGCGACCTTAACTGACGAGGCGTCGGGAGCCCCTGCTCAATTGCGGGTTCGCGAAAGCATCTTCTCGGCGAAGGCCTCGACCTCTCCCTCACGAGGCTCTTCGCCCGTGTGCGTGAGCAGGTAGGCAGGCGTCAGGAAAAGCCGGTTGCTCACCGGCTCGACGATCTCGAGCGAGTAGTAGCCGATCTGCGTGAAGTAGAGCACGCGGGCCCGCACGAACGCTTCCGTGTCGTTATAACCGTGCCGCGAAAACATCGCCCGGATGGCGTCGACCCGCGTGTCGTCCTCCTCGTTGACGACCCGATGCACCTTTGTGGACTGGCGCGACCAGGCACGCACGGCGAAATCCAGCCGCGGGTTGAACAGCGATTCGTTCAGCCAGCATTCGAAGACGTTGAGCACCGCCTGCGTGATCGACGCGGCGGGCCTGCCGGCCTGCTCGACGATGAAGCGGGTGTTATTGTTGCGCCAATAGTTCAGCAGCTGGTCGAGCAGATCCTGGCGGCTCCTGAAGTACCAATAGAAGCTGGAACGGGAGACGTTCAGCTTCTGCCCGAGCGCGAGGACGCGCACGGATTCCACGCCCTCGGAGATCAACGTCTCCAGCGCGAGGTTCATCCAGTCCTCGCGCGTCACCTTGGTATTGCCGATCAGACCGGACCGCCGCACGACTTCATCAGCACTGGAATCGGAGAGCATAGCGAGCCGGCCAAGATTGAACGCCGGCTAGATAGACCTGAAACCGTCCCGCTACAATACTTGCGCCTGTTCGAGCCATTCCCAAAGATACGGCGCGAGGCCCCGGTCGATGTGGAGGCGCGCCCGATTGGGGTTGCCGAAGCGGTAGAAAAGGACGCTGACGCCGGCGAAAAGGATCGAAGCCGAGCGACTTGTATGTCCCGGGTCGAGTGCCGTGCCCCTGGCGATGAGGCGGTCCAGGTCCGGCCCCTCGATCTCGAACACATGCAGGCCGGCATCCATGACCGTGACCGCGAAACCGTCCGCGTGCCAGCCGGCCACGATGGGCAACGGCTGCCCTCCCACCGCAAGAAGGCGGTCGCGCGCGATCCGCACCGTGTATCTGTCGCCGCCGACCACCGCGCCTGCCCCGACGCCTTCGCCTGCGAGACCCGAAGCCTTCGACCAGGCCGCGAGGTCGCCGCTGACCAGAAGCTGGTTGAGCCCGCCAAGCGTTCGCACGGTCACGCCATTCTTGTTCAGTACAGCGGTGGCGAAGTCGGGCGCCGCCGGCCATTTTTCGGCAAGGTTACGCATGCAGGCGGCTCCCTTCCGGATCGAAGGCGCAAGGTGCGACGATGGTCGCCTGCCGCACTACTCCGAGATGCTGAACGTCGATCGTCTCGCCGTGTCGCGCCGCGCCGCGTTCGATGAGCGCCAGGGCCACCGGGCGTCCCATGGCCGGGCTCTGGTAGCTCGAGGTGACGAAACCGACGCTTCGGAGCCGACCGCCGCTTTTCTCCACGCCATGCGCGCCAGTCGCCAGCGGCGCCTCGCCTTCGCGCACTGCGAGGCCCACGAGCTGATTGCGGTTCGTGCCGTTTGCCGCTTCCGTGAAGAGCGAGCGCTTGCCGACGAACTCATTGGCCCGCTTGGTGCGTGGTCCCGCGACGCCCAGATCATGCGGCATGGTGGTGCCATCGGTGTCCTTGCCGATGACGATGTATCCCTTCTCGGCGCGCAGGATCATCAGGGATTCCAGCCCGAGCAGCACGGCGTCGAAGGTGCGACCCTCCTGCTGCATCCTGGCCCACAACGCCTGAGCCCGATCGGCGCGGATGGAAATCTCGTAGCTGCGGTCGCCGGTGAAGGAGACCCTGGCGATGCGCACTTCGTCGCCGGCGAAACGGCCGGCGGAGACGGCCATATGCGGCAGGCTGGCATCGTCAAGTGCCGCGCCCAGATCGAGCGCTTCCACGACCTGGCGCGCATTCGGACCCGAAACGGTCAAAGTCGCGTAGTGCGCGGTGGCGTTGTGGATGTAGACCGCATCGCGGCCAAAGCGGTCCTGCCGCCATTCCTCGAGGCGCGCGTGGACCGCGGCGACATGCGACGACGAGCAGGAGACGATGAAGCGATGCTCGTCCAGGCGGACCAGGACGCCGTCATCGAAGACCACGCCATTTTCCGACAACATGAAGCCGTAGCGGCAATGGCCGGGCTTCAGGGTCGACATGGTGTTGTAATAGATGAAGTCGACGAACTCGGCGGCGCGCGGGCCGACCACCTCGATCTTGCCGAGCGTCGAGCCGTCGAAGAGCGCGACAGACTGGCGGGCTCGCCGCGCTTCCTCCTGGATCGAGGCGCCAGCTTCGCCGCCTCCGTAATAGGCGGGCCTCAGCCAACCGCCATATTCCTGGAACACCCCGCCGGCGGCGCGGTGGTCTGCCTCCAGCGGCAGGCGGCGGACCGGGGCGTGCATGCTGCCCCGGCGCGACCCGGCGAGGCTTGCGAAAGGCACAGGCGTGAATGGCGGCCGATAGGTAGTGGTGCCGACCTCGGGAATGCCGCGCCCGGTGATATCAGCCAGCAGCGCCAGGCCGTTCAGGTTCGAGGTCTTGCCCTGGTCGGTCGCCATGCCGAGCGTGGTGTAGCGCTTCAGATGCTCGACGGAGATGAAATTCTCCCGCGCCGCAAGCTCGACGTCCTTGGCGGTGACGTCGCTCTGGTAGTCGATCCAGACACGGCCCTTGGCCTTGGGCTTCGGCCACTGGCTGACGACGCCCAGCGTTGCTTCCACTCCCGTGCCGTGAGGCGCAGGCGACGATGAGCCGAACGCCCCGACGGCTGCTGCGCCGCCAGCCAGGGCGTCCGAAAGGGAGACCGTGCCTGCCACAGCGCCGGCAACGCCGATCCCGTCGATGACTTCACCGGGAATGAAAGCCGCCAGCTGATCATTCCAGGCGAGCTTGCCTTTCGCCTGCGAGAACAGGTGGACGGTCGGTGTCCAGCCGCCAGAGACGAGAACGCAATCGGCCGCTAGCGTCGCGCCGTCGTCGAGCAGCACACCCCCGACCGCATTGCGCCCGCGCGCCGCGACCACCGTGCGCCCGGCTAGGACCCGGATCCTGGTTTTCCCTTGCGCGCCGCCGTCGCGCCGGCAATCGACCATCGTCACGGACGCGCCGGCCGCGGCGAGCGCCGAGGCAGACTCATAGGCGCTGTCGTTGTTGGTCGCTACCACGATGTCCCGGCCGACAAGAACCCCGTGCCGGCGCAGATAGGCGAGCGCGGCGTCGGCGGACAGGATTCCCGGAAGATCATTGTTGGCGAACGGCGCGGGCCGTTCGATCGCGCCCGTCGCCAGCACGATACGGCGCGGCCGCACGCGCCACAGTGTGTCGGGCCGACCGTCGGCGTGCCGCTGGTTGAGCCCTACCAGATTGTGATCGTAGAGGCCAAAGGCGGTCGTGTCGCTCAGCACCAGCTGGCCGCCATCTTTCAGCCTGGCAAATGTCGCCTCGACCCATGCCCTGCCCTCGACGCCGTCGATTTCGCCGGTGCGATGGCGCAGCGACCCACCGGGATGCATCCTGTCGTCGACCAGGACAACCGAATGGCCGGCCGCCGCTGCGCTGGCCGCCGCGGCAAGTCCAGCCGGCCCGGCGCCGACGACTAGGACGTCGCAGTGATGATTGATCTGGTCCGAGACCTGGCGTGGCTGCCAGTCGGGGTCGACGATGCCAAGTCCGGCCATGGCGCGGATGCGCGGCTCGAACAGGTGCCAGTCCGGCCACATGAAGGTCTTGTAGTAGAACGCGGCAGGCAGGAAGCGGGCGAAGCGATCCAGCACCGCGTTGCGGTCGGCCTCGGCCGTCGGCGACGCGTTGACGCTCTTGACCCTGATGCCGTCCGACGCCCGCACCGTCGTCGCGCGCGCATTCGGCACGCGGCCGCCGGCGCTCTCGACATCGACCAGCGCGTTGGGCTCCTCGACACCGGAACCCCAGATGCCGCGCGGCCGATGATATTTGAAGCTGCGCCCGACGACCGCATGGCCGCTGGCGAGCAACGCGGAGGCGATCGTATCGCCGGCAAAGCCTTCGACGCGCTTGCCGTCGAAGGTGAAGCTCAGAGGTCGGCTGCGATCGATGTCGCTTCCGCCGGTGCCAAGACGGGAGGCGCTCATGCGCCGTGCTCCGCTTCGCCGAGCACGGAAGAGCCCGACACCTTGTGATTGACGCTGTCGCGGCTCATCGCGAAGAACTCGCCACAGGTGAGATGCACCCAGATCTCACGGGTGGGTCCTTTCGGATTATCACGCATGTGAAGGTAGCCGGCCCAGCGATCGGCGGTCACATCGCTGCCGTCAGGCCGGAGATTTCCGGCCTCGCCGCCATAGTGAAATTCGCTTTCTTCGCGCGGCCCGCAGAACGGACAGGGAAAGAGCTGCATCTTCTTCTATACCTTCAATGGGCAATGCCGGAGCCGGCGGCCTCGTCGATCAGGCGACCGCGGGCGAAGCGGTCGAGATCGAAGGGCCGGCTGATGTCGTGGTGCCTGCCGGTGGCAAGCAGATGGGCAAGCAGCGTGCCGCCCGCGGGAATCGCTTTGAAGCCGCCCGTGCCCCAGCCGCAGTTGAGGAAAAGGCCGGGCAGCGGAGATTCGCCGATGATGGGCGAGGAATCCGGGACCACGTCCACGATGCCCGCCCATTGCCGCATCATCTTCAACTGACCGAAGATCGGGTACATTTCGAGCATGCCGGCAATCACGCCCTCCAGCACAGGCAGGTTGCCGCGCTGGCCGTAGGACGGGATGCGGTCGAGCGCGCCGCCGATCACCAACTCGCCCTTGTCGGACTGGCTGACATAGACGCCGGTGTCCGGCGAGATCACCACCGTATCGATAATCGGCTTGACCGGCTCGGACACGCAGGCCTGCAGCGCGTAGGAATTGACCGGCAGCCGGAAACCCGCCTTCGCCGCCAGCACCGACGAATGGCCGGCCACGGCCATGCCCGTGCGGTCGGCTCGGATCGAGCCGCGCGAAGTCACGACGCCGCGGCAGCGTCCGTCTTCGATGATGAAATCGGATATCTCGCAATTCTGGATGATGTCGACGCCGAGACGGCTCGCCGCGCGCGCGTAGCCCCAGGCGACAGCGTCATGACGGGCGGTACCGCCGCTTGGCTGCCAGGTGCCACCATAGACGGGGAAGCGCGTGCCCGGACTGAAATTGTAGATCGGCACGACGCGGCGCACATCCTCGACCGAGAACAGCTCGCAGTCGATGCCGTTGACCTGGATGGCGTTGACGGACCTGGCGGCGGTTTCCATTCCTGCTTCGCTGTGCGCGAGCGTGAGGATGCCGCGCGCGGAAAACATCACATTGTAGTTCAGGTCGGTCGACAGCGACTTGTAGAGACTGTGTGCCAGCCCGTAGATCGCCGCGCTTTCCGGGTAGAAGTAATTGGAGCGCACCACGGTGGTGTTGCGGCCGGTGTTGCCGCCGCCGATCCAGCCCTTCTCCAGCAGCGCGACGTTGGTGACGCCATGATTCTTGGCCAGGTAGTAGGCCGTGGCGAGACCGTGGCCGCCGCCGCCGATGATGATGGCGTCGTAGCGCGGCTTCGGCTCCGGCGAGCGCCAGGCCTTGTCCCAGCCGGTCTGGCCGGCGAGACCTTCCTTGAAGAGCGAAAACGCGGAGTAGTGCCTGGTCATGCGCTCAAGCCCGCTTCATTCACGCGACCGGGACGCACCGACGCGCCCTGCCCTTGAAAGTCCATAGTCCGTTCCATTCCGCAGCAGATAGACGAAGGCCGTCAACCTTCGCGCGGCGCGGAACCTAGCCTGAATGGACACCTGTGTCTATTCAGGCTGCAAGAAATGTTCACGACTAAGGAAGGGAGCGCAGTCACCGATCGGCACCGACAACACCGTTGCGCAAAAGAATTTCGCGCGTCAGATCATCTTCCGGCCGGCGCGGCGCATTCGACATGATCCTTTCGATTGCCTCAGCCTCTCGACGCAATTCGCGGGCAAGGATGAGGCGGATGTTCATGTTTGCTGGGTTGTTGCTGGTGGCAGCCAGTTGCCTGGCCGTTGCGAGCTTGGCTTCGACGATCTCGCGCCAGACGCTGCCGGGTATGCGGGACAATTCGACCCCTTGCCGCTTCGCCGCCCTTTTCAGAAAGGCGCGGCCGGAGAAGGAATCGGATGGCATACTGATCGAGTTGATGACGCTGACCACGAAGCTCAGGGCAAGAAGCGCGATCGCTCCTCCGAATATCACGATCATCAGGTCCATTTGCCGCCTGCTCCGGAAACCCTCACGTCACGGAACGCTTCCTGCTCGCTACTGGCACACATCCACCCATCGGGCGCCGACGAGATCGGCCATGCGCTGGGGCGTGATGCGCACCGCGGCATTCGTCGCTCCGGCCGCGGGCACCACTTCGTCGAAGGCGCGCAGCGACTCGTCGCAATAGACCGGCAGCGGCGACGGCAGGCCGAACGGACACACACCGCCAGGCGGATGGCTGGTTGCCGCCAGTACCTGCTCTGCGTCGAGCATGCGCGGCTTGCCGCCAAGGGTGTCCTTGAACTTGCGGTTGTCGAGCCTCGCGGTACCGCTGGTCACGACCAGCATCGTTTCATCCCCCACGCGCAGGCAGATGGTCTTGGCGATCTGCGCTGGCATCACGCCATGCGCTTCCGCGGCCAGCGCGACCGTCGCCGAGCTCGCCTCGGTGACGAGAACCTCGATATCCGGCGCATGTTCGGCGAAGAAGGAGCGAACAGACTCCAAGCTCATGGCAACTCCGTCAGGCTTTCAGGGCTGGCTTCCGCGAATCGCGCGACGGCCACTTGGATTGGCGCATGGCTTTCCAGCTGTCAGCAAGAGCCAGATTCACGCCGGCCCAATGCCATGAGACCTCGCGCTAGGACCCGCTTAGCGCTGAACGTCGCGACCTGCTCGTCAGGGATTTCGCTCGAGGCGATTTGCCGGTCCCAAGCCGGCCGTTCACCCAAATGCGACGATCAACTAAAAATGATGGCAGCGCGGCAGGAGTCCTTTCAGCCTGATTCCGCGCAATTAGCGGGCTGGAGGCGGCTCGCTGTTAACCTTTTATTAAACATTTAATTGACGGCGATTGTCGTTTTCGCCTTAGCTCACGTCAGAACAAGCGTGGCGCCTGGCGGGGACGGTAATGTTGCGGCGGTGGGTTGTTGAGTTGCTTTTGGCGTCCGCCGTGCTGGCTTCGCTTCCAAATGCCGGGTCCGCTGGCCCCAAAATAGCCACGCCGGCTTATCCGTCTTCCTTCAACAGCTACGCCATAGCTTTCGAGGCCACACAACCTCGCAGTTCCGCCATGGGCCTGGCGACGTCCGTAGCCGTCGGTGGAAAGACCAGCATTCCCTATGGCTGGGTGGATTTCTGCGGCCGGCGTCCCGACCAATGCGAAGTCCGTGCGCTTCCCGCCGCGGACCTCAAGCTCACGCCAAGGACGTGGGCTACGCTCGACCGCGTCAACCGGGTTGTGAACGGCTATATCGTGCCGGAGAGCAACCTGGACCACTGGGGCACCACGCAGGATCACTGGGACTATCCGGTTGACGGCAAGGGTGACTGCAAGATTTACGCGCTGTTCAAGCGCAAGCTGCTCCTCGACGCCGGGTTTCCTCGGCAAGCCCTGCTGATGACGGTCGTCTATGACCTTAATGGCGAGGGCCACGCCATCTTGACGGTCAAGACCGACAAAGGGGATTTCATCCTCGACAACCTTGTCGGCACCATCCGCTCATGGGACGCCACCGGCTATTATTTCCTGAAGCGCCAGTCGCAGCAGGATCCCAACATATGGGTGTCGATCAACCAGCGGGGCGACGCCAACTTCTCCGGCAAGCATCGCAAGGTCATCAACTGATCCGGGCGGCCCGGAACGCCCGGCGTCAGATCGGGATTTGCCGGCCGATTTCGACGAGCCGGCCGTTCGGCACCTTCAGATAGTCGCTCATCCGCGCCGAGTTGCGGCTCATCGCGGCGAATGGCGCCCGTTGCCATGTCGGCAGGCCCTTGCCATCCTCACGCGGCACGATGGTGGTGCGGCCGACGTAATAGGTGATGTCGGCAAGATCGATCGGACAGCCCGCCGCCATGCAGGATGCAAGAAGGCGCGGGACATCCGGCATTTCCATGAACCCGTACTTTGCCTCGACGCGCCAGAAATCGGGAGCTTCCTGATTGATGGTGAAGCGATCCGCGTCCGCCACCCTGGGCACGGACAGGATCGACCACTGCAGCACGAGCACGCGTTCCTGAAGCGCGCGATTGAGCTGCACATGCCAGAACATGACGGGCGGCACCCCCTTGGCCGAAAGCGTCAGGAAGACGGCCGTGCCCGGCACACGAGCCACCGTGCCGGACTGCAGCTTGGCGAAGAACTCGTCGATGGGAATCAGCGTGCCCTGCACGCTGTTGTGCATGGCTTTCGTGCCGCGATGCCAAATCCACATGACCGCGTAGACCGCGACCGCGATCGCGAGCGGCACATAACCGCCCTGGAAGAACTTGGTCATGTTGGCGGCGAAGAACGCGCTGTCGACAACCAGGAACAATCCGGCGAGAGCGCCGGCGGCGACGATGCTCCACCGCCAGATCTCACGCATGGCGATGAACAGCAGGACCGAAGTCATCAGCATGGTCATCGAAACGGCGATGCCATAAGCGGCGGCGAGATTGTCGGATTTGCCGAAGCCTATGGTGAGCGCGACGGTGGCGATCATCAGCAGCCAGTTCACGGCGCTGACATAGATCTGGCCGAAACCCTCGGCCGATGTCTGCCTGATGTTCAGGCGCGGCATCCAGCCGAGCTGGATGGCCTGGCGTGTCATGGAAAACGCACCCGTGATGATGGACTGGCTGGCAATGATCGTCGCGACGGTCGCCAGCACGATGAGCGGCGTCAGCAGCATCGGCGGGCACAGGCGATAGAAGATGTTGCCGTCAGTCGGCGCGCCGTTCAAGACGATGGCAGCCTGGCCGATATAGTTGAGGATCAGGCTCGGAAACACCACGAAGTTCCAGGCGAGCCGGATCGGCGTGGGGCCGAAATGACCCATGTCCGCGTAAAGCGCTTCGGCACCGGTGACGCAAAGAAACACGCCACCGAGAACCAGAAACCCGGTCAGGCCGCCGGAAGCAAGATACTTCAGGCCGTAATAGGGATTGATCGCCGCGACGATGGCCGGATGTTGCAGTATCCCGTAGATGCCCATGGCGGCCATGACGCCGAACCAGACCAGCATGACCGGTCCGAAGCTCCTGCCGATCCGGGCCGTCCCCAGTGGCTGGAGGGCGAACAGGGCGACAAGGATGAAGACCGCTCCGTAGAGCACCCATGGCGTCAGGCTGGGCGTCACCTGCTCGACACCCTCGAGAGCGGAGAGGACCGAAATCGCTGGCGTGATCGCGCCGTCGCCATAGATGAGCGCCGCGCCGAACAGGCCCGCAGCGACGATGAGCGGCCGGTTTTGTTTCTTGACGCCGAGCAGCGACATCAAGGCCAGGATGCCGCCTTCCCCGTCATTGTCGACCCGCATGGCGACATTCACGTATTTGACGGTCGTAATGATGATCAGCGTCCAGAGGATCAACGACACCGAGCCCATGATGGCCGTTGCGTCCGGCTTGTCCCCGGTCAGGTCGAGGACGGTCTTGAACGTATAGAGGGGGCTGGTCCCGATATCGCCAAAGACGATGCCGAGGGCTGCAAGGCCAAGCCCCGCGATGCCTGTCTTGGCGCTGGCCTTATCGGACAAATGACACCCCTGTCCTCATCATAACCTCGAACCTGTATCGCCTCCCGTAACACAGCGACCGCACCGCCAATATGAACCCTCGCCGCGGCCAAGACGCCACAGCCACTGGCATGGCTGCACCCCGGTTATGAAAAAGCCCGCCAAGCGATGCCTGAGCGGGCTTTTCAAGTGGACGCTCTGGCGCGTCTCTATTGTTGCGTAGGCCGATTCTCTTCGGTCGGCACTCTGATCAATTCTTCTTCCGGCACCTGAAGCGCGGAAGCAATGCGCCGAAGCTTGGCGGGATCGGCGTCCTTGCCGTCCTCGATGTCGATGATCTCGCCCACGGCCAGGCCGCAGGTCAGAGACAGCTCCTCGATCGTATATCCCCTCGTTTCGCGAATCGCTTTGAGAGCGCTGTAGCCGGTCGCGGCAATCATGTCGTTGGAAACCGGGTTTCGTACGGTGTTGGGCATGGCAACTCCTTGGGATGAAACAAGTCTGATGAAATGTGGCGTTGCCTGAGACGGGCGGGAGAATGCTCGTTAACAGGTGATTTGCCAAGGGCGCCTTCGCGGTCGTTCACGCCATCGTGAACCGGCCCTGAAACCGGGGGCCGCGGGCCTCGTACATGTAAGACGGAAGGCCGCTCAATCAAGTTCTTTTGAAGCCCGAACGCCACGCCCAGTCGGCATTTTAATGCCCGCTCTTCGTTACCCTCCCGAGGCTGGGTGCCGACAGGCGGCGCCAGCCCATGAAGAAGGATAAGATGTCATGACCCTGAAGCTATTTGCGATCGTGCTCGGCACGATTTCTGGCCTTACCGGCGCTGCGCAGGCAGCGAACACGGAACACCTGCGCGGCACGGTGGTTGGTCTTGCCGGGTCGGTGCTGACGGTGAAGGACCGCGACGGCAAGACCGACATGATCACCCTCGCCGACGGCTGGAGGATTTCCGGCGTGGCGAAAGCGTCGGCGACCGACATCAAGCAGGGCGACTTCCTCGGTATCACCTCGGTTGCCAAGGCCGACGGCGGCAGCGGCGCGCTGGAAGTGGTGATCTTCCCGGCGGCGTTGAAGGGAGCTGGCGAAGGCGACCGCGCCTGGGATCTGCAACCCAACAGCCGGATGACGAACGGCACGGTGGCCGACGTGACCGAAGTCGCGGGCCGGACCGTGACGCTCACCTATGACAACGGCCAGAAGAAGCAGATTGCCATCCCGCAATCGACGCCGATCGTGACATTCGCCGCCGCGACGCCCAAGGATCTCACGCCCGGCATGGCCGTGTTCGTCACCGCCGAGCGCGACGGCGCCGGCAAGCTTGTCTCGCGCCGGATCGTGGTCGGAAACCATGGCGTCGTTCCGCCGATGTAAGCGGAAGAGAACTACCACAACAATTTCCCAGGTAGCGCCCTTCCAGGCGCTACAGCCCTGCCTGCGCTCCTTGGACGGCGGCGCGGCAGGGAAGCCCCCAGAAACAATTCAGAAACAAAAATCTACAGTTGGGAAAAAATGTCGAAAAAAACCAGGAGGATAGTCCCTATCGCGAGGCTTGGGTCACCGATTTGGTCCGGTGAGTCCCGGAACGCCCGCGTAAAAAGGAAACGAAGTCATGAAGAAGTCCCTCCTCTCAGCGCTTGGGCTCGCTCTGGCTCTGGCGTTCACCATGCCGATCCTCGGCACGACGAGCGCTGACGCAGCGCCGATGAAGAAGCATCATCATCACCGCCATCATCACCATCACCACCATCACCACCATCATCACCACCACCACAAGAAGATGGCGCCCAAGAAGGCCTGATCCTTCCCGACTGCCGATGGGAAGACCGGCGCTCGCCTGTTGAGCCGGAACGGCCTTCCCATCGGAATTTCCAATCTTCGAAAGTGTCTGCTTCCCGGCCCTGCCGCAGGCACATGGTTACTTGTCGCCAAGCGTGACGCGCAGGACCAGGTCGCTTCATCCCCTCGGTGAATCATGTTATCGCCGCCCTGCCCGCTTTTCGGCTGTGGCTGAACCGCCTGCCGGGGTGCGCTTGACAAGAACCTGCAACGATCTCGCGGCCAGACACCGCTTCGTGCTTGCGGTGGCGCGGCTTGTGCTTACGCTTCGGCACATCCGCCTTGTGGCCCGCTTCGTGAAGAAGACCGGCTACCTGCCGAACCCGGCGGCGCCGCGGCGCTATCACGAGATGATGCTCTGGCGCAAAATCATCGACCGCAATCCGCTGTTCGTGACGTTCAGCGACAAGCTGGCGGCCAAAGCTTACATCCGCGCCGCATATCCAGAGCTGCGAATGCCCGCGACGCTCTGGTCGGGGCATGATCCCAACGACATCCCGTCGGATCTGCTTGCCACGGGCGCCGTGGTCAAGGCGAACCACGGTTGCGCCATGAACGTCTTCGTCTCCGACGGCAGGCCGGATCGGACCGAGATCGTGCGCAAGGCAAGGCGATGGCTCGGCAAACGCCATGGAAAGCGCGACGGCGAATGGGCGTACTGGCCGATCAACCCCACGCTGTTCGTCGAGGAACGGCTGACGCTCAGCGGCGGGACTATCGCCACCGACATCAAGGTTCATGTCTGCAGCGGCGTCATCTGCCACATCTGGGTGGAGGACAAGCAGGCCGGCCGCTCGCACCTCTTCGACGGCGACGGCATGCCGCTGCCTGGGCGGGATCCAGACTATCCGCGCGAAGATCAGGCCCTGACCATCGGTCAGCCGATAGTGGACCATGTACGCCAGGCGGCGGCCATCGCGCGGCGTGTCGCCGGCGATCTCGACCATATCAGGGTCGACTTCCTGGTCACCGACGACCAGCTCTATATCGGTGAAATGGTGGTCTACACCGCGGCCGGCTACGCCACCTGGACCAACCCGGTCATCACGGACCGGCTGGAAACCTACTGGCGCCTCGAGCGCTCCGCCTATCTGAAAGGCAGGCACCGCGGCATCGGCCGCCTTTACGCGGAGGCGCTACGCGCCTGGTTCGCCGTGCGCGAGGCCGGCCTCGCGGCCTGAAGTGCGCTACGCATCTTGTGCAACATGCATTGAAACCCTCAGCGCCTGCTGATCAGCAGCCCGGCAAGCAGCCCGACCACGACGAGCCCGACGGCAGCGGCGGTCGCGGGATGGTCGCGCGCCGTCCGCTCAAGCGCCCTGCCCCTGCGCCGGATTGCCGGCAACGCCTCGTTGAGACGATCGGCAAGATGCGAATAGTAGTCGGAGGCCGCATCCCGGCCGTCTTCATAGTAGGCGTCGCCGCGTTTGGCCAAGATCTTCGTCAGATCGTTCAACTGGCGCGAAAGCGCGGCGACCTGCTTGTCCAGATCGAGGTCGGAAAGGTTGGAAAACGTTGCCATGCCGGGTGTCCTTCTCTGCGGAGAAGGCGTAACGCGTCAGCGCGGCGGCAGTTCCGGCATGCGGCACGGCCATTGTGGCCCGGTGTCGGCCGGCGCGGAGCTTCCCTGGAATTGCTTTAGCGAACCTGATCGAGCAGGCGCTTGCATTCCAAAAGATCGAACAGCGCTTCCTGCAGCAGAGCCCGGTTGTCGCGCGACAATTTCGAGGAGTCCGACTGGACCGGGCCATCGTCGTCACTCTTGCCGAGACCAAAGAAGCGGCGGCTGGGCTTTACCCTGGGCTGGCCGACCAGCGCATCCTCGTCAACCCGTGGCTGTGCGGCCGAGGTGAGCGGCACCTGCTCGGCCTGCCGGCGCTGCGCGATCGCCTCGACCGCCGCCATGTCGCCGTTGCCGATCGCCACCAGGAAGTGGTTGCCGTTCTCGCGCAGCAGCTTCTGCACGCCCTTGATCGTATAGCCCTGGTCGTAGAGCATGTGTCGGATGCCCTTGATCAGCTCGACATCCTGTGGCCGGTAGTAGCGGCGGCCACCGCCACGCTTCATCGGCTTGATCTGGTTGAAGCGCGTTTCCCAGAAGCGCAGCACATGCTGCGGCAGGTCGAGATCCTCAGCGACCTCGCTGATGGTGCGGAAAGCATCGGGGCTCTTGTCCATGGGGCGAATCCTCACGCTGGACGGCGATCGGCGCATGATGCCGAATCGCGGCTTATTTCAGCGATTTATGGAATGACATTCAAGCCCAGCGTCAAAGCTGCGAGCGGTTTTCAACCACATTCGCCGGCAAGCTATTTGGCGCTTTTGACCTTGCTGTTCTGATGGGCGCGCAGGATCCGGTTCTTCAGCACGTTCGACGATTTGAAGGTCATCACCCGGCGCGGCAGGATCGGCACTTCCTCACCGGTCTTCGGATTGCGGCCGATGCGTTCGTTCTTGGAACGGACATGGAAGGTTGCGAAAGACGACAGCTTGACCGTCTCGCCACGCACGATGGCCTCGCAGATCTCGTCCAGCACTGCTTCGACGAGTTCAGCCGATTCCGTCCGCGACAAGCCGACCTTCCGGTAAACGGCTTCAGCAAGGTCGGCACGCGTAAGTGTCTTTCCCCCCATGCGACCGTCCCATCAGCTCGCAAAAACGTAAATCGATACAGGTAAAGGCAGACCCTAAGTAATTGATCCGGCAAGGTCAAGGACCGAACCCGCGAGTTCGGCACTTACCAGCGAAGCAACACGGCGCCCCAGGTGAAACCTCCACCCATGGCCTCGAGCAGAACCAGATCGCCCTTCTTGATGCGGCCGTCGGCGACGGCCACCGAGAGCGCCAGCGGCACGGAAGCTGCGGAGGTGTTTCCGTGTAAATCGACGGTGACCACCACTTTCTCTTCGGCGATCCCGAGCTTCCTGGCGGAAGCGTCAATAATTCGTTTATTGGCCTGGTGCGGCACGAACCAGTCGAGGTCGCCGGCGGTGATGCCGGCCTGCCCGAATGTGGCCTCGATGACATCGGTGATCATGCCCACCGCATGCTTGAAAACCTCCCGGCCTTCCATCCTGAGATGGCCGACCGTCCCGGTGGTCGAAGGCCCGCCATCGACGAAGAGCTTGTCCTTGTGGACGCCGTCGGAGCGGAGGCTAGCCGCCAGCACGCCGCGATCGGCGATTGCGCCCGTCCCCTCCTCAGCCTCCAGCACAATCGCGCCGGCGCCGTCGCCGAACAGCACGCAGGTGGAGCGGTCGTTCCAGTCGAGGATGCGCGAAAAGGTCTCCGAGCCGATCACCAGCACCCGCTTCGCCAGACCGCCGCGGATATAGAGATCGGCTGTGGCGACGGCGTAGACGAAGCCCGAGCAGACTGCCTGCATGTCGAAGGCGAAACCATGATGCATGCCGAGCCGGTTCTGTATCTCGACGGCCGTCGCCGGGAAGGTGTTGTTGGGCGTCGAGGTCGCCAGCACGATCAGGTCGATGTCGGCGGGCGTCAGGCCCGCGCTGTCGAGCGCCGCGCGCGCGGCCGCCTCGCCGAGCGATGCGGTCGTCTCGTCGTCGGCCGCCACATGGCGCTGGCGGATGCCCGTGCGTTGGACGATCCACTCATCCGAGGTCTCGACCATGCCTTCGAAATCGGCATTCTTCATGATGCGGCGGGGCAGCGCGGCACCATTGCCGCGCACGACTGATCTGATCAAGGCTCTGTCCTATTCCTCGGCGTCGGCGGAGACGCCGGATTTCCTGTTTGCCTGGGCGGTCGGGTTGCGCGCATGGAACAGATCGAGATCAGCCTCGATGCGGTCAAGCAGATTGTTGCGCACCATGTCATAGCCTAGCTCGATCGCCGCCGCGAAGCCGTCCGAATCGGCACCGCCATGGCTCTTGACCACGATGCCGTTCAAACCCAGGAAGACGCCGCCATTGGAGCGGCCGACATCCATCTTTTCGCGTAGCCGGTCGAAGGCGCTCTTGGCAAAGACATAACCGATCTTGGCCATCAGCGTCCGGCTCATCGCCGCGCGCAGATAGCCGGCGATCTGCCTTGCGGTACCTTCGGCTGTCTTGAGCGCGATGTTACCGGCAAAGCCCTCGGTGACGACGACGTCGACCGTGCCCTTGCCGATGTCGTCGCCCTCGACGAAGCCGCGATAATTCATCGAGGCCATGTTGGCCTCGCGCAGCATGCGCCCGGCTTCCTTGACCTCTTCCTGTCCCTTGATCTCCTCGACGCCGACATTGAGCAGGCCGACGCTCGGCCGCTCGACGCCAAAGACGGAACGCGCCATGCCGGTGCCGAGAATGGCGAAATCGACGAGCTGATGCGCATCCGCGCCAATGGTGGCGCCGACGTCCAGCACCACGCTTTCACCGCGCGTCGTCGGCCAAAGCGCCGCGATTGCCGGGCGATCGATGGTGGCCATCGTGCGCAGGCAGAATTTCGACATCGCCATCAGCGCGCCGGTGTTGCCGGCGGAGATGCAGGCCTGCGCGGCGCCGTTCTTGACCGCCTCGACCGACTTCCACATCGACGACTTCCAGCGGCCGTGGCGCAGGGCCTGGCTCGGCTTGTCGTCCATCCTGACCGCGATCTCGCAATGGATGAATTCGCTGACCTCGGCCAGTTTCGGAAACTTGGCGAGTTCTGGACGCACCGCGTCCTCACGGCCATAGATGACGAAGCGGATGTCGGGGCGGCGGATGGCGACCGTCATCAGCGCCGGGATGACCACGCTCGGTCCGTGATCGCCGCCCATGGCATCGATGGAAATCCTGATCACTCGGTGTTTTTCTCACGGTTTGCCTGGCCAGCGGCGGCGCTTGCCAAGGTAAGAGGGGCTCGCGAAGGTTCGGCGAAAATAGCGGTTTTGGGCTGTCGCACAACCAACTTTTCCAATGTCGGGCCCGCTTTCAGGATTTTCCGAGCAGCGAACGCAGCTTTTGCTGGAATTCGCTTTCCTCGGGTTGAGAGTCGCCCGATGCATCGAGCGAGGCTCCGGGCTTGCGCGGATAAGGGTCGATCGCCAGGCCAAAGAACTGTTCGGCCAGCGCGCCCACATCGATCGTGTCGCCGGAAAAGGTTTCCGGACTGTCGGGGCCTTCGGCATCCAGGATGATCTCGCCGCCGCCCTCGAAACCCTCGCGGCCTAGCTTCGATTGCTCAGGCAGGAACAGCGCCTCGACCGGCTCCTCAATATGGGCCGCGACGGACTCCAGGGTAACGATGCAGGCCTGCGTGATGTCGGCCTCGACACGGCCGCTTACCTTGACGCCGTTGCGCTTCCACGGAGCCACGACAAGCTCGGCGCGATAGTTCTCGACCGACAGCAGGCCATGTTCGGCCGCAAGCGCAGCGCGCTGCCGTTCGTCGGCCTCGATCGCGACGGGCAGGCCCTTCTGCGGCAGGCGCGCGACGTTGGCGACGAAGGATACCGGGCTCTTCGGTTCGGCGTTTTTCATTTCCGCCTCCTTCATGCGGCGCCGGCGACCGGGAACGCCACCGTGCCGGCCACGATCGATTCGGTCGGCTGCGCGGCGAGCTGCCGGGATGCCTCGGACACATAGTTTGCCAGGAGCGGCGCCTCGACCCATTCGCCGGCATCGGGCCTGACATTGCGCGCAAGCGCCGTCGCAAGCGCCGAGCGATCGTCGTCGCGCAAGGCATCGTCATAGGCCGCCGTGCGGCCATAAAACATCTTTGCCAGCTTCTTCATGCGTTTCGGCACGCCGACATCGCTGATTCCAA
>NZ_JANINM010000417.1 GCF_024509055.1 Mesorhizobium sp. | reverse complement strand
GTTTATGGCAATTATCACGCAATCGTGCACATTAAATCGCGGTAACGTGAACAGGCATCGCGCTTCCGACACGCAGTTTTGCCGCAATGCCAGAGGTTGCGGTCGGTCGAAGAAGGCCCTAGCGCAAGCTTTCCAGGTCGCGGATGCGCTTCGCACCGGCGGCTTCCAGTTGCCTGGTCACGGCGCCGATCAGCGTTTCGGCGACCACGAACAGAGCGGCGGACGAATCCCAGGCCGAAGGCACAGCGGTGCGCCCGGCAATCACATGGCGGGCGAAGCGGGCGATCGGCGACAGCCACTGGTCGGTGAAAAGCACGATCTGCACGCCGCGCTCATGCGCCTTCTCGGCGAAACGGATCAGGCTTTCCTGGTAGCGGCGGATGTCGAAGATCACCAGAACGTCGCGCTTGCCCATGTCGATGAGCCGGTCGCGCCAGATGCTCTCCTGGCCGGCGAGGTGATAGACATCCGGCTGGATGATGGCGAGGTGGGCGGCCATGTAGCGAGCCAGTGGGTCGGTGAAGCGGCCGCCGATCAGGAAGGTCTTGCCGCGACGCTCGGCAAGCCTGGCGGCGATGTCGGCCAACTGCCTGTCGGAAAGGTGGCGGAAGGTC
Source organism: Mesorhizobium sp. (assembly GCF_024509055.1). Lineage (GTDB taxonomy): Bacteria > Pseudomonadota > Alphaproteobacteria > Rhizobiales > Rhizobiaceae > Mesorhizobium. Next base: position 18,280 of record NZ_JANINM010000417.1, on the reverse strand, counting down.
TCGCGCATGTTGTCGAGCGTAGCTTCCAGCATCGGCGAGGCAGCGCCACCGGTCGCGGAAGGGTTGAGCGTTCGCGTCGCGGGCGACTGCAACTGCGCCGCCAACTCGTCCTGCAGCGCCGACTGGAATTCCGGATAATTCTGGAAGCCGAGCCTGGCGACGAAACGCAGGATGGTCGGCGAGGAGACGCCGGCCGCGGCTGAGAACTCCGCAACCGTCTTCAGCCCCGTCAACGGGTAGTTGGCGATCAGCGTCTGAGCGGCACGGCGCTCACCCGCGGGCATCGACCCGATGCGGTCCGAGATCAGTTCGGCAATGCTGGCGATCATGGTTTTCCCCACCTCGTGGCTCCGCTCCGCCGTTTTCCCGAATTCGCGTTTGACAAAGCCGGTTAAACTGTATGAAATCATCCATAGGGACGCAATGAGGCAAAATACGTAACATAAGATACAGCGCTCCCGAGGGGACGACAGGTATGGAGAAAGCTCGGCCCATCAGCCTTGCACCTTCGGAAACCGTAAGGGTGACGAACCCCGGCGGAGCCAGCCCCTTCGTCTTCACCTGCGACCATGCCTCGAACTTCCTGCCCGTTGAATTCGGCACGCTCGGCCTGCCTGCCGCAGATCTTAGCCGTCACATAGCCTGGGACCCGGGGGCGCTCCCTGTCGCCAGCCGCCTGGCCCAAGCGCTCGACGCGACGTTGATTGAAACCCGGGTCTCGCGCCTCGTCATCGATTGCAACCGGCCGCTCGATGCGCCGGATCTGGTGTCGCCAGTCAGTGAGACCACGGCCATTCCCGGCAATGTCGGCCTGTCCGAGAAGCAACGCGCCGCGCGGATCGATCTTGCATGGCGCCCGTTCCATCAGGCGATCTCGGACGTCATCGACAAGCGGCTGGCCAAAGGCCAGGAGACCAGGCTGGTGTCGGTGCATTCCTTCACACCGGTCTACAAGGGCAAGAGCAGGCCCTGGCAGATCGGCATCATCCATGACGAGGACCGCCGGCTGGCGGCGCCGTTGATATCGGCGCTGCAGCGGCTCGCCGGTATCTGCGTAGGCGTCAACGAACCTTATTCACCGGCCGACCGCGTCTATTTCACGCTGGAAAGGCATGCGCGTTCGCGCGGCCTGGCCTGCGCGATGATCGAAATCCGCAACGATGAAATATCCGGCGAGACCGGGCAGCGGAAATGGGCGGATCTGCTCACAGGCATCTTTTCAAATCTGGAGCCCGAGGAGGCCAGGGGCTCCCGACAACGCACGATGGGAAAGTCAGTACAATCGGCCAGCTAAGAACCAAATAGGGGACTTCCAACATGGCAGCGAACGACTATACCGACGTAGATAAGGCGGAGGACATAAAGGTCCTTCACAACATGGGCTACGCCCAGGAACTGGAGCGGCGCCTCAGCCGCTTCTCGAACTTCGCGGTTTCGTTTTCCATCATCTGCATCCTGTCCGGCGGCATCAACTCGCTGGCCCAGGGAACAGCTGGCGCCGGCGGCATCGGCATCGGCATCGGCTGGCTGGTCGGCTGCTTCGTGTCGCTCACCTTCGCCGTTGCCATGTCCCAGATCAGCTCGGCCTATCCGACGGCCGGCGGCCTCTATCACTGGGGCTCGATCCTCGGCAACCGCGGCACCGGCTGGGTCACGGCATGGCTCAACCTGCTTGGCCTGATCACTGTGCTGGGCGCCATCAATGCCGGCACCTGGACGTTCTTCCTCGGCGCTTTCGGACCAGCGCTCCACATCGACGGCACGCTCACCAACCAGATGATCTTCCTGGTCATCGTCACCGGTGCGCAGGCCCTGATCAACCACCTGGGCATCAAGCTTACGGCGAAGCTCACCGACTTCTCGGGCTACCTCATCTTCTTCGGCTCGATCCTGATCGCGGTGGTCTGCCTGCTCTGTGCTGAGCACTGGGACTTCGCCCGGCTGTTCACGTTCCACAATTATTCGGGACAGCCGACTATTGCGGCGGATGGTTCGCTCACCGGCGATCCGGTCTGGCCGGCAGTGTCGAACGCCTGGGTGTTCGCCCTCGGCCTGCTGCTGCCGATCTATACCATCACCGGCTACGACGCCTCGGCGCACACTTCGGAGGAGACCATCAAGGCCGCATCCTCCGTGCCGAGGGCGATGGTGATGTCGGTCGTCTGGTCGGCGCTGTTCGGCTACTTGTTCCTGGCCGCATTTGTGCTGATGATCCCGAACATGGACGACGCCGCCAAGCAGGGCTGGAACGTGTTCTTCTGGGCTTTCGACCAGCGCGTGCCGTCCGGCATCAAGGAGTTCGTCTACCTCGTGGTGTTCGTGTCGCAGCTGCTGTGCGGTCTCGCCACCGTCACGTCGGCCTCGCGCATGATCTTCGCCTTCTCGCGTGACGGCGGCCTGCCGGGCTCGGCGGCGCTGGCCAAGGTCAGCCCCACCTATCGCACGCCGGTGGCGGCGATCTGGACGGCTTCGATCCTGTCCGTGCTGTTCGTCTGGGGTACGTCGCTTCCCGGCGTCTCGATCGGTGGCACGTCGGCCTACACCATCGTCGTGTCCTGCACCGTGATCTTCCTATTCCTTTCCTTCACGGTGCCGATCGTCCTCGGAATGCTGGCCTGGGGCACGCCGAAGTGGGACAAGATGGGACCCTGGAACATGGGTCGCGGCGTGTTCATGCTGTTCGCCTTCCTTTCGGTCGTGTCGATGGTCCTGATCTTCGTCATCGGCGTCCAACCGCCGAACGACTGGGCGCTCAACATCACCGTCGGCTTCTTCATCCTGACCGCGGTCGTCTGGTTCGCGTTCGAACGGCGCCGTTTCCAGGGCCCGCCGCTCGGCGACATCATCGCGGCGCGCCAGGCAGCCATCAAGGCGGCCGAGCAGGCCGTCGGCGAGACCGGCGCGCACTGAGGCTTCGCTTCAACGCCATGGCCGGCATCATGCCGGCCATGGTTTCGTTTCTCCCTTTCAATCGACAAGTTTTGGAGTGCCAAAAGAATGGCCGGGAATTTCTCGTTCGATCAGTTGAAGAAGGCGGTCTCCAACGGCGAGATCGATACGGTGCTGGCCTGCATCGTCGACATGCAGGGCCGCCTCGCGGGAAAGCGTTTCCTGGCGCAGTACTTCGTCGATTCCGCGCATGGCGAGACGCATGGCTGCAACTATCTGCTTGCCTGCGACATCGATATGGAGCCGGTGCCGGGCTACAAGGCAGCAAGCTGGTCGAAAGGCTATGGCGACTTCGTCATGAAGCCCGATTTGTCGACGCTGCGGCGCATTCCGTGGCTGGAGAAGACGGCGCTGGTCATCTGCGACGTGCTCGACCACCACACACACGAAGACCTCGCGCACTCGCCGCGCGCCATCCTGAAGAAGCAGGTCCAGCGCCTCAAGGAGCGCGGCTATATCGGATACTTCGCCTCCGAGCTCGAATTCTACCTGTTCAGCGAGACCTATGATTCCGCCCGCAAGAAGCATTGGCAGGGCCTCGACACCGCTTCGCCCTATATCGGCGATTATCAGATCGGCATCACCACCAAGGAAGAAGGGGTCATGCGCCGGCTCCGCAACGAGATGGAAGCCGCCGGCATCCCGATCGAGAATTCCAAGGGCGAGTGGGGCCCGGGCCAGGAAGAGATCAACGTGCGCTATGCCGAGGCGCTCGACATGGCCGACCGCCATGTCATCCTGAAGAACGGCGCCAAGGAGATCGCTGATTCCGAAGGCAAATCGATCTCCTTCATGGCCAAGTACAATTACGGGCTCGCCGGCAATTCCAGCCACATCCACAATTCGCTGTGGAGCGCCGACGGCAAGACGCCGCTGTTCTTCGACAAGAAGGCGGAATGGACGCTGTCGAGCCTCGGCCAGCAATGGGCGGCCGGCCAGCTCAAATATGCCAAGGAATTCACCTGGTTCCTGGCGCCCTACATCAACTCCTACAAGCGCTTCCAGGCCGGCACCTTTGCGCCGACCAAGATCATGTGGAGCGAGGACAACCGTACCGCCGGCTTCCGGCTTTGCGGCGAGGGCACCAAGGGCATCCGCATGGAGTGCCGCATCGGCGGCGCCGACCTCAACCCGTACCTCGCCTTCGCGGCGCTGATCGCGTCGGGCCTCGCCGGCATCGACGAGAAGCTGGAATTGCAGAAGCCGTTCGTCGGCGACGCCTACCAGGCCTCGCGCCTGCCGGAGATCCCGAAGACGCTGCGCGACGCGACCGAGACGCTGGCCAAGTCGAAGATGCTCAAGCAGGCCTTCGGCGACGACGTGATCGAGCACTATGTGCACACCGCCCGCTGGGAGCAGTTCGAATACGACCGCCGTATCACGGACTGGGAGCTGCACAGAGGGTTTGAACGGTATTAGGACGCCGGCAAAGCAGCACCCCTCTTCCCTCCATGTCGAAGGGGGGAGGGGTACTTCTTCCTTCCCCCAAGCCACTGTAAGGGAAAGGGCAGGCGCACGAGGCCAGCGCCATGCCACATGATTTTCGATTGTTGTAAAACTGCGAGGAACAGATGACCGAGACGGTCAAACTCAAATCCCCCATCGATGGCTCGATCTATGCCGAGCGGCCGGTAGCGAGCGACCAGTCGATCAACGCCGCGGTCGAACGCGCCAAGGCGGCGCAGGAGAAGTGGGCGCAGACGCCGATCGTCGAACGCGGCAAGTACATGCTGGCGATGCTGGAGGCGTTGGTCGGCATGACCGACGAGATCGTGCCGGAGATCGCCTGGCAGATGGGGCGGCCGGTGCGCTATGGCGGCGAGTTCGGTGGCGTCAAGGAGCGCACCAACTATATGGTCGAGATCGCCGAGCAGGCGCTGAAGGCTGTTCCGGCTTCCAATCCCAAGGACGGCTTCCGCCGCTATGTCCGGAAGGACCCGCTTGGCGTGGTCATGGTGATCGCGCCGTGGAACTACCCTTATCTCACCGCCGTCAACACCATCGTTCCGGCGCTGATGGCCGGCAACGCCGTCATCCTGAAGCATGCGGCACAGACGCTGCTGGTCGGCGAACGGTTTCAACAGGCCTTCGACAAGGCCGGCCTGCCGAAGGGCTTGTTCCAGAACGTCGTGCTCAACCATAGCCAGACCGAGAAGCTGCTCGGCTCCGGCAAGATCGACCATGTCAACTTCACCGGCTCGGTTGGCGGCGGCCGCGCGATCGAGAAGGCCGCGGCCGGCACCTTCATGTCGCTCGGCCTGGAACTCGGCGGCAAGGACCCGGCCTATGTTCTGCCGGACGCTAAGCTCGACCATGCGGTCGCCAACCTTGTCGACGGCGCCTTCTTCAATTCCGGCCAGTGCTGCTGCGGCATCGAGCGCGTCTATGTGCACGAGAAAATCTATGACGAGTTCGTCGAGGGCTTCATCGCCGAGACCAAGAACTACGTCGTCGGCAATCCGCTGGATCAGGCGACCACCATGGGCCCGATGGCGCAGGCGCGCTTTGCCGACCTGATCCGCGAGCAGAAGGCCGAGGCGCTGCGCAAGGGTGCTGCCGCGCACATCAACATGAAGGTCGAGAACGACAAAGCCGGCTCACCCTATCTGGCGCCTGAGGTGCTGACCGGTGTCGACCACCAGATGAGCGTCATGCGCGAGGAAAGCTTCGGACCGATCGTCGGCATCATGAAGGTGCGCAACGACGAGGAGGCGATCGCGCTGATGAACGACAGTCCCTATGGTCTGACGGCTTCTATCTGGACCCGCGACACTGAGCGCGCAATAGCGATCGGTGACCGTGTCGAGACCGGCACGGTGTTCATGAACCGTTGCGACTACCTCGATCCGGCTCTCGTCTGGACCGGCGTCAAGGACACCGGCAAGGGCGCTGCGCTGTCGGCCATCGGCTACGACAACCTGACCCGGCCGAAATCCTATCACCTGCGCGAAGCCATCTGATTTTACGGAAAGACTGAAATGTCCAAGCTCATCTCCAAATGGAACTATCCCACCACCGTCCGCTTCGGCGCGGGCCGCATCGAGGAACTGCCGGACGCGCTCGCCGCGGCGGGTATCAAGCGGCCGCTCTTCGTCACCGACCCCGGCCTGGCGAAGCTGCCTGTCGTCGCCTCGACGCTGAATATCCTCGACGATGCCAAGGTCCCCTATGGCGTGTTCTCCGAGGTGAAGCCGAACCCGGTCGAGTCCAACCTGACGGCCGGCATCGCCGTGTTCAAGAAGGGCAAGCATGACGGCGTCATCGCCTTCGGCGGCGGCTCGGCGCTGGACCTCGGCAAGCTGATCGCCTTCCAGGCCGGCCAGACCCGCCCCGTGTGGGACTTCGAGGACATCGGCGACTGGTGGACAAGGGCCAATTCGGATGCGATCGCGCCGATCATCGCGGTGCCGACCACGGCCGGCACCGGTTCGGAGGTGGGACGCGCGGGCGTCATCACCAATGAGGAGACCCATACCAAGAAGGTCATCTTCCATCCCAAGCTTTTGCCGGCAATCGTCATTGCCGATCCGGAACTGTCGGTCGGCATGCCTGGCTTCATCACCGCCGGCACGGGCATGGATGCGCTAGCCCACTGCCTCGAGGCCTATTGCGCGCCCGGCTATCACCCGATGGCCGACGGCATCGCGGTGGAAGGCATCCGGCTGGTGTTCGAGAACCTGCCCAAGGCATTCGCCAACGGCAAGGATCTGGTCGCGCGAGCCCATATGATGAGCGCCGCCGCCATGGGCGCTGCCGCCTTCCAGAAGGGACTGGGCGCCATTCACTCGCTGTCGCATCCGATCGGCGCGCTCTACGACACCCATCACGGCATGACCAACGCCGTGTTCATGCCCTATGTGCTCGCCTTCAATCGTGAAGCGATCGAGGATCGCATTGTCAGGCTTGCAGCCTATTGCGGCATCAAGGGTGGCTACGACGGCTTCGCCAAGGCGATCATCAAGCTGCGCAAGGAGCTCAAAGTACCGCATGCGCTGCCCGGCCTGATCAAGGGCCTCGACATGGACAAGAAGCGCAAGGCGCTCATCGCCGACATGGCGGTGGTCGACCCGACCGCCGGCGGCAATCCGGTCAAGCTGACCAAGAAGGCGGCGCTGGCGCTGCTCGAAAACGCCATCGAGGGCACGGTATGAAAGCCGGCCTGGTGGCCAGAAAGTTTAAAAACAAAGGTATCTGAACGAAGAGGAGAAAGGGCGAGGGGCAAGGCAAACAACCATTAGCCGGAAAAATAAGTGCAGGCTAATTGCTACAGTCTGTTAAAAAGAGTTAACTTTTCGCGCCGCTGGGCCTCGGTTTCAAAAAGCTTTCATCTGGCTGTCACACGAAAACGATACCGGCATCTGAGGCGTCCAACGGCGCCAGTTCAACGGAGAGAACACATGTTCAAGTTCACGGGGAAAGTGCTTTCCCTTTCGGCCGCGGCGCTTTTCGCGTCGACGGTGATTTCGTCCGCTGCTTCGATGGACGATCTCGTCAAGGCTGCGAAGGCTGAAGGCCAGCTGACTGTCATCGCGCTTCCGCATGACTGGTGCGGCTACGGGGCGGTCATCGACGCTTTCAAGGCTAAGTATCCGGAAATCAAGATCAACGAGCTCAACCCCGACGCCGGCTCCGGCGACGAGGTCGAGGCGATCAAGGCCAACAAGGACAACAAGGGTCCGCAGGCCCCCGACGTGATCGACGTCGGCCTGTCCTTCGGCCCGACGGCCAAGGCCGACGGCCTGCTGATGCCCTACAAGGTCTCGACCTGGGACTCGATCCCTGACAGCGCCAAGGATGCCGACGGCGCCTGGTACGGCGACTACTACGGCGTGCTGTCGATGATGGTGAACAAGGATCTGGTCAAGGAATCGCCGAAGGATTGGGCCGATCTCCTGAAGCCGGAATTCGCCAACTCGGTTGCGCTGGCTGGCGATCCGCGCGCTTCGAACCAGGCCATCCAGGCCGTCTACGCGTCGGGCCTTTCGACGGGCGCCGCCGCTGGCGAGGCCGCTGGCACCGCTGGCCTCGACTTCTTCAAGAAGCTCAATGCCGCTGGCAACTTCGTTCCGGTCGTCGGTAAGCCGGCAACGCTGGCCCAGGGCCAGACGCCGATCCTGATCAACTGGGACTATAACGCGCTCGCCGGCCGTGACACGCTGAAGGGCAACCCGCCCGTCGACGTCATCGTGCCGAAGACCGGCGTCGTCGCCGGCGTGTACGTGCAGGCGATCAGCGCCTACGCTCCGCACCCGAACGCGGCCAAGCTGTGGATGGAATATCTCTATTCCGACGAAGGCCAGATCGGCTGGCTGAAGGGCTATTGCCACCCGATCCGCTTCAACGATCTCGCCAAGAACGGCAAGATCCCGGCGGACGTGCTGGCCAAGCTGCCTCCGGCAGAGTCCTATGCCTCGGCGGTGTTCCCGTCGCTCGACGAGCAGGCCAAGGCCAAGGAAGCCATCAGCAAAAACTGGGACGCCACCGTCGGCGCCAACGTCAAGTAAGGCTTGAAGTTGACCGGGCGGCCGCAAGGCCGCCCGGATTTTCCTCGAAGACGGTGCCGGCGCATGACCGATCTCTCGCTTTCAAATCAGTCAATTGCCACCAAGCCTGCGCCGCCGAACGAGGCGACCGCTTTTCGTTTGCCGACACAATGGGTCGGGGTGGCGCCTTTCTTCATCTTCGCCCTGATGTTCCTGATCATGCCGACGCTCTATCTCGTCATCGGCGCGTTTCAGACCGGGGACGGCGGGTTCACGCTCGACAACATCCTGCAGTTGGTGAGCGACCCGTCCATCAGCAATTCCTATTGGGTTTCGATCAAGATCAGCTTCTGGTCGGCCATCGTTGGCGCATTTGCCGGACTGGCCATCGCCATCGCCATCGTGCGCGGCGGCCTGCCTGGCTGGGTCCGCTCCGCTACGCTGACATTTTCCGGCGTGGCGTCAAATTTTGCCGGCTTGCCGCTCGCCTTCGCCTTCATCGCGACGCTCGGTCGTGTCGGTATCGTGACAGTGCTGCTGCGCGACATCTTCAACCTCAACATCTACGCGATGGGGTTCAACTTCCTGACCACGTGGGGCCTGATCGTGGTCTATCTCTTCTTCCAGATCCCGCTGATGGTTGTGATCATCGTGCCGGCGATCGACGGGTTGAAGAAGGAATGGAACGAGGCCGCCGCCACGCTTGGCGCCACCCAGTGGCAGTACTGGCGCATGGTGGTGATACCGGTCTTGTTTCCGAGCTTCCTCGGCACCGTCATCCTCCTGTTCGCCAATGCGTTCGGTGCCATCGCAACTGCTTATGCTTTCTCCGGTCCGCAGCTCAACATCGTCCCGATCAAGCTCTACTCGCAGATCAATGGTGACGTGCTGCATAACCCGCAGCTCGGCTATGCCATTGCCTTCGGCATGATCGTCATCACCGGGCTGGCCAATGTCTTCTACATCTGGTTCCGGACCCGTTCCGAGAGGTGGTTGAAATGAAGTCGGGAAAGTTCTGGGCGTGGGTCGTCTTCGGGATCGGCACGGCTTATTTCTTCATTCCGCTGCTTGCGACATTCGAGTTTTCGCTGCGCATGCGGCGCGGCGTCCATTCCTTCGATGCCTATCAGGTCGTGCTCGGCGACCCACGGTTCCAGGCAACCTTCCTGTATTCGGTGATCGCGGCGATCTTCACCATCATCCTCGGCGTGCTGATCGTGGTGCCGGCCGCTTACTGGATCCGGTTGCGGCTGCCGCAGCTCAGGCCGATCGTCGAGTTCATCACGCTGCTGCCGCTGGTCATTCCCGCGATCGTCATCGTCTTCGGCTATATCCGCATGTACGGGTCGAACTCGCCGCTGCCGTTCCTGGCCAGCGACCTGGGCGCCAGCGCCTTGCTGGTGATCGGCTACGCGACGCTTGCGCTGCCCTATATGTACCGCGCCGTCGATACCGGCTTGCGTACGATCGACGTCCGGACACTGACTGAGGCAGCGCAGATTCTCGGCGCAGGCTGGTCAACGATCATCACCCGCGTCATACTCCCCAATGTCCTGATCGCAGTGCTGTCGGGCGCCTTCCTGACCTTCGCCATCGTCATCGGCGAGTTCACAATGGCCAGCCTGCTCAACCGTCCGGCATTCGGACCGTATCTGCAGAATATCGGCGCCAACCGCGCCTATGAGCCGGCCGCGCTTGCCATTATTGCATTTGCCATTACCTGGGGCTGCATGTCGCTGATCCAGATCCTGTCCCGCTTCGCGCCGAAATCGGCTAACCGCCCTAATTGAGCGAAAAGCACTGATCGAAAGAGAAAGCCATGGCCGAGCCATTCCTCTCCATCCAGCATGTGCGGAAGTCCTACGGCGCCAACACGGTGGTTCAGGATTTCAGCCTCGACGTAGAGCCCGGCGAATTCGTCTCCTTCCTCGGACCGTCGGGCTGCGGCAAGACGACGGTGCTGCGCATGGTCGCCGGCTTCGAGGAGCCTTCGGCCGGAAAGATAGTCGTCGGCGGCAAGGACATCACCAGGCTGAAGCCCAACCAGCGCAATGTCGGCATGGTGTTCCAAGCGTACGCGCTGTTCCCCAACCTGACAGTGGCGCAGAACATCGCTTTCGGGCTGAAGGTGGCCGGCATGGCCAAGGCGGATGCCGACAGGCGCGTCGCCGAGATGCTCGACATCATCAAGCTGCCGCAAATGGCCGACCGCTACCCCTACCAGCTATCGGGCGGCCAGCAGCAGCGCATCGCGCTGGCGCGCGCCATCGCGCCGAAGCCGAAACTGCTGCTGCTCGACGAGCCGCTGTCAGCGCTCGACGCCAAGGTGCGCGTCTCGCTGCGCGAGGAAATCCGCTCGATCCAGAAGAAGCTCGGCATCACCACCATCTTCGTCACCCACGACCAGGAGGAGGCGCTGTCGATCTCCGACCGCATTGCGGTGATGTATGGCGGCAAGGCGGAGCAGGTCGGCACGCCGTTCGAGATCTACAACCGGCCGGCGACCAAGTTCGTCGCCAATTTCGTCGGCACGCTCAACGTCCTGGAAGGCCAGGTCACCGACGCTTCGTCGGGCATGGTGCGGGTCAACACGCAGGAAGTCTCGCTCAAGGGCAAGCTCAACGGTTCCAAGTCCGGCGACACGCTGTCACTGGCGCTGCGTCCGGAAGCGATTTCGCTGGCGCGGCAGCCGGGCCACGACACCAGCCTGTCGGGCGAGATCGCCGAAGTGCACTTCCTCGGCTCGGTCATCCGGGTGCGGGTCGGCATCGGCGGCAACACGGTGTCGCTCGACACCTTCAACAACTCGGCGACGCCGCCGCCGGTCGTCGGCGAGAAGGCGGATATCTCCTTCGCGTCAGGCGATATGCTGGTTCTGCACTAGCTTCACGCCGGGGCCGAGTCAGGCCGGGATTTTGAAGGCAGCGTCGCCAGGAATTGGCGATGCTGTTCCAGCCAGTCCGGGTTTTCGACCGCGACGATCTGGACGCACAGCTGAACGCATTCATTGCAAATGAAAGCGTCCGGCCCTGCAATGAGTTGCAGGACCTGCGGCTTGGATTTCCCGCAAAATGAACAGACCGGTTCCTGGCCCATCAATGCTCTCGAACTCCACGCTTGTTGCCGAAGGTTTTGTTGCCAAGATAGGGCCCGACGACAACATGTCCTCAACGACCACTCACAAAACGGCTCGTTGGCCATGATCTTGGCTGCCGGCGACTGCCTGTCATAGGCATGTTGAGAAGTTTGCAGTTTCCTCTGCCCACCCCGTCCGTCCTTGATTAGATAGGCCATGGCGCTTTTCGAACTCACGCTCATCCTGCTTTTGATCGCCGTCGCCCTGACGGCGCTGTCGCGCTGGCTAGAGGTTCCCTATCCCTCGCTGCTGGCGCTGGCCGGGGTGGGGATCGCCTTCGTGCCCGGTGCGCCGACGATCCAGATCGATCCGGAACTGGCGCTCGCCCTGTTCATCGCGCCGGTGCTTCTAGATGCCGCTTACGACACCTCATTGCGCGACTTGAACCGCTACCGGCTGCCGCTGCTGCTGCTGGCGCTTGGCGCCGTTGTCTTCACTACCGTGGTCGTTGCGCTGGTCGGCTGGAAGATGGCGGGCCTGCCGATCGCTGCGGCGATCGCGCTCGGCGCCATCGTCGCGCCGCCGGATGCGGTCGCGGCAAACGCCGTGCTCAGCCAGTTCAGGGTGCCGCACCGCATCATGGCCATCCTGCAGGGCGAAAGCCTGCTCAACGATGCCACCGCGCTCCTGATCTACCGGATATCGGTTTCGGCCGCGATCGGCGCGCTCGTGTTGAGGGACGCAGTGCCGGTCATCCTGCTGTCGACGGTCGGCAGCGTCGCCGCCGGCTATCTTTTCGGCCGTTTCTCCATGGTCACCCTGGCGCGGATCGAGGATGCGGCAAGCAGCACGGTGGTGCAGTTTGCAGGTACCTTCGCCGTCTGGATCATCGCCGACAAGATCGGGCTTTCGGCCATCATCACCATCGTCGTCTATGCCATCACCATCGCGCGCCGGGCGCCGCGCCGCATGTCGGCGAGACGCCGCGTCACCTCCTATTCGGTCTGGGAGACGGCGGTGTTCGTGCTCAACGTGCTGGCTTTCGTCCTGATGGGCCTGCAGGCGCGCTCGATCGTCAGCCGGCTGGAAGGGCAGGGACAGGCCGAGGCATTCATCTTCGCGGCAACGGTGCTGGCCGTCGTCATCGTCTCGCGTCTCATCTGGGTGGCAGGCTACGTCGCCGTCATACGCTGGCTTGCACGCTTCGATGGCGAAGAGCTAAGGCGGGAGGCGCCCACATTTCGTGGCGCCGTGCTCGTCGGCTGGTGCGGTATGCGCGGGCTCGTGACGCTGGTCGCCGCCGTTGCGCTGCCTGTCGGCTTTCCCGGCCGCGACCCGATTGTGCTTGCCGCCTTCGCTGTCGTCCTCGGCACGCTGGTGCTCCAGGGCATGAGCCTCAAGCCGCTGCTGCGGGTGCTCAACTTCGACCGCGACTCGACGATCGACCACGAGGTGGCGCAGGCGCGTGTCGCCGTCATGCAGGCCGCGCTCGATGTGCTGAGCCGAAAGACATCGGCGGCGGCTGCGGTCGTGCGCGAGCAATATGAAGCGCAGCGCAAGATCGCGGAGAACCCGGATGACGCTCAAGCCGCGACCGAATACGACCGGTTGCGGCTCTACGCCATCAAGCGTCAGCGCGACACGCTGGAGGAATTGCGCCGCAACGGCACGATCGGCGACGAGGCCTATCACCGTATCGAGGAAGAAATCGACTGGGCGGAGCTGGCGGCCTCGCCTGCCGGAAGTTTTCAGCCACTTACCACCTATTAGGTGCCGGCCGGACAGGTGGTGTTCAACTGGACCATCCTGCGCACCGCCACGGTCCATTGCAACGCTATCGGTGAGGCGCTACTGCCGTCACGGAATTGAGCCGGTTAATCAATGAAGCTGATCAGCTACAACATCCAGTACGGCTATGGCAGCGACGGGCGCTATGATCTCACGCGCGCGGCCAGACTGGTCGACGGCGCCGACATCGTCGCGCTGCAGGAGGTCGAGCGGCATTGGCAACGCACCAATGGCGACGACCAGCCGGAAATACTGTCCGGCCTGCTGCCTGGCTATCACTGGGTCTACGGTCCGGCTTTCGACATGGACGCCAGCGAGAAGCGTGACGGCCGCATTGTCAACCGCCGCAGGCAGTTCGGCACGATGGTGCTGTCGAAGCTGCCGATCGTCTGGTCGCGCCTGCACGCGCTGCCGATGCGGCGCACGCTGCGCCCGCTCAACACGCGCAACGCCGCGCTCGAATGCATGATTCGCACGCCCGCCGGGGCTGTGCGCGTCGTCTCGTTGCATCTTGCTCATATCGCGGCGGAGGAGCGGCTGGAGCAGATCGACTATCTGCTTGCCGAACATCGCCGGGCGCCGTCCGAGGGCGGTCCGTGGAGCGGCGCCGATGACGAACCGCAGCGCAACTGGAGCGACGGGCAACCGGAACCGGAGAACCCGCCGGCGGCGATCTGGCTCGGCGACTTCAACACGGAGCCGGGCAGCGCCGAGTACCGGCGCATCGTCGGCAGCACCCCTTATCATCGCGGCGCCGCTTATATCGACGGTTTCGTCGATGCCGCCGCAGTCGCGAGCGAACCGGGGCCGGATTTCCATACGCATGAAAAGATCATCGACGGCAAACTGGCGAAGCGCCGTCTCGACCACTGTTTCGTCGGCGGCATGCTCGCCGGGCGCGTGCGTTCGGTCAGCGCGGATATAGGCGAGGTGGCTTCCGACCATTTTCCGGTGAGGGTCGATATCGACCTGGAAACGCCAGGCCTCGCCTCAGGCCTCGCGGTCAGGTGAGCCAGGCATGACGCTGTTCGTCTTCCTCGCGGTGCTTTCGGCGGCGGCCATGCACGCAATCTGGAACGCCCTGGTCAAGGTGCATCTCGACCGCTTCCTGTCCATCACCCTGATGACCGCAGGCATGGGGTTTGCGGCATTGTTCGCGCTTCCGTTCGTCGAGGTGCCGAAGGCCGAGGTATGGCCTTACATCATCGCGTCCGTCATCTTCCACATGGGCTACCGGACATTCCTGGTCGGCGCCTACAAGGCTGGCGATTTCGCGCAGACCTATCCGCTGGCGCGCGGCACCGCGCCGCTGCTGTCGGCGCTCGGCGCGATTGCCGTGGTTGGAGAAGTGCCGCCGCCGCTCGCCATCGTCGGCATCGTGCTGCTCTCAGCCGGCACGCTGATCATGTCGTTTCGCGGCGGCGCGCATCTGGAAAAGGTCAATCTGCGCGCCATCGGCTTCGCGCTCGGCACCTCGATCTTCATCGCCAGCTACACGCTTGCCGACGGCAGCGGCGCGCGGCTCGCGGCAACCGCGCAAAGCTACGCGGCGTGGCTGTTCGTCTGCGACGCGGCGGCCGCACTGGTGCTGTGCGTCGTCTTCCGCGGTCCGCAGTCGCTGCCGGTGCTGGCGCGCGACTGGAAGGCGGGGCTGTTCACCGGCGTGCTGAGTGGCGCCGCCTATTGGATCGTCATGTGGGCGATGACCAAGGCGCCGATCGCCTCGGTCGCGTCGTTGCGCGAGACATCCATCCTGTTCGCCATGCTGATCTCGGTACTGGCGCTCGGCGAGAAAATGACCGCGTGGCGCGCCGCCGCGGCGCTCGGCATCGTAGCCGGCGTCGCGGCGCTCAGGTTGGGTTAACCCAGGACCGTCATGACCTGCCCTCGCTTCTCGGGGCTGAAGCGGATGACGACGATGATGCAGACGGCGACCACACCCGCGAAGAGCGCCAGTGCATAGCCATAACTGCCTCCCGGCGCCTCGGCGATGCCGGCCTGGTACGGGCCGCCATAGGAGGCGGCGAGATTGCCGGCCTGGTAAATGAAGCCCGGCAATGTTGCCCGCACCGAACCCGGGGACAGCTCGTTGAGATGCACCGGGATGACGCCCCAGGCGCCCTGCACCGCGATCTGCATGACGAAGGCGCCGATTGCCAGCATGAACGGCGTGGTGGAGTAGGCCCATAGTGGGATCGCTGGGAAGGCGATGATGCAGGCGAGCGTGATGGCGTTGACGCGGCCGATCTTCTCGGACAGCGCCCCAAAAGCCAGGCCGCCGACAATTGCGCCGAGATTGGCGACGATGGTGATCCAGCTCACCGTGTGAGGGTCGAAGCCGTGCTGCTTCTTCAGGAAGGTCGGATAGAGATCCTGCGTGCCATGGCTGAAGAAGTTGAAGAACATCATCAGCACCACGGCATAGAGCGCGATGCCCCAGTGGTTCTGCAGCGTTTCGACAAGACCGGGCTTGACCGTCTTCTGTCCCTCGACGAATGCCGGCGATTCCGGCACGTGCGAACGGATGAAGAGCACGATCAGCGCCGGCACGAAACTCAAGAGGAACATGAAGCGCCAGCCGATGGTGAAGTCGCCGACCTTTTGTCCGTAGAGCAGGCCGTAGACCACTGCCGCCAGCAGATAACCAGCGGGATAGCCGCATTGGAGGATGCCGGAGACCGTGCCGCGGGCGCTGGGTGGAATGGACTCCATGGCGAGCGAGCTGCCCAGTCCCCATTCGCCGCCCATGGCGATGCCGAAGAGCGCGCGCAGCGCCAGGAATATACCGAGATTGGGTGAGAAGGCGGCTAAGGCGCCGATCACCGAGTAGCTGACGATGTTCAGCATCAGCAGCGGCTTCCGCCCATATTTATCGGCAAGCATGCCGAAGAAGAACGCGCCGATGAAGCGCGTCGCAAGCGTCAGGAACAGCGCCTTGGAGACCGCCGGCACGTCGGTTTGGAATTCAGCGGCAATATCGGTGAGCAGGAAAGTCAGCAGGAAGAAATCAAAAGCATCGAGCGTCCAGCCGAGGAACGATGCGATTACGGTTTTCTTCTGCTCGCTGGTAAGGTTCAAGGCGATCCTCCTTTGCGTCCCCCAAATGAACGATATGTTCCGTGGCGCGCAAAAGAGAACGGGTTATTTGCCGGTTTTTGAACTCCGGCGGTCACATTTCCGTAAACTCGAGGTCGAAGACCAACAGCCCGTCGGTGCCGCCCTGCAAGGCCGCGACCAATCGGGCGCCGGCGCGCTGATGGGCTTCATGCACGAGATAGGCGTCACGGGCCGTGGCGTCGCGAAAATCGATGGTAAAGCCGTGGGTGAAGCCGCGCGCAAATGGCTCGGGACTGACATTGGCGCTGAAGTGGACCTTGCCCATGCCGTCGACGACGGAACGCAACGCCTCGAGGTCGGCGTGGATCGCCGCGCGTTCGCCGATGGCGACGTCATCGCGGAAGCGGACAAAGACGCAGTGCCTGATCATCGCTTGTTCCTCATGCCGCCCGGTTGCCCTTGAACACGGCCGGCGGCAGCGGCTCGCGGCCGAGGATCAGATCGGCGCCCTTTTCACCGACCATGATCGTCGGCGCATTGGTGTTGGAGGAGGGGACGCGCGGCATCACCGACGCATCGCAGACCCTGAGACCCTCGATGCCGCGCAGCCGGAGATCGGGCGTTACCACCGCCATCGCGTCGTGTCCCATGCGACAGGTGCCGACCGGATGATGATCGGTCTTGGACGAGCAGCAGGCGTAGTCGAAGAGGTCGTCGTCACTCTGAAGGTTCGGACCCGGCAGCACCTCGCGCAGGACATAAGGCTGGAGCGCCTTCTGGCGCATGATCTCGCGCGCCAGCCGCAAGCCCTTGATCGACATGTCGCGGTCATAGGGATCGGACCAGTAGTTCGGATCGATCAGCGGGTGGTCGGCCGGGTCGGCGCTCTTCAGCCGCACGGTGCCGCGCGAGCGCGGCCGCAGGAAGGCGGAGTTCAGCGTTACGCCAGGGTTCTTCAGCTTCTCGACACCGGCCTCGATGCCTGAGCCGAGGCCGAGATGGAACTGGATATCGGGCGAGGCGGCAGTCGGGTCGGCGTACCAGAAGCCGCCGGTCTCGAAGAGGCTGGAAGCGACAGGTCCGTTCTTGAGCAGCACGTACTGCAGGCCGGCCCAGAGCGTGCGATGCAGCTTGGCGTAATTGTCGTAGGTGTAGTCGCCGGTGCATTCGGAAATCACGAACAGGTCGAGATGGTCCTGCATGTTGGAGCCGACGCCGGGCAGGTCGTGGACCGGGGTGACGCCAACCGACTTCAGGTGATCCGCCGGGCCGATGCCCGACCGCATCAGGAGCTTCGGCGAGCCGATGGCGCCGGAAGAGACGATCACCTCGCGCTCGGCGCGCAGGATCGACTTTTGCCCTCCCGGCCTGTCGACGATCTCGACACCGATGGCGCGGCCCTTCTCGACGACAACGCGTGTCACCAGAACGTCGGTCCTTACCGTCAGGTTCTTGCGTGTGCGGATCGGTTTCAGATAGGCGACCGAGGCGGATGAGCGCCGGGCGTTCCTCTGGGTGAGCTGGTAATAGCCGACGCCCTCCTGGCTGGCGCCGTTGAAGTCGGGATTGAAGGGAATGCCCATTTCCTGGCCAGCCCGGAAATAGGCCTCGCAGATCGGCAATGGCGAAATCGGGTTGGAGACACCCAGCGGCCCCTGGTCGCCATGATAGTCGTTGGCGAAACGCTGGTTGTTCTCGGCGCGCTTGAAATAAGGAAGCACGTCGCGATAGCCCCAGCCTGCGAGGCCCTCTTCCTTCTCCCAGGCGTCATAGTCGCGGGCGTTGCCGCGCGTGTAGATCTGCGCGTTGATAGACGAGCCGCCGCCGACCACCTTGGCCTGCGTGTACCAGAAGACGCGGTCCTTCATGTTTTTCTGCGGCACCGTCGACCAGCCCCAGGAAGCGATGCCCTTGGTCATCTTGGCGA
>NZ_JANINM010000416.1 GCF_024509055.1 Mesorhizobium sp. | reverse complement strand
GCCGCAAATATATGCTGGCCAGCCTCGACCAGAGTTTGAAGCGGATGGGGCTCGACTATGTCGACATCTTCTATTCGCACCGGTTCGATCCGGAAACGCCGCTGGAGGAAACGATGGGCGCGCTGGATCACGCGGTGCGCTCGGGCAAGGCGCTCTATGCCGGCATCTCCTCCTACAATTCGCAGCGCACGCGCGAGGCGGCCGACATATTGAAGCGGCTCGGCACGCCCTGCCTCATCCACCAGCCGAGCTATTCGATGCTCAACCGCTGGGTCGAGGACGATGGTCTGCTCGACACGCTGGAGGGCCTGGGCATCGGCTCGATCGTGTTCTCGCCGCTGGCGCAGGGCATGCTGACCGACAAATATCTCGGCGGCATCCCGGACGGCAGCCGCGCCAGCCAGGGCAAGTCGCTCAAGCCCGCCTTTATCAACGACCAGTCGATCGCCAACATCAAGGCGCTGAACGCCATTGCCGCGCGACGTGGCCAGACGCTGGCGCAGATGGCGCTGGCCTGGGTGCTGCGCAGGGGCCGCGTGACGACGGCGTTGATCGGCGCCAGCCGGCCGGAACAGGTCGAGGACTGTGTCGGCGCGCTCAAGGTGCTCGAGTTCACCGATGCCGAGCTTGCCGAGATCGACACCTATGCGCGCGAGTCCGACATCAACCTCTGGGCGTCTTCCGCCGAACGTAAGTAGCGTTAGCCGGCGAAGCATTAGATGAATCAAAGTCCCGGAGCCTGCGCCTTCGGAAACAGTGGCAAAAAGGCTCGTTCGTCGCTATCTCAAGGGAAATGAAACCGTTCGCATGCGCAAATCGCCTGCGAATGGCAGTCACCGGATGGTTGGTATGACGGCAAGGGATGCGCTGACGAAGAACCAGATGTGCGTGCTCGAGAAGCTCGAGGCCGCCAGCGGGCCGCTCAGCGCCTACATGCTGCTCGACCAGCTGCGCGAGCGTGGCTTCCGGGCGCCGCTGCAGGTCTATCGCGCACTCGACACGCTGGTGAAGTCCGGCTTCGTGCACCGGCTGGAAAGCCTCAATTCCTTTGTCGCCTGCGCCGAGCCGCATGACCACGGCCATTCGATGACGGCGTTCGCCATTTGCGACAATTGCGGCCAAGTGACCGAGATGTCCGACCACGACATCGATCATAAACTGGACGCATGGGTGCGCTCGACGGGATTTGCCGCGAAAAAGGCGGTGATCGAGTTTCGCGGTGTATGCGCCAAGTGCAGGGCTGAGGCTGCGTAAGACCCTCACTTCGTCATACTAGGGCGGAGCAAGGAGCGAAGCGACGCGCGCAGATCCTAGTATCCATGCCGTGAGATCTACGTGTTGCCGCGGTGCAGAACTCGAGTTCTGCTCCGCCGTGCCTGTCAACTGAGGTTACGGCATGGATCCTCGGGTCAAGCCCGAGGATGACGAAGTCAGGGGCTAATGCGCCTCGTCCCAGTTGTTCGCGGCGCGGGCGTCGACGTGCAACGGCACCGACATCGATACCGCCGGCATCGGCGCGTGTTCCATCACGCGGCGCACGACAGGGATCGTCGCTTCGACTTCCGCCTCCACGGTCTCGAAGATCAGCTCGTCATGCACCTGCAACAGCATGCGGGCCGAAAGCTTCGCCTTCTCCAGCGCTTCTTCCATGTGCACCATGGCGCGGCGGATGATGTCGGCCGCGGTGCCTTGGAGCCTGGCGTTGATCGAGGCGCGCTCGTTGAAGGCGCGGATCGACGGATTCGAAGACCTTATCTCCGGATAATGGATGCGGCGGCCGAAGATGGTTTCGACGAAGCCATGCTCGCGGGCATAGGCCTTGGTTTCCTCGATATAGTCGCGGATGCCGGGGAAGCGCTCGAAATAGCGTTTGATGTAATTGCCGGCTTCCTCGCGCGGGATCGACAGCTGGTTGGCGAGGCCGAAGGCCGAGATGCCGTAGATGATGCCGAAATTGATCGCCTTGGCGCGCCGGCGCACCTCCGAAGGCATGCCCTCGACCGGCACGTTGAACATTTCGGACGCCGTGATGGCGTGGATGTCGGCGCCGTCGGCGAAGGCTTGCTTGAGCTGCGGGATTTCGGCGACGTGCGCCAGCACGCGCAATTCGATCTGGCTGTAGTCGGCCGAGACCAGCTTATAGCCCTTGTCGGCGATGAAGGCGGTCCTGATCTTGCGGCCCTCAGCGGTGCGCACCGGGATGTTCTGCAGATTGGGATCGGAGGACGACAGCCGTCCGGTCGTCGTCGCCGCCAGCGCGTAAGAGGTGTGGACGCGATTGGTACCGGGGTTGATGAAGCCGGGCAGCGCATCGGTGTAAGTCGACTTCAACTTGGTGAGCTGGCGCCAGTCGACGATCTTGCGCGGCAGCTCGTGGCCTTCGGCGGCAAGGTCCTCCAGCAACTGCGCAGAGGTCGACCATTGGCCGGTCTTGGTCTTCGAGCCACCCGGCAGGCCCATCTTGCCGAACAGGATGTCGCCGAGCTGCTTCGGGGAGCCGATGTTGATGCGCTCGCCGACGATTGCGTAAATCTCTTCCTCGACACGGGCGGCGCCTTGCGCCAATTCCCCTGAGAGCCTGGAGAGGATCTGCCGGTCGACCGAGATGCCGCGCTGCTCCATGCGCGCCAGCACAGGCACCAACGGCCGCTCCAGCCGCTCATAGACCGAAACGAGTCCCTTGGCGGCGAGCCTGGGCTTCAGCACCAGCCAAAGCTGCAGCGCCACATCGGCCTGTCCGGCGGCATAGGCCGTCGCCCGCTCGATGTCGACCTGGTCGAAGCCGATGGCGCTCTTGCCCGAGCCGGCGAGATCCTTCTTCGAGGCAGGCGCGTGGCCGAGCCATTTCTCCGACAGCGAGGCCAGGTCATGGCCGCCTGACGTGCCGGCGTCGAGCACATAGGAGACCAGCATCGTGTCGTCGAAGGGGCCTACTTCGATGCCGTGCCGGCTCATCACGACGATGTCGTATTTCATGTCCTGCACGATCTTGAGGACGGACCTGTCCTCCAGCACCGGCTTCAGCAGCGCCAATGCCTCGCGAACCGGGATCTGGTCCGCCAGCAGGCCGCCGCCAAGCAAGTCGCCATTGCCGCTCGTATGGGCCAGCGGCACATAGACGGCGCGACCCGGCGCTATCGCCATGGAAAGGCCGATCAGATCGGCCTGCATCGGATCGGACGAGCTGGTCTCGGCGTCGAAAGCCAGGACGCCGGCTTCCTTCGCTTCGGCGACCCAGGCCTTCAGCGTGGCGGCATCGCGAATCGTGGCATAGGCCGAGGGATCCATCTTGCGGGCCGCCGCCCGCTCCAACCGCAACGCCGAAAGCAGGGAAGGGGTGTCGCCTTGCGGCGGTGCATCCTCGCTTCGTGTCGCCGCCGGCTTTGCAGCACCGTTCGACGAAGGCGGGGCTTGCCTTGGCGTTGCCGGCGCGCCGGCGCCGACATCCGGCCCGTGCGCTGTGTCGGCGCGCTCGATGGTGACAGCCGAAGCCTGGACGTCGCCGATCTCGGTCGCCGTTGCCTCGGCCACGCGGCGGGTCAGCGTGGTGAACTCCATGGTCTTCAGGAAGCCGATGAGCTTCGGTCCATCCGGCGCATGCAGCACCAGATCGTCCAGCCCTTCCTTCAGCTGCACGTCGTTCTTCAACGTCACCAACTCGCGCGAAATGCGCGCCTTGTCGGCATTGGCGATGATCGTTTCGCGCCGCTTCTCCTGCTTGATCTCGGAGGCGCGCGCGAGCAGCCCATCGAGGTCGCCGAACTGTTCCAGGAGCTGCGCCGCGGTCTTCGGACCGATGCCGGGCACGCCCGGCACGTTGTCGACCGAGTCGCCGGTGAGCGCCTGCAGGTCGATCATCTTTTCGGGCGGCACGCCCCATTTCTCGATCACTTCGGGGACGCCGATCTGGCGATCCTTCATCGGGTCGTACATGCCGACCGTCGGGCCGACCAACTGCATCAAATCCTTGTCGGAAGAGACGATGGTGGCGTCGGCGCCGGCCTCCCTGGCCATCCGGCAATAGGTGGCGATGATGTCATCTGCCTCAAAACCCTCCATCTCGATGCAGGGCAGGTTGAATGCCACCGTGGCCTGGCGGATCAGGCCGAATTGCGGGATGAGGTCTTCAGGCGGCGCCGAGCGGTTGGCCTTGTACTCGGGATAGAGCTCGCTGCGGAAGGTCTTGGACGAATAGTCGAAGATGACGGCGAAATGCGTCGGCACAACACCTACATCGGTGTTGCGGGCGTCCTGCATCAGCTTCCACACCATGTTGCAGAAGCCGAGCACGGCGTTGGTCGGCAGGCCGTCGGATTTGCGGTTGAGCGGCGGCAGGGCGTGATAGGCACGGAAAATGTAGCCGGAACCGTCAACAAGGAAGAGGTGATCGCCTTTTTTCATGCCGGCAGGGATAGCGCGGCCAGCCTTCGCGGTCCATGCCAAAGGCTGTGGAAGGCGCGGGTTCCGGCAACGCCCCCTGACAGATCCTGTCCGCCCCCGATCGTGCCGCTCACGGGCATGTTACAAAAGTGTAATTTTCGTGCCCTTGAATCGCCACGTTCAGAGACCCAAATAGCTGTCATCGGCAATTTTCGCCGAAGTCCGGAGCAAGGCCCGTCCCCCGCCTATCCCGGGCAAATTGCGGCAGCCTATCCCCCCTCTCCGGGCTGCCGCATCGTTTCGAGTAAAGACCGCCGTGGTTCCCCCTCCACCACGGCGGTTCTTTTTTGCGCTCCGTCACGCGTTGGGCGGCATAAGTCGGGCGGCTTTCGCTGCTTGGTCCAACGATCACGGCTTTTCGTTTCAGGTCCCGACCTTTAGGGTCGGCGCAAAACGCGAAAGGCCCATCATGTCCAGAATCTCCCCCGTCCTCGACCGTCTCGACCAGAACCTCGACCAGAGCCTGGAGCGGCTTTTCGGCCTGCTGGGCATCAAGTCCATTTCCACCGACCCGGCTTACGCAGCTGAATGCCGCAAGGGCGCCGAATGGCTGGTCGCCGAGCTCAAGCTGATCGGCTTCGACGCCAGCGTGCGCGCCACGCCCGGCCATCCCATGGTCGTTGCGCATCACGAAGGGCCGGCAGGGGCGCCGCACGTGCTTTTCTATGGCCACTACGACGTTCAGCCGGTCGATCCGATCGAATTGTGGGAGACCGACCCGTTTGCGCCGTCGATCAAGGAGACCGAGCCCGGCCGCAAGGTGATCACGGGCCGAGGCTCCGCCGACGACAAGGGACAGCTGATGACTTTCGTCGAGGCATGCCGCGCCTGGAAGCAGGTGCATGGCAACCTGCCATGCCGCGTCACCATCCTGTTCGAGGGCGAGGAAGAGTCCGGCTCGCCGTCGCTGATACCGTTCCTCGAGGCGAACGCGGCAGAACTCAAGGCCGACTTCGCACTTGTATGCGACACCGGCATGTGGAACCGCGAGACGCCTTCGATCTGCGTCTCCCTGCGAGGGATGGTCGGCGAGACAATCACGGTCAAGGCGGCCGACCGCGACCTGCATTCGGGGCTCTATGGCGGCGCGGCCGCCAATCCGATCCGCATCCTCGCCAAGATCCTGGCCGACATGCATGACAAGGACGGCCGTGTGACCATTCCGGGCTTCTACGATGGCGTTGAGGAAACCCCCGCGCAGGTTTTGAAATCGTGGGAAGCCCTGGGCGAGACGGCGGAAACCTTCCTTGGGCCGGTCGGCCTATCTATCCCAGCAGGCGAAAAGGGCCGCTCGGTGCTGGAACTCACCTGGGCGCGGCCGACGGCCGAGTTCAACGGCATCATCGGCGGCTACACAGGCGCAGGGTTCAAAACGGTGATCGCGGCAGAAGCCTCCGCGAAGGTATCCTTCCGCCTTGTCCACAAGCAGGATCCCAAAGCGATACGCGCCGCTTTCGAGGCCTTCGTCAGGGAGCGCATTCCGGCGGATTGCTCGGTCGAATTCCAGCCACGCGGCGGCTCGTCGGCGATCCAGCTTTCATATGACTCGCCGTTCCTGGCCAAGGCGAAGGACGCGCTGTCCGACGAATGGGAGAAGCAGGCCGTGACCACCGGCAGCGGCGGCTCCATTCCAGTGGTAGGCGATTTCCAGACCTATCTCGGCATGGAATCGCTGCTGGTCGGCTTCGGGCTCGACGACGACCGCATCCATTCGCCCAACGAGAAATATGAGCTGACCTCCTTCCACAAGGGCCAGCGCTCCTGGGCGCGCATTCTCGATGCGCTGACCCGCTGAACCAGGCGAAAGGCAAGTTTCTGTTGATTTTTCAGCGGATCGCGGCGAGGACGGGCTTCTAGAGCTTGCAGCGCCGCGTATCCCAGAGGATGCGCCATGCCGCAGACCGCGATCCGGAGAAGAGAATGACCGATATCCGTTTCCATAAGAACGACCTGCCGGACCTGTCCCGCTACAATGTCGCGGCGGTGGCCATCGACACGGAAACGCTAGGCCTCAACCCGCATCGCGACCGGCTCTGCGTGGTGCAGATTTCGCCCGGCGACGGCAGCGCCGACGTCATCCAGATCGCGGCCGGCCAGAAGAAGGCGCCGAACCTCGTCAGCCTGCTGCGGAACCGCGCCATCACCAAGCTGTTCCACTATGGCCGCTTCGACATCGCGGTGCTCTACAATGCTTTCGGCGTCATGGCGGAGCCGGTGTTCTGCACCAAGATCGCGTCGCGACTGACGCGCACCTATACCGATCGGCATGGGTTGAAGGACCTTTGCAACGAACTGCTCGGCATCGGGCTGTCGAAGGCGCAGCAGTCATCGGACTGGGCGGCCGAGACGCTATCGCAGGAGCAGCTCGACTATGCTGCTTCCGACGTGCTCTACCTGCACCAGCTGCGTGACGCGCTTGCCGCGCGATTGGCGCGCGAGGGCCGCACAAAGGAAGCCGATGCCTGCTTCCGCTTCCTGCCGACCCGCGCCAAGCTCGACCTGATGGGCTGGGCGGAGGAAGATATCTTCGCGCACAGCTGAAGGAACCCGGAGCGCCGCAGGGGCGTTTCCGCCAGCCCAGGGAGGGAGAAATGGCAGAACGCAAACCGATAGCGAGCGCGCCCAAGGACGGCTCGAAGGTCACCGTCATGTGGAAGGACGGCGACGGCGTGGTCAACGAGTCCATCGCGCAATATCGCGATGGCGGCTGGTGGGTCTACACCGACAGCAACACGCAGAAGAAGGTCGACCCGACGAGCTGGCGGCCGGCATCTGCCGACGATGACGACCAGCAATGACGTCGCTGGCGCGGCCAACTGCTTTCGCATAGCCTGAAGCCGTTGATATCGAAGGCCGATTCGGGCCGTGCCCGGATTTCGCCGTTTGCCCGGAGGAAGCTGCGTGGGTATCGAAAGTCTTCTCGTCTTCATTATCATCGGCGCCATCGCCGGCTGGCTGGCCGGCCTCATCGTGTCGGGCTTCGGCTTCGGCCTGATCGGCAACATCATCGTCGGCATCATCGGCGCCTTCATCGCCGGATGGCTGTTCCCGAAGCTGGGTTTCGCCATCGGGGGCGGCATCCTGGCCTCCATCATCCACGCCACGCTCGGCGCCATCATCCTTCTGCTGGTCGTCCGGGTTCTGAAGCGAGCGTGAGGCGCGCTCGTAAACAGGGGGCTCAATGCGACAGAACACGCTCTATCTGATCATCGGCGCGCTGATCGTCGTCGTCATAGCTCTTGGTATCTATGTCTACCAAGAGAAGACCAAGCCCAAGGGCGTCGAGCTGAAGATCGACGACAAGGGCATCTCGATCCAGCAGAATTGACGGTTGCCGGCTGACGCCGGCGACCTCGCTCGACAGCGAGGGGTTGCATGATCATCCCCGACGACATCGCGCCCGAGGGGCACGACGATTTCGACATCTCCGTCGAAGACTGGCGCAGGTTGAATGCGGCGCCGAAGTTCAGGCGCCGGCTTCGCAATCGCATCAGGGCTTTTCGCTTCCTGCGCGAGCCGGCCGCGGAAACGCTTATGTTCAACTCCGAGAAGGCGTTCTCGGATGCCGTCATCGCCTCAGTGGCCTTCAACCGGCCGGATGTCATCGAATGGCAGATCCATCTCGTGCGGCGACATGTTGCCGAGAGTAAGGCCTATGTCGTATTCGACAACAGCAGTCGTGAAGATGCCCGGCGGGCGATCCGCGATCTCTGCAAGCGGCGCCACGTTCCTTATGTCGGCTTGCCGAAGAACAGGATGATGGTCAGCGCCTCGCACGGTCTGGCGCTGAACTGGATCGTACGGAACTTCATATCGGCTTTCAGGCCATCGCTGTTCGGCTTTCTCGACCACGACATCTTCCCAACTGCTCCTTTTTCCGTTCGCCGGCAGATGACCGGGAAACTCCTGTACGGCAGGAAGCGGCACGACACGCCAACGCCTGGTGGCTGGTTCCTGTGGCCCGGCTTCAGTTTCTTCGACGGCTGCCTGCCGCTGGGGCAGATGGACTTCTCGCCAAGCTATCGCTTCCACATGGATTCAGGCGGTGGCAACTGGCCTGTGCTCTACCGCTCCATAGACCTGAACAAGGTCAGGTTTGCGGAGACGAGATGGCTTCGCTTCGGTCAAGGTCGCGACGAGTATTCGGATTATTTCCTGTTCCTCGATGGCTGGCTGCATGCCGGCAACGCCTCGCATTGGAAGCAACCGTCTACGGACAGGCGTGAGCAGCTTCTCGCTTTGCTAGGTCGGGCTGGCGGGCCGGACCAGCCGAATGTGAATTTCGAACCGCTTTGAAGCATTTGATTTTCAATCGCTTCGATTTTTCCCCACTTAACGCGCCTTTAAACCGCCGCATCTAGTCTGCAACTCGAGCGCCATCGGCACCGGGGCAGACAAGCAAAGCGCATGGCGAACCGCAGGGACAGTCGCATCGAACCGAGCTTCGAGGGATCGCAGCGCGCGAAATCCTCCGACAGCTTTTCGGTGAGCGAGGAGGATCGCGTCGTGCCGGGAGCCCGCAAATCCGCAGCAAAACGAAAGCAGGCCAAGGTGAAGTCCTCGCGCCGCGGGCGCGATCGCAGCCGACGCGGTTTGCTCGGCATCGCCACCCGCCTGGTCTACTGGTGCTTCGTGCTCTGTATCTGGGGCGGCATCGCGGTGGCGGGCGTCGTCGTCTACTACGGCGCCAAGATGCCGGCGGCCACGACATGGTCGATCCCCGACCGGGCGCCCAACATCAAGATCGTCTCGGTCGATGGCGGGCTGATCGGCAATCGCGGCATGAGCGGTGGCGAGGCGGTCGGCCTGCATGAAATGTCGCCCTATATCCCCGAGGCTGTCGTCGCCATCGAGGACCGCCGCTTCTATTCGCATTTCGGTATCGATCCGATCGGCCTCTCGCGCGCCATGGTCACCAATCTGCTCGGCGGCCATCTTTCGCAGGGCGGCTCGACGCTGACGCAGCAGTTGGCGAAGAACCTTTTCCTGACGCCCGACCGCACGCTGGAGCGCAAGGTGCAGGAAGTGCTGCTGGCGCTTTGGCTGGAGCACAAGCACACCAAGGACCAGATCCTCGAAATGTACCTCAACCGGGTCTATTTCGGCTCCGGCGCCTATGGCGTGGAAGCGGCCTCAAGGCGCTACTTCGGCAAGAGCGCGCGCGACGTGACGCTCTCCGAGGCGGCCCTTCTTGCCGGCCTGGTTAAGGCGCCGTCGCGGCTTTCGCCGGCGCGCGACCCGAAGGCGGCTGAAGAGCGCGCGCAGCTGGTGCTCGCCGCCATGCGCGAGCAAGGCAAGATCAGCGAGAAAGAGTACAAGGTGGCGCTCAGCGCGCCGGCTACGCGCGCGCCGTCCTACTGGACCGGGTCGGAAAACTATGTCGCCGACACCATCATGGGCGAGCTGCCCGACCTGATCGGCGACGTGCGTGGGGACATCGTGGTCGACACGACGGTGGACCTCACGCTGCAGAAGCTCGCCGAGCAATCGATCCGCCGGCTGATCGACGAGAGCGGCAAGAAGCTCAATGTTTCGCAGGGCGTGCTGGTGTCGATCGACGATTCCGGTGCCGTGCGCGCCATGGTCGGCGGCTATGATTATTCGACCAGCCAGTTCGACCGTGCCTCGGAAGCGCGCCGCCAGCCTGGATCGGCCTTCAAGCCGTTCGTCTACATGGCCGCGCTCGAAGCTGGCCGCACGCCGGACTCGGTGCGAAACGACGCGCCGATCAAGATCGGTAAATGGACGCCGGACAATTATGGCGGCAAGTACTATGGCAAGGTGACGCTGGCGACGGCGCTGGCCAAGTCGCTGAATTCGGTTGCGGCGCAGCTCACCATGGAGGTCGGGCCTGACGCGGTGGTCGAGGCCGCGCACCGCATGGGCATCCAGTCCGACCTGCAGGCAAACACCTCGATCGCGCTCGGCACCTCGGAAGTGACGCCGCTGGAGCTGACCGCCGCCTATGTGCCGTTCGCCAATGGCGGCTACAAGCCGGACGTCCATTTCATCCGCCGCATCACCACGGCCAACGGCAAGGTGCTCTACGAGAACAATGGCGGCAGCGCGCCGCGCGTCCTCAAGGCGGACATCGTCGGCATGATGAATTCGATGATGACCGGCACCGTCGAGATCGGCACCGCCAAGAAGGCGGCGTTCAACTGGCCATCGGCCGGCAAGACCGGCACCAGCCAGAATTCGCGCGATGCCTGGTTCGTCGGCTACACCGCCAATCTCACCACCGGCGTGTGGTTCGGCAACGACGATGGCAGCCCGATGAAGAAGGTCACCGGCGGTGCCTTGCCGGCGCAGGCCTGGCACGAATTCATGGTGGCGGCTCATGAAGGCGTGCCCGTCCGGCCGCTGCCCGGCACCTGGAAGTCAACGCCGTCCGATACGGTCGTGCCGGACGAGATCCCATCGGCCGACGCTTCGCAGCCGGCGCCCACGCCGCCTGCCGCCGTCGGCCAGTCTCAGCCCGCACCGGTCGCGCAGGCGCCGGCACCGGTGCGCCAGATACGGACGACGAAACCGGCCGAAACCGTGGACGCCGGCGGCTTCGGCATGCCGAGCGACAATGGCGAGACCGCGTCGATCAAGCATCCGGTGCCGCCCGGCGAGGTCGGCGGCCCGACAAAGAAGCGCAACACGTCGATCCTCGACATCCTCGGCGGGGGCTAAAATCACATCCCGATGGCATTGGAATGGGATTATAGCCTTTTAGCTGGACCATGATCTTTTCCGGAAACCGGTGTCCACTTTCCGGGATCATGGTTTGGGCGGCAACTCGCCTCTCGCCATGGCAAGCGCCTTCGGCTACATGTCCGGCCCGGAGATCAAGCCATGGCCGAAACCGACACCAGAAAAACCATCGTGCTCACCGGCGCCAGCCGGGGCATCGGCCATGCGACGGTGAAACGCTTCTCGCGTGAAGGCTGGCGCGTCATCACCTGCTCGCGCCAGGCTTTCGCCGAGGACTGCCCGTGGCCGGCAGGGCCCGAGGATCACATCAAGGTCGATCTCGCCGACCAGGAAGATGTCGGCATCGCCGTCTCGGAAATCCGTCATCGGCTTGAGGCGCATGGCGGCCAGTTGCATGCACTCGTCAACAATGCCGGCATCTCGCCGAAGCTCAAGGACGGCAGTCGCATGAACTCGATCGACACGCCGATGCATGTCTGGCGCGACGTGTTCCAGGTCAATTTCTTCGCGCCGATCATGCTGGCGAGGGGCCTGTTCAAGGAACTCGCCGCCGCCAAGGGCTCGATCGTCAACGTCACCTCGATCGCCGGCAGCCGGGTGCATCCCTTCGCCGGGACCGCCTATGCGACGTCGAAGGCGGCGCTCGGTTCGCTGACGCGCGAGATGGCGCATGATTTCGGTCCGCACGGCATCCGCGTCAACGCGATCGCTCCGGGCGAGATCGACACGGCGATCCTGTCGCCCGGCACCGACAAAATCGTCGAGACGATCCCGCTGAGAAGGCTGGGCGCGACATCGGAAGTCGCCGATATCATCTACTTCCTGTGCTCCGGCCAGTCATCCTACGTCACCGGCTCGGAAATCCACATCAATGGCGGCCAGCACGTCTAACTTCAGGCCATGGTGAGGACAGCCTTGCCGCTGAAGCTGCGCTGTCGCAGCGCTTCCAGGGCCTGGGCGATTTCCATCCACGACGCGGTCAAGGCCACGCGAGTTTCCAGTCGGCCAGCCGCAACAAGTGAGAGCAGCGAGGCGAGATCCGCGCCAATGCCCGCGCCTGATGTATAATAGGCAAAGGTCTGCAGCCTTGCCCCCTCATGACCCGGGACGAACTGACGGAAGCCCACCGGCGTCAGCTCGCCGCTGCTCGAACCGAACATGACGATGGTCCCGCCCGGCGCGACGCGTTCGATCGCGTGGGTGAGGCTTGCGCCGCCGACCGACTCGGTGATCAGCGAAAACAGACCGATGGCCTGCTCGATCGAATCGACGGCCTGCCCGGCGCCCAACTGGCGAAGATCGTCGTGGTGCCGAGCCCCGGCGACCGCTGTCACCAAGGCGCCTTGCTCGCGGGCGATCTGGATCTGAAAACGGCCAACCGCCCCGCTTGCGCCGGTGATGAGAACCTTCTGGCCGGCGAGGTCGCCGCCATGGCGCAAGGTCCTCAACGCCGTCGTGCCCGCGACCGGAAGCGTGGCCGCCGATGCGAAGCCGACCTCGTCCGGCACGATGGCCAACCGGTCAGTCGATACCGCGACGCGCTCGGCCCAGCCGGCCTCGTCGACCAGGGCCACGACGCGGTTGCCGACGGCAGGCCCCGAGCCATCGGCTGCCGCTTGCTCCACGATGCCGACGATGTCCTGGCCCGGGATCCAGCCGTCGGGACGTATGGCGAGCAATCGCAACTCACCACGGTTCAGCGATGTTGCATGAACGGCCACCACAGCTTCATTCGGACCAGGGCATGGCTCATCGATTTCGGTGAACTTCAACCTGTTGGGGCTGTCGGACGAGATAGCGAGTGCGCGCATGGGCCACCTGTGGAATTGGTCATGGGGAAGCCGCGGTCGACTGCGGATTAGAGATCAAGCTTATCGACTTCCGGTGGCGAGAAATTTAGATATATTGCCAGATGATCGCTGAAAGCAGTCTTCGATGAGACAACCCCTTCGCTGGCCCTGGTTGGATTTCGATGTCGATGACGTGCTCGCGCCGGCAATCGCCGTCCGCGTCGATGTCACGGAGACCAGGGCTGAGGTGCGCGAGCATTGGCATCGCAAAGCGCAACTTGTCTTTGCGCTCGGCGGCGGGGTCACCTGTCGCGTTCCAGGCGGACTGTGGATGGTGCCGCCACATTGCGGCGTGTGGATCCCCGGGCGGATGGAGCACAGCAACATCGCGACGGCCAATGCGCGGATTTTCTTCGTCTACATCGAGCCCGGCGCGGCCGATCTGCCGGACCGATGCTGCACGCTGTCGATCTCGCCATTGCTGCGCGAGCTTATCGTCGAGCTGTCGGACTGCGCGCCGGACGACGCGAGGGGCGATTTCCTGGGAAGGGTCCTGCTTGCCGAATTGCCGCGCATGCCCATTCAGCAACTACACCTGCCGATCTCGGCCGAGCCGCGCTTGCGGCGGATCGCCGAGGCATTGGCGGACGAGCCGGCCGATCGCAGCACGCTGGCGGAATGGGCAAAGCGCGTGGCGCTCAGCGAAAGCAGCCTGGCGCGCCTCGTGGTGCAGGAGACAGGACTGACGTTCGGGCGCTGGCGCCAGCAATTGCACCTGATCGTGGCGCTGCGGGAATTGGCCTCGGGCGCCAGCGTGCAGCGGGTGTCGGGCGATCTCGGCTACGAATCCGTCACCGCCTTCATCACTATGTTCAAGAAAGCGCTGGGCAAGCCGCCGGCGAAATATCTCAATGATATGCAGGCCGGCGGCTCAGGCTTCGTAGCCTGATACGCATCAAGCGGGCTGTGGCTTCATCGCCATGGCCGGCTCGGCCGGAACGGCGGCCTTGCCTGTCACCACCTCGACGATGCCGCGCGCGATCTCGCGCTCGCCCATGATCACGGTGTCGGCTCCAAGCCCCATCAGATGCTCGACCTCGGCATCTGAATGGGCGCGGGCAACGACATTGATCGTGGGGTTGGCGGCACGGGCCCGAAGCACGATCTGACCGGCTTCGAAGGCATTGGGAATGGCAAGGATCAGCCGCTTAGCGCCTTCCGGATTGGCGGCCGCGAACACCTCCGCATTGGCTGCGTTGCCGGCGACGGTCTCGATGCCGGCGGCCTTCAGTTTCGCAAGGGTCTTGTCGGCATCCTCGATGACCAGGAAGGGCAGGGCAGCTTCCTTCAGCGCCGCGCCGACGAGGCTGCCGACGCGCCCGTAGCCGATCAGAATCGAATGCCCGGCGAGCGTTGTCCGCGGCGGCGGTCCATCTTCCCTCTCCTTTTCCGGAGCAGCGGCCACCGAGGCGACCTGGCCGGGCTCGGTCGCCGGTCCGATCGGTCTCGCCTCCTCCGGCGCGGCGGCCTTGCCGGCGCGCCTTTCCAGCCACGGCTTCATCCAGTCGACGATGAGGAACATCAGCGGATTGAGCAGGATCGACAGTATGGCGCCGGCAAGGATCAGGTCGCGACCCTGTTCCGGTAGCAGCTTCAGCCCGACGCCAAGCTCGGCCAGGATGAAGGAGAATTCGCCGATCTGGGCGAGGCTGGCCGAAATCATCAAAGCGGTTGCGATCGGGTAGCGGAAGACGACCACGATGATGAAGGCGGCAATCGACTTGCCGATGACGATGATGGCCAAAGTGGCCAGGATCGGCAGGCCGTTGCTGATCAGGCTGAACGGGTCGAACAGCATGCCGACCGAGACGAAGAACAGCACGGAGAAGGCATCGCGCAGCGGCAGCGATTCTTCCGCCGCGCGGTGACTGAGCTCGGATTCGCTCATGATCATGCCGGCGAAGAAGGCGCCGAGCGCGAGCGAGACGCCGAATAGTTTGGCCGCGCCGAAGGCGACGCCGAGCGCAATCGCCAGCACCGAAAGCCGGAACAGCTCGCGCGAGCCGGTATGGGCGACGTAATGCAGGATCCACGGGATGACCCTGCGGCCGACGACCAGCATGACAACAACGAAGGCAACGACCTTGGCCAACGTCATACCGACCACGCCCCATATGCCGTAGCTGGCGGGGAGCGTGAGAAGGCTCGCATGGTCGTCGACCGGGGACTGGCCGCCAAGCACGCCGGCGAGCGCCGGCAGCAGCACCAGCGCCAGCACCATGGCCAGATCCTCGACGATCAGCCAGCCGACGGCGATGCGGCCGCGCTCGGTCTCGATCAACCGCCGTTCCTGCAGGGCGCGCAGCAGCACCACCGTGGAGGCGACGGACAGCGCCAGGCCGAACACCAGGCCGGCGCCCAGCGACCAGCCGAGCAACCAGGCAAGCCCGACGCCAAGCAGCGTGGCAAAGCCGATCTGCACTACCGCGCCGGGCACCGCGATCGCGCGGACCGACAGGAGATCCTTGAGCGAAAAGTGCAAGCCGACGCCGAACATCAGCAGGATGACGCCGATTTCGGCAAGCTCGTTGGCAAGGCTGGCGTCGGCGACGAAGCCCGGCGTGTTCGGCCCGACCAGGACACCGGCCACCAGATAGCCGACGAGCGGCGGTATGCGGAAACGGTTGGCTAAAGCCCCGAAGACGAAAGCAAGCCCCAGACCGGCGACGATGGTGGCGATAAGGGGCGTGTCATGCGGCATTGTCTATGGAGCGCCTTTCGTAAACCGTGATGTCGGATGAGCGCCGCCCTAGGCCGCCGCCTTTCGCAATATGGTGGAGAGCACCGCGATGATGCAACCGCCGCGGCGCAGAAATCGACGCCGTGGGCCGGCGCCTGGCAAAAAACACGTCGCCGCCGGTGTCCCGGCAGCAGCGTCTATCGCTCAACTCTCGACGGCTTGGCCTGTCGATGGCTTATGCCGCTTGAAGCAAGTTCTCGATATCGAAGATCGTATGGTTGGTCAGCGTCTTCGGGATTTCCGCTTGCACTTTCTCGCTGACCTCCTTGTGCAGCTTCTGCCGCATCTCGCCCAGGACCTGCGGCGGGGCGATCAGCACGACCTCGTCGAACTCACGCCGGTGCGCGAGCTTGTAAAGCCGCTCGGCAATATCGTCGGCAAAGCGTTCCTTACCGAGGCTGTGCCAGTCTGTGTCTTCAATCGCACTGCGGGGACCTTCGCTGTATCGGCCCGGTTTGTCGCTACCCTGCTCGCGGGTGGGAGGGTTCTCCTGCTCCATCTCGTGCACCACCTGAAGATTCGGGAACTTGCTATCGCCCGCATTGCGGAGGAAAAGCGCCTCTTCGCCATCGGCCACGATGACCCAAAGGCCATGTTTCAGCTTGATACTCATGCGCTCCTCCTTGCTTGCGGGCTCCGCCGATCGACAGACGGATCGTTAGCCAAACGTGGCGCGCGCCATGATTGTTCCGGCCGATGACGGCACTCGATCACCTTCCGCGAAGGCACGCCAAGGGCGAGGCAATGAGGCGTGCCTTTAATCTACTAACTTAGTAGAATTTAGAAAAAACTGTTTTGCCGTTCACGAGGCATCGCGCTAAAAATCACAACATATCAGGACGGTTTTCCCGGTTGCCTTACCGCCAGAAGCTCCCGATTAGAATTTTTTTCTCTTGCCTTTTGCAGTTGCGAAAAAGCGATTGCCTGCCTCCAAGGCGTGCGCGAGTGCGTGCCTTCTGCATTTTGGCTGGCCCGCATAAAACTGCCAGACTGTTCCTCTATTGCGTATCGACATGTCGCCAGCCAACCTCAAGCTCAATGCCTTTCCCGTCTTCCTGCGGGTCGAGGGCGAAGCCGTGGCCATCGTCGGCAATGGTGGGGAAGCGCTCGCCAAGGCGCGGCTGCTTTCACAGTCGAGCGCGGTGCTGCGCATCATCGCCGATGATGCCGAGGCTGAACTCCGGGATTTCATCGCGACCACGGGCGCCGTTCATGTCGATGCCGCCTATGATGCCGTCCATCTTGAAGGGGCGGCCATGGCGTTTGCCGCCAGCGGCGACGAGTCGCTCGACCGTAGAGTCGTCGAGGATGCGCGCCGGCTGGGCATTCCAGTCAACGCCGTGGACAGGCCCGAACTCTGCGATTTCTTCACCCCGGCGCTCGTCAACCGGGCGCCGGTCGCGATCGCCATCGGCACGGAGGGCGCCGGTCCGGTCCTGGCGCAGATGCTGCGTGTCCGCATAGACCGCATGCTGTCGCCGTCGCTCGGCCGGCTGGCGGCGCTCGCCGCTTCGTTCCGCGCGGCTGCCGAGCGCCTGCCGAAGGGCAACCGCCGCCGGCGCTTCTGGAGCGACTTCTTCGCCGGCGCGCCGGCGAAGGCCATCGAGGCCGGCGCGTTTGCCGAGGCGCGGGACGCCGCTATCGATCTCCTGGCCTCCGACAAACCCGCTGAGGGCCGCATCGCGCTTGTCGGCGCAGGTCCGGGCGCGGAGGACCTGCTGACGCTGCGCGCGCACCGCCTGCTCATGGAGGCTGACGCGATCGTCTATGACGCGCTGGTGCCGGAGGCCATCGTCGCCATGGGCCGCCGCGATGCCGAGCGCCTGCCCGTCGGCAAGCGCAAGGGCTGCCATTCCAAGAGCCAGGAAGAGATCAACGCGCTGCTCATCGAACTTGGCCGCTCGGGCAAGCGCGTGGTGCGGTTGAAATCAGGCGATCCGCTGGTGTTCGGCCGCGCCGGCGAGGAAATGGCAGCTTTGCGCGATGCGGGCATCGCCTATGAGGTGGTTCCGGGCGTCACCGCCGCCTTCGCAGCCGCCGCCGATTTCGAGCTGCCGCTGACGCTGCGCGGCGTGTCCTCCTCCATGGTGTTCACCACCGGCCACGACCTCAAGGGCAACTCGCTGCCCGACTGGGCGAAGCTCGCCATCTCGGGCGCGACGGTTGCGGTCTATATGGGGCGCTCGGTGGCTGCCGAAGTCGCCGGCCGCCTGATCGAAGCGGGGTTGTCGCCCGATACTGCCGTCGCCGTCGTCGAGAATGCCAGCCTCGGCACGCGGCGACGTTTCCACGGCACGCTTGCCGACCTGCCGTCGCTGGAAGGGCGCGCCGACCTGACCGGTCCGGTAATGACCATCATCGGGGATGCCGTCGCCGGCGCCAATTTTGAACGATCCGAGCCGCTCGCGGCGCGTAAGTGTGAAGAAACGGCCCCCGTGGCCGAAGGAGTCCAGCAATGAAGGTTTTGACCGCGAACAGGCTCTCCGACGGCATCGCCGTCTGGTACGCCGATGGCGGCTGGGCGGGGACGGTCGGCCATGCCGACATCGCGCATGACAAGGCAGCGGAGGACCGGCTCGAAGCGATCGGCGCCGCGGCCGCCGCCAACAATGAAGTCCTGGACGTCAACGTGATCGACGTCACGATTGTCGATGGTCTGGTGGAGCCGGTTCGGTTGCGCGAGAAGATCCGTGCCGCCGGCCCAACCATCCACCCCGATCTCGGCAAGCAAGCGGCACGGGCGGCTTAAACCCAAGGTAGGTAACGGGCGGACGCGCCCTGAAAGACGAAGCATGTACCGTTACGACGAGTTCGACCACGATTTCGTTCAGGCCCGAGTCGCCCAGTTCAGCGACCAGGTCCAGCGCCGGCTTGCGGGCGAGATCACTGAGGACCAGTTCCGGCCGCTCAGGCTGATGAACGGCGTCTACCTGCAGCTCCATGCCTATATGCTGCGCATCGCCGTGCCCTATGGCACGCTGAACAGCCGGCAATTGCGCATGCTCGGCCATATCGCGCGCAAATATGACAAGGGCTACGGCCATTTCACCACGCGCCAGAACCTGCAGTTCCACTGGCCGGCGCTCGCCGACGTTCCGGCGATCCTCGCCGATCTCGCCAGCGTTGAGATGCATTGCATCCAGACCAGCGGCAATTGCAT
The DNA here is from genome assembly GCF_024509055.1 of Mesorhizobium sp. Taxonomy (GTDB): domain Bacteria; phylum Pseudomonadota; class Alphaproteobacteria; order Rhizobiales; family Rhizobiaceae; genus Mesorhizobium. The sequence goes on along the minus strand of NZ_JANINM010000416.1, from coordinate 167 downwards.
CCGCAACGTCACCGCGGACCATTTTGCCGGGGCGGCGGCTGACGAGGTCGCCGATCCGCGGCCCTATGCGGAAATCCTGCGGCAGTGGTCCTCGGTCCATCCGGAATTTTCCTACCTGCCGCGCAAGTTCAAGATCGCGGTGACGGGCGCCGAGCGCGACCGGGCCG
>NZ_JANINM010000415.1 GCF_024509055.1 Mesorhizobium sp. | reverse complement strand
TGATCGAGCGGCCGCGCGTCAGGGCGCTGGTGCGCGTCGACCAGTTCGACCGCTTCGTCTCCATCATCGTCTTCGTGCCGCGCGATCGCTATGACAGCGTCGTGCGCGAAAAGATCGGGGCCTACCTCAAGACCGTGTTCGAGGGCCGGCTGTCGGCCTACTACCCGGCCTTCCCGGAAGGCGGACTGGCGCGCATCCACTTCATCATCGGCCGTTCCGGCGGCAAGACCCCGAAGATCGAACAGTCGACGATCGAGGCGGCGATCCGCGACATCGTGCGGACCTGGGAGGACGCGCTCTCCGAGGCGGCGGAAGCGGCGGGCAGCGATCCGGCGCTCAAGGGCATCGCGGCGCGTTTCCCCGAGAGCTATCGAGACTCCTTCTCGGCGGCGGTCGCCCTGGCCGACGCCGGGCGCATCGCCAGGATCAACGCCGCCAATCCGATCGCGATCGACTACTACCGCCATGCCGAGCAGAAGCCGCAGCAGGCGGCGCTGAAGATCTATCACTTCGGCAGCCCGGTGGCGCTGTCGCGGCGCGTGCCGGTGCTGGAAAACATCGGCTTCCGCGTCATCAGCGAGCGTACCTTCGAGATCGGCGACGAAGGCTCGGGCAAGGTCTTCATCCACGACATGGAACTGGAGAACAGCTATGGCAAGCCGATCGATCTCACCGACGGCGGCGGGCTGTTCGAGGACGCCTTCCTCTCCGTCTGGCGCGGCGACGTCGACAATGACGGCTATAACGGCCTGGCACAGACAGCCGGCCTGTGGTCGGGCGAGATCACCATCCTGCGCGCCTATGGCCGTTACCTCCAGCAAGCCGGCATCCCGCAGAGCCAGGATTTCATAGCCGCCGCGCTCAACCGCTATCCGGAGATCGCGCGCGGCCTGCATGCGCTGTTCGTCGCCCGCCTCGGGCCGACGGCCGAAGCGGAGGGCGTGGTTGCGGCCAAGCACCTCAAGGCCAAGATCAAGGACGCGCTGGAAGAGGTGCCCAACATCGATGACGACACCATCATCCGCCGCTACCTCAACCTGATCGAAGCCTCGCTGCGCACCAATCATTTCGTGGCCGAGACGAAGGAGAACGGGCAGTCGCTGGCGATCAAGCTCGATTCGCAAGCGGTCGAAGGCCTGCCGGCGCCGCGGCCGTGGCGCGAGATCTTCGTCTACGGTTCCGAGGTCGAGGGCGTGCATCTGCGCTTCGGCCCGGTGGCGCGCGGCGGCCTGCGCTGGTCGGACCGCGCCCAGGATTACCGCACCGAGGTGCTGGGGCTGGTCAAGGCGCAGCAGGTCAAGAACGCGGTCATCGTGCCGGTCGGCGCCAAGGGCGGGTTCTATCCGAAGAAGCTGCCGATGAGCGCCGGGCGCGACGCCATCTTCGAGGCCGGAACTTCGGCCTACAAGAACTTCGTCTCCAGCCTGCTTTCGATCACCGACAATATCGGCGTCGACGGTCTCATCCCGCCGGCCGGCGTGGTGCGGCGCGACCAGGACGATCCCTATTTCGTCGTCGCGGCCGACAAGGGCACGGCGACCTTCTCCGACACCGCCAACGCCATTTCCGAGAAGCATCATTTCTGGCTGGACGACGCCTTCGCCAGCGGCGGCTCGGCCGGTTACGACCACAAGAAGATGGGCATCACCGCCAAGGGCGCCTGGGAAGCGGTCAAGCGGCATTTCCGCGAGATCAACCGCGACATCCAGACCTCGCCCTTCACCGTCGTCGGCGTCGGCGACATGTCCGGCGACGTGTTCGGCAACGGCATGCTGCTTTCGCCGCAGACCAAGCTGATCGCGGCCTTCGACCACCGCGACATCTTCATCGATCCCGATCCGGACATGGCGGCCTCGATGGCCGAGCGGGTGCGTATGTTCGCGCTGCCGCGCTCGTCCTGGCAGGATTACGACAAGTCGAAGCTGTCCGAAGGCGGCGTCATCGTCTCGCGCAACCAGAAATCGATCACCCTGCCGCAGGCTGCGGCGACAGCGATCGGCCTTGGCAAGACGACCGCGACTCCGGTCGAGATCATGAACGCCATCCTCAAGGCGCCGGTCGACCTGCTGTGGTTCGGCGGCATCGGCACCTATGTCAGGGCTTCCGGCGAAACCAATGCCGATGTCGGCGACCGCGCCAATGACGCCATCCGCGTCACCGCGCTCGACGTGCGCGCCAAGGTCATCGGCGAGGGCGCCAATCTCGGCGTCACGCAGCGCGCGCGCATCGAGTTCGGCATGAATGGCGGCCGCTGCAATTCCGACGCCATCGACAATTCGGGCGGCGTCAATTGCTCCGACGTCGAGGTCAACATCAAGATCGCGCTGGCCTCGGCCATGCGCAAAGGCTCGCTGACAAGGCCGGCGCGCAACAAGCTGCTCGCCGAAATGACCGACGAGGTGAGCGGGCTGGTGCTCTCCAACAACTACCAGCAGACGCTGGCGCTCTCGTTGGCGCGCAAGCGTGGGCTGGCGGATATCGCGCACCAGGCCCGCTTCATGGCCGCGCTGGAGGCGAGAGGCCTGCTCGACCGCGCGGTCGAGACGTTGCCTTCGCCGGCAGCTCTTGCCGAGCGCGAGGCGCGTGGCGAGCCGCTGACCAGGGCGGAGCTCGGCGTGCTGCTCGCTTATGCCAAGATCGTGCTGTTCTCCGACATCGTCGCCAGCGACGTGCCCGACGATGCGCATTTCGACCGCGACCTGATGGGCTATTTCCCGGAGCGCATGGCAAAGAAGTTCGCCAGCGAGATCCACACCCACCGTCTGCGCCGCGAGATCATCGCGCGCGTCGTCGCCAACGACCTCGTCAACCGCGGCGGACCGTCCTTCGTCAATCGTCTGCAGGAAGCCACCGGCCGCACCGCGGCGGATGTGGTGCGAACCTTCGCCGTGGTGCGCGACGGCTTCGCGCTGCCCTCGCTCTACAAGGAGATCGACGCGCTCGACAATCAGATCGACGGGCAGATCCAGCTCGACCTCTACCAGGCGGTTAGCCGGCTTATTTTTACGACCAGCGGCTGGTACTTGAAGAACGATACCCGCTCGGCGCCGCTCGCCCAGCGGATCACCGAGCTGCAGGAAGCCCGCAAGGCGTTGGAGCCGAAGCTGGTGTCGCTGTTGCCGGCTTTCTCGCGCGAGCGCGTCGAGGAGCGCAGGCATGGCCTGTTCAAGGGCGGGGCGCCCGAGAAGCTGGCAGAGACGCTTGCCCTGGCCGAAGCGGCGGATCTGATCCCGGACATCGCGCTCACCGCGCGCACCGCAGAGGCGGACATCGTCAGCGCGGCCAAGGCCTTCTTCGCGGTCAGCGACGCCTTCCGCATTCCACGCGTCGAGGAGGCCGCCCGCTCGATCATGCCGCCGGATTATTACGACCAGCTGGCGCTGTCGCGCGCGACGGACACGATCGGCGCCGCCAGGCGGGGCATTGCGGTCGCGGCACTCACCGGCCATGGCAAGGCGGCGGACCCGGTGGCGTCCTGGCTCGAGGCCGGCGGCGAGCGCGTCGCCCGCATCCGCGAGCGGCTGCAGGCGCTGACCGAGGGCGGCGAGATCACCGTGTCGCGGCTCTCTGTGGCATCGGGCCTGATGAGCGACCTGACGGGGATGTGAGTATTATTCCTAGGTTCCTCGCGCCTGTGAGGGCGAGGGACCCAACGCGATAAGCGGCGGCGCTTGTTCATTTGCATCGCCGCCGCAAAACATGCAGACATGACGCCCGACGCAGGCGGGGCCGAGGGAATCAGCATGGCGGCAGTAGAGACAGTGCAGCGGGCGTCGGGACGCGGCATCTGGGGGTGGATGTTCTTCGACTGGGCGGCGCAGCCTTTCTTCACCGTCGTCACCACCTTCATCTTCGGGCCGTATTTCGTCTCGCGCATGGCGGGCGATCCCGTCACGGGGCAGGCGGCGTGGGGCTATGGCATAGCCGCGGCCGGCCTGGTCATTGCGGTTTTGTCGCCGATCCTGGGCTCGGTCGCCGACCAGACCGGGCCGCGCAAGCCGTGGATCGCGTTCTTCGCCGCGGTCAAGATCATCTGCCTTTCCCTGTTGTGGCTTGCGGCGCCAGGCTCGAACCTGTTCCTGATCGTGCTGTTGTTCTCGCTGGCCTCCGTAGCCGCCGAATTCTCGACCGTGTTCAACGATTCGATGATGCCGCGCCTGGTGCCGAAGAGCGAGATCGGCCGCATCTCCAACACCGCCTGGGGGCTGGGCTATCTCGGCGGCATGATCGCGCTGATCTTCGTCGTCACCTGCCTGGCCGGGTCGCCCGAAACCGGCAAGACGATCATCGGCATCACCCCGCTGTTCGGCCTGGACCCCAAGCTCGGCGAGGACGCGCGGGCGACCGGACCGCTTTCGGCGGGCTGGTATTTCCTGTTCATCCTGCCGATGTTCTTCTTCACACCCGATGCGGTGAAAGGCATTCCCATCGGCCCGGCGGTTCGCGAAGGCCTGTTGGAGCTCAAGTCGACGCTTGCCGAAGTTCGCAAGCGAAGCGGCATCTTCCGCTTCCTCGTTGCACGCATGATCTACCAGGACGGCGTCAATGCGCTGCTTGCGCTCGGCGGCACATTCGCGGCCGGGATGTTCCACTGGTCGATCACCGAAATCGGCGTGTTCGGCATCATCCTCAATGTCGTTGCCATCTTCGGCTGTTGGATAGCAGCCCGCCTCGACACGGCGCTCGGCTCCAAGGCCGTCGTGATGATCGCGCTGGTGATGCTGTCGTTGGCCACAGTCGGCATCATATCGACAGGGCCGGGCTATACCTTGTTCGGCGCCCTGCCGCTTCCGGCGACCGATACTGGTGGCCTGTTCGGCACTGCCGCCGAAAAGGCCTACATCCTCTATGGCCTGCTGATCGGCCTGGCCTTCGGTCCGGTGCAGGCATCCTCGCGCTCCTACATGGCGCGCAGCGTCACCGCCGCCGAATCCGGGCGTTACTTCGGTATCTATGCGCTGGCCGGCCGCGCGACCAGCTTCCTGGCGCCCTTCATGGTGGCGACGATCACCGCCTTGAGCGATTCGGCCCGCCTCGGCATGGCGGTGATCATCCTCTTCCTTGCCGGCGGGATGGCGATCCTGGTTGGGACTCCGTATCCGGCGGACAAGCCGCAGGAGACGCTTCGATAATTCTACTCCGCCGGCCGCTTGCCGCGGTTTTCTGCGCTTCCGGTGCTCACGGACCTGATGTCCGCTCCGCTCCGGTTCTAGAAAGCCGCACCAATCGACTCAGCGGAGCGAATGCTTGAAGTATCTCCGCGTCGAGCATCAGTGCCGGAAGTGCCGCACGCCTGTGAAGACCATGGCGATACCGTGCGCGTCGGCGGCGGCGATCACATCGTCGTCGCGCATCGAGCCGCCCGGCTGGATCACGGCGGTGGCGCCGGCCTCGATCGCCGACAGCAGGCCGTCGGCGAAGGGGAAGAAGGCATCCGATGCAATGACCGAACCCTTGGTCAGCGGCTCGGCTAGCCCGGCGGCTTCCGCCGCGTCGAGCGCCTTGCGGCCGGCGATACGCGAGGAGTCCACGCGGCTCATCTGGCCGGCGCCGATGCCGACCGTGGCGCCGTCCCTGGCGTAGACGATGGCGTTGGACTTGACGTGCTTGGCGACGCGGAAGGCGAATTTGAGATCGGCCATCTCGGCCGGCGTCGGCGCGCGCTTCGTCACCACCTTCAGTTCGAGATCGTCGACCACGGCATTGTCGCGACTTTGCACCAGCAACCCGCCGGCCACGGACTTCACCGTCGTGCCGGAGGCGCGCGGGTCGGGCAGCCCGGCGGTGACGAGCAGGCGCAGGTTCTTCTTGGCCGCAACGATGGCCGTCGCCTCTTCGGTCGCGTCCGGCGCGATGATGACCTCGGTGAACGTCTTCACGATCTCCTCGGCCGCCTCGGCATCAAGGATGCGGTTCATGGCGACGATGCCGCCGAAGGCTGAGACCGGATCGCAGGCCAGCGCCTTGGCATAAGCCGCTTTCAGCGTCTCGCCTTCGGCGACGCCACAGGGGTTGGCGTGCTTGATGATGGCGATCGCCGCAGAGCGAGCAGGATCGAATTCGCCAACCAGCTCGAAGGCCGCGTCGGTGTCGTTGATGTTGTTGTAGGAGAGCTGCTTGCCCTGCAACTGGCTGGCGGTGGCGACGCCCGGCCGCCTGTCGCCCGACAGATAGAAGCCGGCGCCCTGGTGTGGGTTTTCGCCATAGCGCATCACCTGGTCGAGGCGGCCGCCGAAGGCACGCCAGGTCGGATGCTCGATCTCGAGCGCCTCGGCGAACCAGCCGGAGATCGCCGCGTCGTAGGTCGCGGTGCGGGCAAAAGCCTTGGCCGCCAGCTTCTTGCGGAAGTCGAGCGAAAGCGAGCCGATGTTCATTTCCAGCGCGTTGAGCACCGGGGCATAATCCTCGGGATCGGTGACGATCGCGACATAGGCGTGGTTCTTGGCCGAGGCGCGGATCATTGCCGGCCCGCCAATGTCGATGTTCTCGACGATCGAGGCATAGACCGCGCCGGAACGCCTTACCTCCTCGAACGGATAGAGATTGCAGACGACCAGGTCGATCGGCTCGATGTGATGATCACGCATGGCCTTGGCGTGGTCGGCATCGTCGCGTATGCCGAGCAGCGCGCCATGCACCGACGGATGCAGGGTCTTTACCCGGCCGTCCATGATCTCGGGAAAGCCGGTAATGTCGGAAACGTCGCGGACGGCCATGCCGGCATCGGCGATCGCCCTGGCCGTGCCTCCGGTGGACACCAGCTCGACGCCGGCAGCGACGAGCGCCCTGGCGAAATCGATCAGGCCGGTCTTGTCGAAGACGGAAAGCAGGGCGCGGCGCACCGGAACGAGGTCGGGCGCCGGAATATTCTTGGTGGGCACGGCCATGAGGAGCGGCCTTTCACGGCTGTTGGAGATGTTGCGGGCCGTAGCACATGAGCCCCGGAAATCAAGCTCGTAGCTTGACCAAGGGGCTCAGTTGCTTTCCGGATGGCCGGCGATGGCGGTGCGCGTCAGCTGCCAGTGAACCTCGGCGATCTCCGAGGCCTTGAACGCAAGCACGATCTGCCGTGTGCGGCGCGGTCCGCCGAGACCGGCGAAATAGATCGATTCCTCCACCTCCGGCACAACCTCGCTCGCGGTGAACACCCAGGTGTCGCCCTGCGCGGCGGCTAGCGTGAAGCGGTCGTGATCGTCCTGCAAAAGCTTGATGTCGGGATGGATGTGGAAGCGCACGGTGACGAAGTCGCGGCCGTTGTTGCGGATCGCTGCCCCTCCAGGGCGCAGGAAACGATCACGGCCGGTGAGCACATTGCCGTTCGTGGTCAATTTCAGCTCGCGCTCGTGCAGGAAGCCGAATGGCGCCACGTAGCCGTCGTGCCGGGCGACAAAACCGTGCACACCCTTCTGGTCGACGCGCTTGCAGGGCACATGCTGCGGGCCGCCGATCAGCGGCGAGCCGAGAAGGTCGCTGACCCGCAGCGAATGGCTGAAGCGCGCCGAAGACGTATCGTTGATGGTGGCGGTAGAATGCGCGGCGGTGGCGCGCGCCAGAGGCCGGAATTCGGCGGCGCCATAGGTGTCGATGCCGGCATTGACGATGAAGTGCTGGCGGCCGGAGGAAAGCTCGAAGGCAAGGCAGCTGGCATGCGCCGCGTTGGAGATGTCGACAGGCGGCGGCAGCCCGGTGTCGGCAATCACCGTGACGCCGCCCATCGACAGGCGCTCGTAGCCGGAATGCGGCGCATGCAGCAGCGGCGCGCCGATCGTGTCGTCATGGCGCAGGATGGTGGCGATGCGGTCGTGGATCGTGGCGCCCATGCCGTTGAAGCGGGCAAGGCTGCCGTCCTGGTGGCGGAAGAAGCGCAGCGCCGGCAGCATCCGGTCGATGGCGCCGATCAGCGCCGGTGGCGGCGTCTCAGCCTGATTGGCGTAAGTCTGGCGCAGCGGCAGGAGGTCGGCCAGCAACTCCAGCACCGCCATCGGATTGCGCGAGATATGACCGCCGTCGGGCAGGATCTGATGGTCGAGCTCTTCCGCCAGGTTGCGCGTGGCGCCACGCAGCGCCGAAGCCGGCGCCGGCAATGACAGGGCGGCAAAGGCGAGCGCGATGCGGGCGCGCAGCCTGTCCTTGCCGTCGGGCATCTCGCGCGCCATCGACCGCAGATAGCGGATCTGCACGGCGAGCGATTTCAGGAAGGCGCGATAGAATGGAAATTCGGCGCCCTGCAGCACGACCGAGGAATGCTGCAGCCAGGCAATCACCCGCTTGGCCGTCGTGCCGGGCTCCCAGGCGACGCCCGATATCTGGTTGCCGTGCATGGCGATCCAGTCGGAAACGAGGGCCCTGGCGTTCGCGGCGGCAAGCTCGGTGCCGGCGGCGCGCATGTGGCGCAGCCAGCGGAAGCCGTGCAGTGTCTTCTGCCAGCCGCGGTTGGGCACGTTGATCTGGAACGGCGACTTGCCACCCGTCTCGACCAGGTGGCCGGACAGCGGATAGCGTCCATAGTAGATTTCCAGCGCGATCTGCGGATCGGCGAGCCTGAGATCCGGCGGCGCGATCAGGACGCGTTCGGGCGTGCGGCCGGAGTAGCGCCAGCGATAGATCGGACCCGCGCGCAGGCGCCGGCGCGTCTTGCGCCAGAACTCCTTCGCGACAAGCGTCCAAAGACGTGTCGTGTTGCTGGCAACAAGCGCCAAAACCCCTCCTGATCGTCCGCTACCCCAAGACAATTTTATATGATTCAAGAACTTATGCGAAGGCGGATTTCGCCGAAGTGAACCACTTCACGCCGTCTTGGCCGGGTCATCCCTGAAAAAGTCGGCAATCACGTGCTAATCCGCCCGTCTCATCCGCGCGGCAAAGAAACCGTCCAGGCCGGAAATGCCGGGCGATTCCAGCACCATATCGGCCGGGGTCGTGCGCAGCGTCCCCTCCCGCGTCAGGAATGGATCCATGCCGGCGAATTCGCCTGGTTGGATCGGATCCGCGACCACGCCTGGAGTTCCGGCGAGGAAGGCGCGGTAGAGTTCCTCGCCCTCGATAGGGTCGAGCGAACAGTTGGAAAAGACGATCCGGCCGCCGGGCTTGACGAGACCGACGGCATGAACAAGCAGCCGGCGCTGGAGGTCGGCAAGCTTCTCGACATCGGCCATGGTCTTTGTCCACGGCACGTCGGGGTGTCGGCGCACCGTGCCCGTTGAGGAGCAGGGGGCATCGAGAAGCACAGCGTCGAAGAGTTCCGCCGGCCGGTAGTCGAGCAGGTCTGTCTGCATGAGATCGGCCGAAAGGCCGAGCCGCTCGAGATTCTGTGCCAGCCGCGCCAGCCGGTTCTTCGAGGTGTCCACAGCTGTGACCCTGGCGCCGCCGAGAATGAGTTGCGCCGTCTTGCCGCCGGGCGCTGCGCAGAGATCGGCGACCCGCAGGCCCGCGACGTCTCCGAACAAACGCGCCGGCAGGCTTGCCGCCGCGTCCTGCACCCACCATGCGCCTTCGGCGAAGCCGGGCAGCTCGATTACGGCGGCCGGGAGCTTTTCGACGCGCACGGTGCCGGTCGGCAGCACGATGCCGCCCAGCCGTTCGGCCCACAGCGCGGCGTCAGACTTGGCGGTGAAATCGACCGGCGCCTCGTGACGATGCGCGGTGAGTATCGCACTCGTCTTGTCACTGCCATAAGCGGCGGTCAGCCGCTCGGCGAACCATTGCGGCGCTTCGCTGGTGGCGGCAAGCGCCGGCGCAAGCTCGGCCTCCTTGGCGCGCGCGAGGGAGCGTAGCACGCCGTTGACGAGCCCGGAGAAGCGCGTGGTGCGCGGATCGGACTTGGCGTGGGTGACGGCGAGGTCGACGGCGGCGCTGTCGGGAATGTCGAGGAAGAGGATCTGCGCCGCCGCGACATGCAGGATGTGCGAGAGCGCGGTGGCGTTGGCTGGCAACGGACGCTCCAGGCGCCTGGCCAGCAGTCCGGCAATCGTCATACGGTAACGCAGCGCCGTGACCAGGATGGCGCGCACAAGCGCGCGGTCCCGGCTGTCGAGCGGCTTGTATTGCGGATGGCCGTGCTCATTGTCGGTCAGCCCGTCGAGCGGCGTGTGGGCGTCGATGACGGCGGCGAGCAGGCGCGCCGAGGCCTTGCGCGCCGCAAGGCCGGCCACGTTCTCGTCGGCAGCCATGCTTTGCGGATTGCCTGGATGTTGGCGCCTCGGCGGCCTCACGACCAGGGACCCTTGGTCCCGGTGCCGCGCGGCCCGGTCGGACTACGACCCCAGGGATTGGATCTCGGTCGAGCTGGTTCGGCCGACGACGTGGGTACTGCGGGCCTGCCCCAAGGTCCGACTGGCGGCTCATCGACCGGGCTGGTCGCTCCCGCATCGCGCCGCGATGCCGATGCTTTGGTCCCCATCTCGCGCGCCATTTGCTGCAGGGCGGCGATGCGGTTGTCGGTGCTCGGGTGGGTCGAGAACAGATTGTCCATGCGCTCGCCGTGAAGTGGGTTGATGATGAATAGATGCGCCATCGCCGGATTGCGCTCTGCGTCCGGATTGGGAATCTGCTCGGCGCCGCGCGCGATCTTGTCGAGCGCCGAAGCCAGCCACAGCGGATTGCCGCAAATCTCGGCGCCGCGCCGGTCTGCTTCGTATTCGCGGGTGCGGCTCACCGCCATCTGCACGATCATGGCGGCGAAGGGCGCCACCAGCATGGCGAAGAGCACGCCGACGAAGCCGAACGGGTTGTTGTTCTCGCGGCTGCCGCCGAGGAAGAAGGCAAAATTGCCGAGCATGGAGATGGCGCCGGCAAGGGTCGCGACAATCGTCATTGTCAGGGTGTCGCGGTGCTGCACATGGGCAAGCTCGTGCGCCATCACCGCCGCGACCTCTTCGCGAGAGAGCCGTTGCAGCAGGCCCGTCGACGCCGCCACCGCGGCATTCTCGGGGTTGCGGCCGCTGGCGAAGGCGTTGGGCTGCGGGCTGTCGATCAGATAGGTCTTTGGCATCGGCAGCCCGGCCCGCTTCGCCAGCGTCTGGACGATTGCGTAATATTCGGGCGCATTCTTCTCGTTGACCTCGACGGCATGGTTCATCGAGAGCACCATCTTATCGGCGTTCCAATAGCTGAACAGATTGGTGCCGGCGGCGACCAGAAGCGCGATCACCATGCCGCCCGAGCCGCCGATCATATAGCCGACGCCCATGAACAATGCCGTCATCGCGGCAAGAAGCATGGTGGTGCGAAGCGTGTTCATCGTGTCATCCGTGCGGGGTGATGGCCAATAGGGGGTCGATCCTGTCAGCTCATAACTATATGATGGGAAACAGCCGCTCCCGTTTCAATCGGCCGGAGTATCGCATGACCGAAGAGCCAAGCAAAACCACAGCGGTTGCCGAAACCGGCGAACCGCAAAAGCCGCTGACCCAGGCGGCGATGAGGGCATTGGCCGAAGCCGAGGCGCGGCGCAAGCTTTATCGCGAGGCGGAGGCTGCCATGCCGAAGGAAATCGGCGGCCGCGGCGGCAAGGAGCCGGGACGCTACGGCGATTGGGAAGTGAAGGGCCTGACCAGCGATTTCTAGGCTTCTGCGGATGTTCTAGGCCGCTGCCCGCGCCGCCGACAGTGCCATGGCGCCGGCGTCGTCGGCCGCGATCGCGATTTCCTCGTAGGAGTGGATTGCCGGGTGCGGCGTTACGACCGGATGGACGTGCGTGGCGCTGATCACCATCACCGAGCCGCCGGAGGCCTCCGCCGCCGCGATGCCCGCCGGCGCATCCTCGAAGATGAGGCAGTCGCGCGCCTCGACGCCAAGACGGCTGGCGCCCAGCAGGAAGCAATCCGGCGCCGGCTTACCGTGTGTGACCTCTTCCCCCGAAACCATTGTTCGGGGCATCGGAATGCCGGCCGCCCCAATGCGCAGCAGCGCCAGCTCGCGCGGCGCCGAGGTGACGATGGCCCAGCGTTCCGGAGGAAGCGAATTGAGGAACGCCACCGCGCCAGGGATCGGGACGATGCCTTCGAGGTCGGCGGCCTCGGCTTTCAGCAGGGCATCCGCCTCGGCAACCGGATCGATGCCTGGAAGTTTCAATGCGCCGATGGTCTCGATCGCCCGCTTGCCGTGGATCGTCGGCAGGAAGGTGGCCACGTCGAGCCCGTGGCGCTCCGCCCATTTGGTCCACACCCGTTCCGCCGCCGCGATGGAGTTGAGCACCGTGCCGTCCATATCAAAGAGGAAGGCGGCGAACTTTCTGCCTACAAACATAGGATGTCCTGGAGGTTCGTTTTCGGGGAGGGCGAAACGTGGCCCACCCTAAACCGACCCGCGCGGCGTGAGAAGTCGCGTGCCGGCCATTTCGACTTTCCCGAGGAACAACCTGCCCCATTGCCGCGTTGATCGCAGGTTTTCCAGAAATCTCGGAGGGGAATGCGATGCTGATCCGGCTCGGCTACGAAATCGCCATCGAATGCGTCGCCGCGACGCCTATCATTTCGCTGCTCGACATCCATCCCGAGCGTCAGCCGGACATCAAGCGGCAGACGCGTTTGCTGACCTCGCCCTCGGTGCCGACCCGGACCTACCGCGATCGCCACGGCAACACCTGTCGGCGCTTCACCGCGCCGACCGGCGGCTTCCGTATCCTCTACGACGCGGTGATCGAGGACTGCGGCGAGGCCGACGAGGTCAACGCCTTGGCGCGTGAGACGACTGTGGCGGACCTGCCGGATGATGTGCTCGTCTACCTGCTTGGCAGCCGCTATTGCGAAACCGATCACCTCAGCGACCTCGCCTGGCGGCTTTTCGGCCATCTGCCCTCCGGCTGGGCGCGGGTGCAGGCGATCGTCGACTACGTCCACAACCGGCTTTCGTTCGGCTACGGCTATGCCCGCGCCACCCGCACCGCGGCGCAGGCACATGAGGAGCGCGTCGGCGTCTGCCGCGACTTCGCGCATCTGGCGATCGCGCTCTGCCGGTGCATGAACATTCCAGCGCGTTATGTGAACGGCTATCTGGGCGATATCGGCGTGCCGGCCGATCCGGCGCCGATGGACTTCTCGGCCTGGACCGAAGTCTTCCTCGACGGCAAATGGTACACGTTCGACCCGCGCCACAACCAGCCCCGCATCGGCCGCGTGGTCATCGCGCGCGGCCGCGACGCCACCGACGTGCCGCTGCTGCACAGCTTCGGCCAGCACAAGCTTAGCCTGTTCAAGATCTGGACCCATGAACAGGAAGGCAACCGGTTCAATCCGCCGCACCACGGCATCGACCGGACGGTGGGCGCGCAGATGCTGGCATGAACCGAGGCGGAACAGCTGTTCCACCGTGGCTTCGCCGCCGCCGCTGACCCGGTTCGGGACAACTGTCCTGTGTCGAAGCGGGAAGGCTGCAACGGCCGGCGCCGACATGGTAAGCGCTTCCTGAACGGCCTCTGGCCATTGCATTTTTGTTTACCTGTTATTCACCATTGATCTGGCTATAGCCAAGCAAAAACAATGGCTTAATCAACCGTTAGGCATGCCGGGCCGCGTCTGGCCGAAATCCTGCATAACGGCCCCCGAGCGGCCTGGATGCCGCAGACAATGGGGGCGGAAGGATGCGGCAGTTCAAAGCTCTGGTTCAAGGGGTGGACGGCTTTGGCAGGAATCGCGAAGGCAACTTGGCGGTCCTGTTCGGCGCTGCCGTGTCGGTGCTGGCGCTGGGGGTAGGATTCGCGGTCAATATCTCGCAACTCTACAATGCGAGGTCGAGCCTACAGGGTGTCGTCGACGCCGCGGTGACCTCGACGGCGCGCGATCTCACCCTCGGCGTCATCAAGGAAGCCGATGCCAATACAATGGTGCAGGCGTTCATCGACGCCAACAGCAGGGCAGCCGTGCTCAGGTCCAGTCAGATCGTGCTCGACAAGCTCACCGTCGACAAAACGGCGAAGACGGTGCAGGCCGATGTGCACGCCGACATCGGCCTCTACTTCCCGCTCTTCGGCACCGGCGACATGCGACGCGTGACGGCCTCGACCACCGCGCTCTATTCCAACAAGACCATCGAGGTGGCGATGATGCTGGACGTCACCGGTTCGATGGCTGGCCAGAAGGTCAAGGATTTGAAGGCGGCCGCCAGCAACGCGGTCGATTCGTTCCTTTCAGGCCAGGACGCTTCCAATCCGCGCGTGCGTGTGGCGATCGTGCCTTACGCCAATTCCGTCAATGTCGGCGCGCTCGCCGCCAGCACGGTCTTCACCGAAACCAAGCTTAGCGATCGCAAGCAGGCGCCCGGCAATGGCGATCCGCAACTGGCGTCGGCACCGGCGCGGCCGGACAATTGCGCTACCGAGCGGAAGGGCGCCTACCAGTATACGGATGCCGGTCCGGACGCCGGTATGGTCAATCGCGACTATTTCCTGTCCGCCTTCGCCCAGCAGACCGGCACGGCCGCCTGTCCGGCCGCTACGCTCAAGCCGCTGACGGCGGACGCGGCATCGCTGAAGAACGTCATCAAGGGATTTGTCGCCTCGGGCGGCACCGCCGGCCATATCGGCGTGCAGTGGGCCTGGTACATGCTGTCGGAAAACTGGGGCAGCGTGATGAAGGCCTCGGAGCGGCCGGCGAGGATGGACCCGAAGAAGGTCGGCAAATACGTGATCCTGATGACGGACGGCGAGTTCAACCTGTCCTACTTCGACGCGACCGGCGTCGGCCAGGTCTACAACGATGCCGGCAAGGAACAGACGCGCACCGCCGCGACGACGCTGTGCTCGGCGATGCGCGACAAAGGCATCGAGATCTTCACGATCGGCTTCGACCTCACCGAGAAGAACGCCCAGTCGACGCTGCAGGCCTGCGCCAGCCCCGATACGGCGAACACCCAGCATTTCTACCAGGCCGCCAACGGCGTCGAGCTCGACGCTGCGTTCCAGGCGATCGTGCGCAACATCGACAATCTGACGGTGACGAAATAGCGGCGCTGAGCTGGTCGCTGGTTGGGTTACCCCAAAAGGAAAAGGCCGCCGCTTCTCGACGAAGCAGGCGGCCTTCCGTGTTTCCGTCCATGGCGCGCCTCATTGGCGGCGACGCTTGGGTCGCCTGCCGCGCGTCTCGCGCCTTAACGGGAAGACTGCTTCCCGGAAGTGCAATCCGCTGAGCTCACGTTCTGGAAAACGAAATCACTCGACATCGGATCACCTCCTTTCAATTGGTTGAACACTCCCAGATGATGGGGTGCGTCGCCGCAAAAGACAAGGTGACGCTACGGAACGATCAGGCCCAGAGCGGGAAAATCCATCCGTCCGGTGTTTTTACGCAACAGATCGGGATTGCGGTCCTCTGTGTCGTGGACGACAGTGGCGACCGGGAATGAGGCCGCAATCGACGTATCGGGAGGTGGGAATGGACGCCGCCGACAGAGCCGCGCGGATCGTGCGAACGGTCGTCGAGACGCTGAAGCCGGGTTTCGCGGTCAGGCTGTGGACCGGCGAGCGGATCGGTCCCGCCGGCGGCCCCGTGCTCGCCATCAACGACCAGGACATCGTCTGGCAAGTGGTGCGCCGGCCAAACTTCTCGACCCTGGTGGAGATGTGGATTTCACGGACGATCGATGTCGAGGACGGATCCCTTTTCGACCTCTATGCCTTGCCCTCAAAAGGCAAGCTGCGGCTGAAGGCACTGCCGAAGCTTGCTATCCTGCGCGACCTTCCTGCCGTCCTGTTCTCGCGAAAACAGATGGCGCAACGTGCCGACCTTGCCGGGCAAAACCCATTCGTCAGCGGCTCGAACAAGCAGGCGATCGAGCATCACTACGACATTTCGAATGAATTCTACCGGCTCTTCCTCGACGAGCGCATGGTTTACACCTGCGCCTATTTCACCGATTTCGCCAACGGCATCGACCAGGCACAGGCTGACAAGCTCGACCATCTCTGCCGCAAGCTCAGGCTGAAGCCGGGCGACCGGCTGCTCGATATCGGCTGCGGCTGGGGCGCCATGCTGATCCATGCCGCCAAGCACTATGGCGCCGTCGGCCACGGCGTATCGCTGTCGGAGGAACAGACCCGGCTTGCGCGCGAACGCATCCGCGCCGAAGGGCTGGAGGACCGCATCACAATCGACATCAGGTCCTATACGGAACTCAACGGCAGCTACGACAAGATCTCGTCGATCGGCATGTTCGAGGCGGTTGGGCTTGCCAATCACGCCGCCTATTTTTCGACGGTGCACCGCCTGCTGAAGCCCGGAGGCATCTATCTGCACCATGCCATCACCAGGCGCGGCAAGGGCAGCCGCAGGAAAACCTTGCGCAAGGGCGCCGAGTACAAGGCGCTGATCAAATACATCTTCCCCGGCGGCGAGATCGATACGATCGGCATGACGCTTGGCAGTCTCGAGGCGCATGGCTTCCTGGTCCACGATGTCGAGAACCTGCGCGAGCACTATGCCCGCACCTGCCGCCTATGGGCGGAGCGTCTGCACGCACGTTTCGACGAGGCGATCGCGGAGGTAGGCGAGGCCAAGGCTAGGCTCTGGCTGCTTTACCTGACCGGCTGCTCGATCACGTTCGACCGGGCCTCGGCGCAGATTTTCCAGACCGTCGCTACAAGGCGAGCGCGGGGCTCCAGCGGATTGCCGCCGACGCGAGCCGATCTTTATCGCTAGTGCAGGTCTTTTGTTTCGGCGCAATTCGGACCGAAACCGCTTCACGCCTTTCCTGGAATGCTCCGGTCAGACGAAGCGCATGGCGGCGCCGATCTCGACGCGAGCGGGGCGATCGACGGTGCAGTAGACGCCAATGTTGTGGGCGTTGTGGCGCACCAGGTTGCGCAGGATGCCGGGGTCGGTGTCGAAGCCATCCTGGGCAATGATGGTGAAGCCGCAGCGTCGGCAGGGCTCGGAGACGGTGAGCAGGAGATCGCCGACGGCAAGTTTGCGGCCGATCCATTCGGTTTCCGGGAACGAGCCTTCGACCGGCTCCATATCGACGACGATGTTGGGGCGGAAGCGGCGCGGATCGGGCACGCCCTCAGGATGCAGCGCCTTCAACCTGGCGAGCGAGGCGGTGGTGAGCAGATGGATCGGCGCCTTGACGTAGCGGGCCTCGGTCAATGGCCCGACGTAGCCGGGCGCTGCATTCTCCGCGCCGAACGGCCGGATTGTGGCCTCGAAGCCGAGAAAGCCCGATACCGCGCGGTCGCTTTCAGGATCGGGCGCCGGCAGCCAGTCGCCGCCGGGCACGGCCACTTCGAGCCGCCGTTCCTTGCTCATCGAGGCGCCGGTCAGCCTGGTGCGGATCAGCGGCGCCTTGTGCCACCTGGTCTCGCGGTCGGGCCTGGCGATCTCGCCCTCGGCATCGACCAGTCCGAACAGCCGGTCGCCGTCGACGGTCCTTTGCTCGACCGAGATGGCATCAAGCCGCTCGCCGGCGAGCGAGCTCGCCGGATAGCGCCAGAGCTGGCTGACTGCGCCGAGGATCGTCTCGCCGGTCATCAGCCCTTCTTGTTCTGCCGGTTGGCTACGAGATCGTCGACGACGGCCGGGTCGGCGAGCGTCGAGGTGTCGCCCAGCGCGCCGAAATCGTCCTCGGCGATCTTGCGCAGGATGCGCCGCATGATCTTGCCCGAGCGGGTCTTGGGCAGGCCAGGGGCGAACTGGATCTTGTCGGGCGAGGCGATGGCGCCAATCTCCTTGCGGACATGGGCGACCAATTCCTTGCGCAGGTCCTCGGTCGCTTCCACCCCCTTCATCAAGGTGACGTAGCTATAGATACCCTGGCCCTTGATGTCGTGGGGATAGCCGACGACGGCCGCCTCCGAGACCTTGTCATGGCTGACCAGCGCCGATTCGACCTCGGCCGTGCCCATGCGGTGGCCCGAGACGTTGATAACGTCGTCGACGCGGCCGGTGATCCAGTAATAGCCGTCGGCGTCGCGGCGGCAGCCGTCGCCGGTGAAGTATTTGCCCTTGTAGGTGGAGAAATAGGTCTGCACGAAGCGGTCGTGATCGCCATAGACGGTGCGCATCTGGCCGGGCCAGGAATCGGTGATGCAGAGGTTGCCGTCGGCGGCGCCCTCCAGCACCTTGCCCTCGCCATCGACCAACTGCGGCTTTACGCCGAAGAAGGGCCGCGTGGCCGAGCCGGCCTTGAGGTCGGTGGCGCCGGGCAGCGGCGTGATCAGGATGCCGCCGGTCTCGGTCTGCCACCATGTGTCGACGATCGGCACCTTGCCGTTGCCGACGACGTTGAAATACCACTCCCAGGCTTCCGGGTTGATCGGCTCGCCGACAGAACCCAGCACGCGCAGCGATTTGCGCGAGGTCTTCGTCACGTGGCTGTCGCCGGCGCCCATCAGCGCGCGCAGCGCCGTCGGAGCGGTGTAGAAGATGTTGACCTTGTGCTTGTCGATGACTTCCCAGAAACGCGACTGCGACGGGTAGTTCGGCACACCTTCGAACATCAGGGTGGTCGCGCCGTTGGCGAGAGGCCCGTAGACGATATAGCTGTGGCCGGTCACCCAGCCGACATCGGCGGTGCACCAGTAGATGTCGCCGTCATGGTAGTCGAAGACATATTGGTGCGTCATCGAGGCATAGACGAGGTAGCCGGCCGTGGTGTGCAGCACGCCCTTCGGCTTGCCGGTCGAGCCCGAGGTGTAGAGGATGAACAGCGGGTCCTCGGCCTTCATCTTCTCGGGCTTGCAGTCGGGCTTCACGGTCGCGACTTCATCATGGTACCAAACGTCGCGCCCCGGGACCCAGCCGATCTTGCCGCCGGTGCGGCGCACCACGACGACGTTCTTGACCGTGATGTGCTGCCTAGCAGCAATCTCGATCGCCTTGTCGGTGTTTTCCTTCAGCGGGATCGGCTTGCCGCCGCGCAGGCCCTCGTCGGCGGTGATGACGAAGGTCGATTCACAGTCAACAATGCGACCGGCCAGCGCGTCCGGCGAAAACCCGCCAAAGACGATCGAATGGATGGCGCCGATGCGCGTGCAGGCCAGCATCGCATAGGCGGCCTCCGGGATCATCGGCATATAGATGGTGACGCGATCGCCCTTCTTGACGCCGTGCTTCTTCATCACGTTGGCGAGCCGGCAGACATGCTCGTAGAGCTCGTTATAGGTGATCTTGCTGTCGTCGTAGGGATTGTCGCCCTCCCAGATGATGGCGGTCTGGTCGCCGCGCTTCTTCAGGTGCCGGTCGATGCAATT
>NZ_JANINM010000414.1 GCF_024509055.1 Mesorhizobium sp. | reverse complement strand
AGCACTGCGTGCTTTCGGCCGCCGTCTCGCGCGGCTGCCCCGGCGAGCCCGACGATCCGATCTGCCGCTCCGACGAGATCGGCGGCCCCGCCATCCCGCTCGACGAGCGCAAGGCGGCCGCGATCCGCGCGGTGCGCGAAACGCCTTCCACCGACCAGCCGGCCGCCGCCCAGTTCTCGCTCTATGTGATGGGCACCGGCGACCACATGGACGAGATCTATGGCTGCATCGACTTCCTGAAGCAGTCGGGCGTGTTCGAGCGCTCCAAGCATTTCTGCACCAAACTGCGCGGCGATGCCGGCGCGATCTTCGCCACGCTCTACGAAGCCTTCTGCCGCTTCGGCCCGGGCGCCGGCCACGTGACCCTCGACATCACCATTTCGGCGAACAGCCCGACCGCGGTTTGAGCGCGCGCAAGCGCCGTCGAGGTAGATGCCGTGGTTGGACCATTCGCTCAGATATATGGGGGAAATGCCCCCACGCCTGACCCTGCCTTGCAGCAGGGATCGCCGGTGATTGGCGAAGGCCTGGGTGACAGCCAATCTCCCCCCTTGAGGGGGAGATGCCCGGTAGGGCAGAGGGGGGTGCTGTCCCGCCGGCCAGTCGGTTCATCGCGCCCTTCCGCGCAAATTTCGCAGGACGGCGTTCTGGCACACCCCCCTCTGGCCTGCCGGCCATCTCCCCCTCAAGGGGGGAGATCAGCTGTCGTCGCCGCCGTCGCCAAGATAACCCCCGCTGCCATCGCTTTCGCAATGCTCCTCCTGGCCTGGGAGCTTTACGCCCGCCTCGGCGGCATTGCGCCCACCGTGCTGCCGGCGCCGTCGCGCGTGCTGGCGCAGGCCTGGGAGAACCGCGGGGCGCTGGCCGAGAACACGCTGCCCACCATCAGCGCCACGCTGGCCGGCTTTGCCTGCTCGCTCGCCGCCGCCTTCGTGCTTTCGGCGCTGGTCGATTTCCTGGCCCCGCTGCGGCGCGCGCTGTTCCCGATCCTGATCGCCAGCCAGACCTTGCCGCTGGTGGCGATCGCGCCGCTGGTGGTGCTGTGGTTCGGCTTCGGGCTCCTGCCGAAGATCCTGCTGGTGGCTTTGGTCACCTTCTTCCCGATGATGGTGGCGCTGGTCGAGGGCTATGCCGCGACCAGCAAGGAAATTGCACAGATGCTTGCCGCCATGGGGGCGGGGCGCTGGCGCGTCTTCTGGCTGGCGCGCCTGCCTTCGGCGCTGCCCTATTTCTTCGCCGGGCTGCGCATCTCAATCACCTATGCCGTGGTCGGCGCGATCTTCGCCGAATACGCCGGCGCCGCGAAGGGGCTGGGCATCTACATGCTCAGCGCCAAGAACAATTTCCGGCCGGACCTCGTGCTTGCGGCGGTCGCCGTCAGCTCGGCGCTGACGCTTGGCTTGTTCGGACTGGCCGTGCTGGTGCAGCGCCTCGCCATGCCCTGGGAGAAGGCGGGGCGCGAGGGCAGGCCGGAGCCGTCCGGGGAGGACCGGCCATGACCCGCCTCGAACTCCGCGAGGTGCGCAAGAGCTTCGGCGCGCTGGACGTGCTCGCTGGCATTTCGCTGGATGTCGGCGAGGGCGAGTTCGTCTCCATCCTCGGCCCTTCCGGCGCCGGCAAGTCGACGCTGTTCCAGCTGCTCACCGGCGCGACCCGGGGCGAGGGCGAGATGCGCTTCGACGGCGCGCCGCTGGACGACCATGGCGCCCGCTTCGCCTTCATGCCGCAGCGCGACGCGCTGATGCCGTGGCGGCGCATCATCGACAACGCCACGCTCGGGCTGGAAGTGCAGGGCATGAAGCGCAGCGCGGCGCGCGAGCGCGTCGCGCCCCTGTTCGCCGAGTTCGGCCTTGCCGGCTTCGAGCGCGCCTGGCCGGCCGAGCTTTCCGGCGGCATGCGCCAGCGCGCCGCGCTGCTGCGCACCGTGGTGCAGCAGCGCGACATGCTGCTGCTTGACGAGCCTTTCGGCGCGCTCGATGCGCTGACACGCGCCGCCATGCAGCGCTGGCTGGAGAAGATGTGGGCGCGGCACCGCTGGACGGCGCTGCTCATCACCCACGACGTGCGCGAGGCGGTGCTTCTGTCCGACCGCATCTATGTGCTGTCGGCGCGCCCGGCGCGTGTCGTCACCGAAGTCGCCGTGCCGCTGCCGCGCCCGCGCACCGAAAGCGCGGCGCTTGCCCGCGAGGCGGCCGCGATCGAAGCCGGCATCCTCGACACGCTGCTGGGCGCCGCCGAAACGAATTCCCCTTCACCGATGGAGACATGAAATGACCGACTTCAACCGCCGCCAGGCGCTGTTCCTGGCCCTGGCCGCTGGCCTACCGCTGGCTCCGCTGGCCGGCGCCACGCGCGCCCGCGCCGCCGCGCAGAAAATCACCGTCGCGCTCGACTGGACGGTTAACACCAACCACATCGGCCTGTTCGTCGCCCGCGACAAGGGCTTTTACAAGGATGCCGCGCTCGATGTCGAAATCCTGCCCTATGGCGACACCGGCTCGGGCACGCTGGTCGCCAACCGCGTCGCCGATTTCGGCATTTCCGGCGCGCTCGGCCTGTTCACCCAGAAGAGCGCCGGCGCCGACCTGAAGGCCGTCTATGCCGTCGTTCAGTCCGAGACCGGCCGCGTCGTCTTCAACGCCGATCGCGCGGCGATCAAGAGCCCGAAGGATCTCGACGGCCTGACCTATGGCGGCTTCGGCAGCGCCTGGGAGAACGCGTTGATCTCGACCATCATCCGCCATGACGGCGGCAAGGGTGACTTCAAGACGGTGACGCTCGGCACCTCGGCCTATGACGCGCTGGCCAGCGGTTCGGTCGACTTCACCTTGGAGGTCTCGACCTGGGAAGGCGTCGAGGCCGCGCTGAAGGGCCTGAAGCAGCGCAGCTTCCGCTATGCCGACTACGGCGTGCCGGACGAGCACACCACCTTCATCGCCTCCAGCAACGCCTTCCTCACCGCCAACCCGAAGGCGGCGGCCGCCTTCGTGCAGGCTACCCGGCGCGGCTACGAATTCGCCGTCGACCAGCCCGAGGCGGCCGGCGATCTGCTGATCGCCGCCAACAAGGACACGCTCACCAACCCGGCGCTGATCCATGCCTCGCTGAAGGCGCTGAACGACGGCCATTTCCTGAAAAGCGCTGCCGGTGCCATCGGCACGATCGACAAGGCCAAGGTGGAGGCGATGGGCGGGTATTTGTTTTCGTCAGGCATCCTGCTCGACGGCAACGGCAAGGCGCTGGCCGCGCGGCCGGATTTTTCCGCCTATTTCAGCAATGAGTTCCAGGGATAGGGTTGGAGCCGAGGAAGGGTTTCAGGGCCTGGCGGGCCGCGCTTCGGCGCCGGCGGCCAGATTGTTTCGGCCGACCGCGCGATTCGTCATGCAATCGAGTGATGAAGTCTTTGCGGGCCGGCGCTAACGTCAATCATGTGCATGGCATCCATAGCCCATGCATCCTCGAGCGCCGGTTTGCGGAGTAGTGTCCCCACTCCCTTGTCAGGTTGCCAGTCAGCCGACGCTCCCATGGCCCGCTGCCGACGCCTCGCGCAGCGGGCTTTTTTCCGGGAAATTTTGGTTGCTGGCGGCCCGGCGCCATCGCTGTTGGGGTGCGAACGGTAGACGCCGGGCCTAACCGGCAGCTGGGTGAAGGGACACTAGGCCGCCGGCTGTGAAGGCTTATGCGCCAGTGCTAATGTATGCGAAGCGTGCAATCGAACGAAGCCGGGAACTTTTGCACAGCTTTCTGCGAATTTTTGGGGGCGGGGCACCTTCGCGCGTTGGCAGCCTAGCTGCCCGCCTTGTTTCGGCTGAACAGCCTTCTCAGCCAGACCAGCGGCAAGAGCAGGATGAAGGCGCCTTTCTTCAGCACCACCAGCAACAGCGCTATGAGCCCGGCACTCGCGGCCCCGCCATATTTGACACCCAGCATCGTCGCCAGCACGCCGAGCGCGCCATAGCCCGCCACCTTGTCGCCGCTGGAGAATTCGAAATAGGACGAGCCGGCCTGCGGCTTGTAGGCGGCCGCCGACGTACAAGATAAAAAGCTCTCTTTTGCGATTTTAGAGCGACATTACAATTGCTTTTGCTGGCCTTACTTGGCGGCGAGGCTCTCGAATGCCCGTCTCGGACATCTGCCTGCAAGCGACCAAGGCGCTCCGAGCCGCCTGAATTGTCTTAGAAGTTCGATCCCAGGCCGCGTGCCTTCTTCTGATCGGCCATGGCGCGCTTGTGGTTGCCTTTCGCTTCCCAGGACCAGCCTCTCGCGCCATAGGCGTCGGCGTAATCGGGGTAGAGCTTGATTGCCTGATTGAAGTTGGCGATCGCGCCGTCGTGATCGCCCGCGCGTGCTTGGACGAGGCCCCTGCCGAAATAGCCGCCCGGAAACTTCGCATCGATCCCGATCGCCATGTCGAAGTCGGCCAGAGCCCGTTTCGAGTCGTGTTTGGCCATCCACACAAGCCCGCGGTCGAAATGTATCTTGGCGACACCCGGATTAAGGTCGATGGCCTTGTCATAGTCCGCTATCGCGCCATCGAGGTCGCCTATCGTCATCCGGCTGATCCCCCGAGCGTGAAAGTTCGTCGCGTAGGCGGGATCGAACACGATCGCCTTGCTGAAATCATCGATGGCGCGTTTATCGTCGTTCTTGGCCGTCCAGGCGAAAGCGCGAGCGGAATAATAGCTGCTGGTCTTGGGCTCGATCGCAATCGCGCTGCCATAGTCGGTTATGGCGCGATCGTAGTTTCCCTTCTGGGCCCAGGCGAGGCCGCGATACCCGAAAGCCTTGGCGTTCTTGGGTTCGAGCGCAATCGCGCGGTCGAATTTTGCGATGGCGAGGTCATATTTGCCCTTGTTGTACAAGGCGATGCCCTTCTGCGTCAGCTCGCCGGCAGGCGTCGTTGTCCCGCTCGTCGGCGCACTTTTCGCGGCTGCCGCCGCGTCGCGCTGCTTGCGGGCGTCCGGATAGTTTGGATCGAGGCGCAAGGCCTCATCGAGATCGGCAATGGCTAGATCGTATTTCTTTTTGATGTTCCAGCAGAATGCTCGATTGTACCAGGATTCGGCGCCCGCCGGCCGCAGCCCGATTGCCTTTGTCGAGTCGGCGATGATGCCGTCGCAATCGTGTTTTGCAGCCCGGGCTCGACTGCGCAGCACATAGGCGTCGACATTGTCCGGCTGCAACGAAATGATGGTCGTCAGATCCGCGATGGAGCGGTCGATCTTGCCTGTCTGCCGCCAGATGAGGGACCGATAGAAGTAGCTGTCGGTCGACTTGGGATCGAGCTCGATTGCCTTGTTGTGGTCGGCCAGCGCCCGGTCGGAATCGCCCTTCAGCGTATAGGTGAAGCCGCGCAAGGTGTGAGCGCGCGCATTGGCCGGGTCGGCGGCAATCGCAATGCCGTACTGCTCGAGCGCGCGGTCGAGCTGATTTTGGCTGCGCCAGATCGTGCCTGCTTCGATGGCGTCTTCGGCGGCTTTGTTTCGCGGTCGGGCGGCCGGCTTGGTTGCCGCGGCTTTGTCTTTCGCCGCCTCAGCCATCTTGCGGCCCTTGCGGGCAACCGCCATTCCGGGATCAAGTTTCAGCGCCTGGTCGAAATCGGCAATGGCCCGGTCATAATCGCCTTTGGCGATGAAGGCGCTGCCGCGCCCGAAATAGGCGGCCGCGTCTTCGGCGTCGAGCTCGATCGCGCGGTTTAGGTCGGACAACGCGCGATCCGGTTGGTTCTTTTTGATCCACGCCACGGAGCGGCCGGTGTAAGCGTCCGAATAGTCGGGATAGAGCTCGATGACCTTGTTGTAGTCCTTGATCGCCGCGTCGTACTTGCCTTTGTCGACCAGCGCGATGGCCCGTCCGACATAGGGCGAAGCATCCTTCGGATCGATCGCCATCGCTTTGTTGAATTCGGCGACAGCACGATCATATTTGCCCTTGTGGTAGAAGGCATAGCCCCGGTCGACGAAAGCCCTGAGTTCCTTCGAGGATGGCGCGATCGCATTGCCGCCGGCGCCGCCGTTCGCCTGCGCGGCCGCCGCTGCCTGACGCGCGGCAGCGTAGTCAGGATTGTGCGGGTCCAGCTTGGCGGCCCGGTCGAAGTCGGCAACCGCCGCGGCATAATTCTTGCCGTCGGCTTGCGCCATGCCTCGCCCATAATAGCTGGCGGCGTCTTTCGGGTTGATCTCTATCGCTGCAGAAAAGGCCTCGATCGCTCGTTTCAAGTCGCCGGTGGCGTACCAGCCCGCGCCGGAACAGAAGAAGGCGCCGCTCGCTTGCGGGTCGAGCTTGATGGCCTGGATGCAATCGGTAAGCGCGCCGTCCGGATCGCCGGCCGCAGCCTTGGCCAGACCGCGGCGCATGAGCGGCGCGGCCACATCCGGAATGATGGCGATGGCCCTGTCGTAGTCGGCGATGGCGCGGGCAAAGTCCTTCTTGCCGTCAAACGCCTTGCCGCGACCGAAATAGGCGAGCGGGCTTTGCGGAGCGATCGCGATAGCTTCTTCATAGGCTTTGATCGCTTCGTCATATTTGCCGTCCCGCACGAGGCTGTCGCCACTGGACACGGCGACCAGGACGCGAGGGTCGGTGGTGTCGATCAGCTTCGCCAACTTCGAACCGTCAAGCGCAATGTCGTCGCTTGCGCCTGTCTTGGCCGTGGACAGGGTCTCGGCTGGCGCAACCGCGGTGGCGTTTTGTCCGTCGGCTGCAATGTCGGGGCCGCCGGCTTTGGCCAAGCCCGCATCAGACCCGGCGGCCTGTTCTTCCTTCGCCGCCACCGCCGCCTTGCGGGCGATGGTGTAGTCGGCATTGCCGGCGTCCAGCTTGAGCGCCTGGTCGAAATCGGCGATGGCGCCGGCATAGTCCTTCCGGTCGGCGCGGGCCATGCCGCGCCCGTAATAGCTGGCGTCGTGCTTGGGATCGATGCCGATCGCCACCGAATAGGCGGCGATCGCGCGACCGGCGTCGCCCTTGGCGTGCCAGGCAATACCTTCGCAATAATGGGCATCGCGCGCCTTCGGATCGAGCGTGGCGGCCCGGTCGCAATCGGCAAGGCCGCCATCGGCGTCGCCGGAGGTCACCTTGGCGAGGCCCCGGCGAAAATACGCCGCGGCGAAATTCGGGGCGAGCTGGATGACCCGGTCGAAATCGGCGATCGCTCTCGCGTAATCGCGCATGGCTGCCCTGGCCCTGCCGCGGCCGAAATAGCCGAAGCGGTTGCCGGGGTCGAGGCCGATCGCCTGGTCATAGGCGCCGATCGCCTTGTCGTATTTGCCCATGTCCAGCCAGGCATCGCCGCTGAGGATCAGTTCCAGGGCCTGCGGATCGGTCGCCGCCATGGCCTTGGCGGTCAGCGTATCGTCGGTCGCCGTCAGGTCCGGGACGATCGCCGGCGTCGCGTTTGCGGCCGCTGGCTTGGGTTGTTCCAGACCCTGCGCCGGAACGGGCTTGCCTTCATCGCCGGCAACCTGCTGGCTGCAGCTTCCCTTCCGGTTGCGGTCGAGTTCGACGGCGCGCCGGCAATCCGCAACGGCGCCCGCCTGGTCGCCCTTGAGCGCCCTGGCGCGGCTGCGGCCCAGATAGGCGTCGGAATTGTCGGGATCGAGGCTGATCGCCTTGTCGAAATCGACGAGCGCGCCGTCCACGCCGTATTTTGCCAGCCGCGTCCCGGCGCGTTCGACCAACAACCTGGCGGCGGCTTGATCCTGGGCGGCCCGATCCTCGGTGGCTTGATCCTGTGTCGCGGCGGCCGGAACGGGTTGAGCCATGAGCGCGGCGCACGCGTCAGCGCGTTCTGGGTCGAGCTCGGCGGCGCGCCGGCAATCGCTAAAGGCGAGAGCCTTGTGCCCTTGCGAGGCCTCTGCGAGCGCCCGACGGTAATAGGCTTCGGCATTGTCGGGATCGAGCTTGATGGCAAAGCTGAAGAGATAGACTGCGCCTTTCACGTCTCCTTCTTTCTGGTCGTCCAGTCCTCTTTGGATATACCAGGTAGCAGGGTTGGAAGGGTCCAGTGCTGCGGATGCGTGCGCGGCCTCGTCCGGGGAGGGCGGCGTGGGCTTGGCCGCCGTCTCCGCTGCCGGCGCCTCGGCGTCGGCGGGCCCCGCATCGCAAGCAACCGCCTTTTCCGGCTTGAGCGCGATGGCCTTGCGGCAATCGGCAGCCGCGCCGACGACGTCGCCGCTTCGGGCTCGTACCAGCGAACGGGCGAGCCAGGCTCCGGCATCGTTCGGATCGAGTGCGATCACCTGGCCAAAATCGGCAATGGCGCGCTCGTCGTTGCCTTTGCCCGCCCAGGCGACGGCTCGGTAGTAATAGCCGTCGATGTTTCCGGCATCGAGCGCGATCGCCTTGTTGGCGTCACCGATCGCGCGAACCCATTCCCTCTTGTTCGCCCAGGCGGCGCCGCGTTTGGCATAGGCGTCGGCGCTCCCGGGATCGATGCCCAGCGCCGTGTCGTAATCGGCAATAGCACGGTCGAACCCGCCCTTGGCGGCGTGGGCGATGCCGCGGTTGATCAGGGCGGTCACGTCCGCCGGATCGATGCGGATCGCCTCGTCATATGCGGCTATCGCCTTTTCCTGCTCGCCTATGGCGGCCAAGGCGGCGCCGAGCTCGGCATGCGCCCTGCCGTTTCGCGGATCGGCCTCGATCGCCTGCTGGAAGTCGAGGATGGCCGCGTCAACCTTGCCCTTGTCCAGGAAGGCCGAGCCCCTGCTGGAATAGGCCAGGCTGTCGGACGGCTGCAGACTTATGGCGATGTTGAAGTCCGCGATCGCGCGGTCGTCGTCGCCTTTTTCGTACCAGGCGGCGCCGCGGTTGAAATAGACCGAAGCCCGCTTGGGATCGAGCGCGATCGCCTCGCTGTAGTCGGCGATCGCGCCATCCCAGTCTTGCTTGTCGTCCCTAGCCCTGGCCCTGTAGAAATAGGCCTTGGCGCGCACAGGTGATGCCTCGGTGACGTCCTTGGCAACCACCGTGCAGGCAGCAATGCGCTGGTCGGCCGCCGCTTTGGCATCGCCGGCGCCTTTTTCATCGCCGAAACAAATGGCATGGTCGCTCGCGGCGGCGAGCGCCGGTCCGCCGCACACGCCAAGCGCCAGCATTCCCGCCAGCGCCACCAGCGGCCCGCGCGAAATCCATCCAACAAACGCGTGCAAAAACGCGCCGGTGCGGCGTGACATTATTGATCCTCCCCCCGGAGTTACCGCGGCTCCTGCCGTGGTTGCTTATATAGTTCTGTTTTTGTTCCGGAATGCAAGCAGAAATTGCAAGGGCTGCATTCGGACGGCTCCTACCGGGGGTCGGCGGGACAGCACCCCCCTCTGTCCTGCCGGACATCTCCGGCAGGACAGAGAGGGGCGTGAAGGATCGCCAGCCTTAGCCGGCAACTCCCTCAACCGTCACCCTCACATGTCGATCATCGACCGCTTCACCCGGCCGATGATCGTAATCGCCCCCTCCAGCTCAGGCGGCGGGATGTCCAGATAGGACGCCGGCTGGAAGGGTGGGTTGTCGTTGGGTCGCCAGCGCTTGTAGGTGGCCCGTCCGGTCTCGTCGGAGATCACGTAGCAGCCATTGGTCACCAGCCGCTTGTCGCGCAGATTGACGAAGATGATCGAATCCGGCGGCGAGATCTTGTTCATCGACGGCCCGTCGACGCGCAGCGCGATCCATTCGCCTTCCTCGAGGTCGGCGGTGGGAATGGTCGGATAGTCGGAGAGGTTGACCACGCCCTCCTGGCCGCCGAGCTCGCCGGCGCTGATCCATGATACGATCGGCACGTCGACGGTGACGGGCGAGGGGGCAAGGTGCACGGGCGCGGCCTCCGCGCCGTCACCATTGAACAGCAGCCAGCCGGGGTCGACGCCGAACAGCTTGCCGTATTTCTCCGCCGCCTTGCGCGACAGCGGCCGGTTGCCGTTCTCATGGCTGATCAGCGTGTTCTTGTTGATGTCGCGCAGCGCCCGCGCCGCATCGCTGGGCGTGGCATAGCCGGCCTGGGCGCGCGCCTGCTGCAATCTGTGCCGAGAATCCATCATCGTACAAAATGCCCGAAAAAGATCGTCCATTGTGTACGATTTCGCTTGCGCGCCCTTCGTACATAACGTACGCTTAACGCATGATCGAACATCCCGCAAGCATTTCCTTATTGAGCGCGCCGCCACCGCCCACCAGCATCTCGCCCACGAGTATCTCGGGGCTGCCCACGAATATTTCGGGGCTTATCGATCGCTGGCACAGCATCGGCGCCTTCGCTGCCGATGTCGGCTGCGGCTACGAGGCCGCGCGCCAGATGCGCCGGCGCGGCCGCATCGCGCCGCAGCATTGGGGGCGGGTGGTGGCGGCGAGCCGCCGGCTGGGCATCGCCGGCGTCAGCTATGAATGGCTGGCCGGCCATCGCCGCCCGGCATTGCAAGGGGAGGCGGCATGAACGCGCTTCCTCCGCTTTTCGAGTTCGAATCGTCTTTCCCATCGTCCGGGCCGTCCTCCTCCCCGGTCCGGACGCATCCGGTTGAACCGCCCGCACCCCGGTTCACCGGAACGGCCGGAGCCGCTCCTCCCCCGGCTCCGGCCGCCAATTCGGGCGCCGTCTCCTGCATCCGCACCGAGGATGGCACCGTCATCCTGTTCGACCGGGCGACTGGCCGGGCGGTGTCAGGCCTCACGCGCGCCGCCGCCGAGGTGGCGCTTCTTCGACTGACCGGCGCGGCGCCCGGCGCCGCCTGACCTTCAACGCACTCGCTGATCCGACCCGCGGCCTCGCGGCCGAACCCTGGCGCTTGGCCGAAGCCAAGCTCTTCGCAAGCTCCCTTCGCAATCAACGGAATGAGACATGGCCGCCGCATACACGGAAAAGGAAATCGACGAGATCGCCGCCTTGCTGAAGGAGGGGCTTTCGGCCTCGCGCATCGCCGGCCGTTTCAGCACGCTGCGCGGCAGCCCGGTCTCGCGCAACGCCATCATCGGCATCGTCCACCGCAACGCCGGCCTTCGCGCCATCGGCTTCGCCAACCCCAAGGGCGGCCGCGCCGGCGGCCGGCCAAGGAAGCACGCCGCCCGCCCGGGCCGCCCCGGCCGCCGGGCCAGGGTGGCGGCGGGCAGCATCACGTTGTCCGAACCCGCCGCGCTCGCCAGACATGCCGAGCTGATGGAAAGCGCCGGCGCCGAAGCAGCCAATCTCCCCCCAAGTGGGGGAGATGCCCGGCAGGGCAGAGGGGGGCGCTGTCCCGCCGGCGTCTCAGTTATCGGCGCTTCGGCAAATCCAGAAGTCACCCTCCGCACCCCCAAGCCCAAGAAACCCAAGCCCCGCAAACCCGCGCGCACCTTGCCGCCGGCCTGGCTCGCTCCCGGCGAGCGCGAAAAATCCGAGGCGCAGCGCTACAAGCTCCCGGCCCCGCCGCCCCCGGTAAATCCCGGCCGCCAGCCGCATGTCGCGGCTATGCCTTTCCTCGACTGCCTGTTCGGCCGCTGCCGTGCCCCGCTAGACCTTGCGCTGCGCGAGGAGCCGGAAGCCGACCCGCCAGGCGCACGCCCGGGCCCCGACATGCTGTGCTGCGGCCTGCGCACGACAGGCACGCGGAGCTATTGCGCGCATCACCATGCAAGGTTCCATGGGCACCGCGGGAGGGGCATGTGAGCGTGGCGCTGGAACTGCCAATCTCCCCCCTCGTGGGGGAGATGCCCGGCAGGGCAGAGGGGGGCGCGAAGGAACGCGACGTCTCAGAACCTGCTTTCGCTGTCCGTTGTTGCGGCCGAGTAACGAACCCAGGCATTGATACGCTGGCGGGACAGCGCCCCCCTCTGTCCTGCCGGACTGGCCGGCCCTTCGCTATCGCTCCGGGCGTTCGTCGTTCGCGAAGCCAAGCAATTGGCTTCGCGTCCGCTGCGCGGACCACTCCTCACCCCCCACAAGGGGGGAGATTGGCCAATCGCGTTCGCCCCACCATCGAGCCTCTCCCATGAGCGGCACGATCTGGTCGAAATTCTTCTGGTCGGACTGGGAGGCCGATCCGAACCTGCGGCTGTGCTCGCTTGCCGCGCAGGGGCTGTGGATGCGCATGTTGTGCATCGCCGCCGCGCACGAGCCCATCGGCTATGTCGCCATCGCCGGCAAGGGGCTGGACGAGGCGGCCCTTGCCCGCCTTGCCGGCTGCGCTGAAGCCGAGCTTGGCGCGCTGCTTGGCGAGCTGGAGAACAACCGCGTCTTCTCGCGCGACCGTCACGGCCGCATCTATTCCCGGCGCATGATCGCCGACGCCCGCAAGGCGCGCGCGGCGCGCCGCAACGGCCTGAAGGGCGGCAACCCAAGCCTCTCGAAGGAAAGGACGATTCCGCCCTCGGATAAGCGGCGGGCGCGGGCAGGGGATAAGGCGGGCGATAAAACCCAGAGTCCAGAAACCCAGAGTCCAGAATATCCAAAGGGAGAAAACGCCTGGGCGTTTTCTCCCTTAGTTGCCGCCGCGCGGGACAGGAACGGGAAAGCGTCTTCGGGGCCGGCAACGGCGCCCGGGCAGAAATGGCAGCGGCGCAAGACCCATGTCGATGCCGCCAACGCAATCATCGAGGAGATCAATGACCGCAGCCGAATTGCAGCAGGCGACGAAGGCGCTCGTCGCGATGTTCAGTTGCTTCCCGCAATCCGCGCTGGCTGACGCCGAGATGCAGCTGCGCGGCTATCTGGCGGCGGTGCAGGATGCGGCGCTGGAGGACGTCCAGGCCGCCATCCAGCGCTTCATCCGCGGCGAGGCCAGGGTCGACAACGCCCAGTTCTGCCCGTCCAGCGCCCAGCTCTCCATCGAGGTGCGCGAGAGAAGGCTGATGAGGGAACTGATGGCGAAGCGGGCGCTCCTTTCCTCGCCCCCGCAACGCGGGGGAGAGGTGGCGCGGCGAAGCCGCGACGGAGAGGGGGAGCGCCGCCGACAACGATGATGCGCCGGCGCCAGGCACCCCCCCTCTGCCCTGCCGGGCATCTCCCCCTCAAGGGGGGAGATCAATCTCTCCAACGCCTCGCCAATCTCCAACGCTGCGGAAAAAACGCGGCGAGCGAAACAGCCAATCTCCCCCCTTGAGGGGGAGATGTCCGGCAGGACAGAGGGGGGTGCCTCGCGCCGACCTTCCAACTTTTCCACCCACAACCCACAAGGAGCCGCCCATGCCCCGCAAAGCCGCGAAAAAACCCCAGCCGCCAAAGCTCCCCAAGGGCGAGGCCGAGCAGGTGCGCATCCGTCGCGAGATCGGCCACGACTTCGCGCTGAAGCCGGACGCCTTCGGCCGCCAGCGCCTCACCCCCGGCACGGCCGAGGCGCGCCGCGTCTACGAGGTGTCGAACGGCGGCTACACCTCGACAGGCGGCATCGTGCGCCTGCGCAATGTCGACCCGCTGGTGGGCATCACCTCGCTCAGCCGCCAGCAGCGCGAGGCCGGCCAGCGCTTCCGCGACGATTTCGAGCGCAGCCAGCGCGAGGGCCTGCAGCCTCAATCCTGGAGCGAGCGCATAGACGGCGGCCGCGTCGGCGGCGGCGTCCCCGACCGGGTCCTCTCAGCCGGCCGCGCCCACGCCCATGCGGCATCCGCGCTCGCCCACTGGGAGGTGGCGGAAGTGGTGCGCAAGATCTGCCTCGAAGGCCAGTCGGTGAAGGCCATCGCCGAGCGAAGCGGCGAGGGGCGCGACGTGGTGGTCAAGTTGCTGAAGGTGGGGCTGGACCTGTTGGCAGTGCATTATGGGATGATGATGGGGAGGCGGGCGGGGTGAGGGGCCGTATCGACGAGGTCGTATGTCCCCTTACGAAATGCGGCTAGCTATGTGGCAAAATAGACATCAGATTTACGGAAAGCAGAAAATGCATACGAATTTTTTCACATAGCCAATTTCGTCCATGCTATATATTTGTCGCATTTCAAGCGGATGGTGGGGAATGGCATTCGCACCGCTAGTCGGTTTTGCCAGCAAAAAGGCAGCGCAAATAGCGGCCTATCTGCTGTCAAAGCAACCCAATATGGAGAAGCTAAAGCTGATCAAGCTTCTCTATCTCTCAGAGCGTGAGTTTCTATCTAGGCATGGACATCCTATGCTCTACGATGAATTCTACTCGCTCAAGGACGGTCCAATTTGCTCTAGCTCGCTGAATGGTCTCAATGGCCAATTGGATACTGAATATTGGGCTCAGTTCTTTGTGATTGGAGATAACAAGCGTAATTTTCAACTGAAGCGAGAGTTCGCCAGGGATGATTTGGACGAAGTAAGCGATGCGGAGATTGCCGCTGTTGAAGGGGTGTGGGAGCGGTTTCGTGATTTCTCAGCTTCGGAAATCAGAAATTGGACCCATGATAATTGTCCTGAATACACCGAGGTCGAATCGGGCCGGGTGCCAATTAGCTACAAGGACGTTCTTGACGCTCTAGGCGAAAAGAATGGTGAAGATGTCGAGCGGGGTGTCTCCCAAAAAAGAAGAATCTCTGCTCTACTGTCTTTGTGAGCCTGTTTTATCCTCTCAAGCGCACGACGCTGCATATTCCGAATACCGGCCCTGCACATGATCCGACGCGGGGTCATCTGTATTTTGTGATGAACGACCCATGCTCCAATCGGAAGAATCTTCTGGTAGGATTAAATACGTTCTATGACAGATGTGACAAGTCATGCATCCTGATGGACGGTCATAAATTTATAAATAGGAAGTCTTTCATCTTGTATGCGGAGGCAGACATCGTTGACACTGCGGTTTTGATTAAAAGTGTTAATGCGAAGACCGTAGCCTATGAGGGACTTGTAGACGAGGGGCAGTTCGAATCTATTAAGGCTGGGTTCCTAACGTCGCCTCATTGCACCCCGAAGATCAAGGCGTACTTTAAGGCAAATTGTATGTAAGTAATCCTTGCCGGCAGCGCGAATTCCCACTAACCACGCCGAGAGGGAATTTTTGGCTGACGAAGCAAAGATAGGCACACCATGGAGCGACGATGAGTTGGACGCCATCGTGGCTGACTATTTTGCGATGCTGAGCGAGGACTTGGCTCGCCGCCCATATGTGAAGTCTCGTCATAGCGCGGCGTTGATGGACGAGATCGGGCGCACGCATCGTTCGGTGGAATTCAAACATCAGAACATTTCGGCGGTGCTCGAAGAGTTGGGGATGCCTTGGATTCCCGGCTACAAACCAAAGCGAAATTACCAAGCGGCGATTTTCGGTGCGATCGACCGATACTTGACTGGCCGCGGCATTCCCACCTACGAGCAACTGCCTCCAACCGTCTTGAACGTCGCCGAGGAAGGTGATGTTTTCATCGCGCCACCACCGGCGCCAGACTTCGCCAGCACTCAGCCTGCGCCCTTGGTAAGCTTGCTCCGAAAATTCGATCCGGTCGAGCGCGACTATCGCAATCGAGCTTTAGGCGCCGCAGGCGAAGAGTTCATCATGGGCGTTGAGCGTAAGCGGCTGATCGGCATCGATAGGCCCGACCTGGCCAGAAAGATTCGATGGATCGCAGCCGAAGACGGTGATGGTGCAGGCTATGACGTGCTGTCATTCGAGCCCGACGGCAAGGAGCGTCTGATTGAAGTGAAAACCACGAACGGCTCCGCACGAACACCTTTCTTCCTGACTCGAAACGAGCATGAGGTCGCTGACTCGCGTCCAGACGCTTGGCATCTCTACCGGGTGCATCTGTTCGCCCAATCGCCACGTGTCTTCACGATCAAGCCACCGCTCGATCAGGCCCTTAGTCTTCGTGCAGAAACGTGGCGGGCAACGCCGATCTAAACGACAGCCTCACCGCTCGTTAGTCCCGTCCTGTTCGGCTTTTCTGGGTCGCCTTCTCCGGCTTCCCCTCCCACCCAAACACGCTCCGTCCCCCCAGCAGATGCGACTGGTCCATCTCGCCCGCCACGATCTCCTTCAAACTCGGCCCGGTCACATACCGCTCCATCCGGCGTGACTCGCCGTCCAGCCTTCTGAGCGCCTCCAGCTCTTCGCTGCGGCCGAGCTTGGCCTTGCCCACAGCTGATTTCAGCACGCCGATCGTCTCGTCATAGACCTTCAGCGGCACGGGGAAGGGGTGGCGGTCCTTGCCGCCGTGGGCTAGCGAGAAGCGCGCCGGGTCAGAGAAGCGGTAGGGCGCGCCGTGCACCACTTCCGAGACCATGGCTAAAGCCCGCACCGTGCGCGGGCCGACACCGGGGACAAGCAACAGCTCTGGAAAATCCTTTGGGCCGCTTTCGATGGCCGAGGCGATGTTGCCGTGCAGGCGGCGCATGACGATGTCTGTCTCGCGCACGTCGTGATGCGCGGGCATGACGAGGTTGGGGAGCAGCGGCTGCGCGGCGGGCTCCGGCTCGGGTCGCGGCTCCAGCACGGCAAGCTCGGCCAGGATCTTTTCCGGGCTCATGGTCTTGAGCAACTCGACCTGGCCGCCGCGCGCCTTTTCGGCGCGATGGTCGGTGAGGTTGACGATCTCGCCCTGGTGCTCGCCCTCGATCGCCGCATGCGGCTGGTCGACGAAGCTCTTGAGACCCTCCGACAGCCAGTGGTAGCGGCGCGCCTGGCGGGCGTCGCCGTTCATGCCTTGCTGCACCACCACCCAGCGCCCGTCATCGGCGACAATGAAGCCGTGCAGATAGAGGTCGTAGCCGTCCTGCAGGGCGGCGCTGTCGACCTTGGCGACGAGCCGGCTGGCGGTGGCAAGGGCCTCGCCGTCGAGACCGACGCGGTCGCCGATCGCCAGCAACTCGCCCGGCGTCTTGCGCGAATGCGCGCCGCGCCCGCCGCAGACATGGAGGCCGAACTCGCTGGACATCGGGTTCAGCCCGCGCTTCAGCGCGCCGATGACGGAGGTGGTGATGCCGGAGGAGTGCCAGTCCATGCCCATCACGGCGCCAAAGGACTGGAACCAGAAGGGATGCGCCAGGCGCCTGAGCAGCTCGTCGCGGCCGTAATGGTGGATGATGGCTTCGCATAGCACCGCGCCGAGCTTCGTCATCCGATCGCCCAGCCATTTCGGGACCCGCCCGCCATGCAGCGGCAGGTCGGCGCTGCCGCTTCGCTGCGTCACGTGATTCTCCCGGGTGCTTGGGAGTTAGATGGCATGTCGAGGGGGATTTGCAAGCAGGCGCTTCGTCATCCCAGGGCGAAGCAAGGAGCGAAGCGACGCGCGCAGACCCTGGGATACATGCCGTGACCTGGACGCGCCTCCGCGTTACAGAATTCCGCACCGCCGGGCTCTTCGACGACGGTCACGGCATAAATCCTCGGGTCAAGCCCGAGGATGACGAAGCGTTTGCTCGCGCTTTGCTTGGGCGATCTACGCGAGCCTCTGTCCTGCCGGACATCTCCCCCTCAAGGGGGGAGATTGGCAGTCACCGGGCGCCGCGCCCACCTAGTACCGGTAATACCGATGGTGGTGCCGATGGTGGTAGTAGTGCCTGTGGTGGTACCGGTGGTAGTAGTAATAGTGCCTGTGGTGGTGCCGGTGGTAATAATAGTATCTGTGGTACCGGTAGTAGCGTGGATAGTAGCCGGGATAGTAATCGTCGTCGTAATAATCGTCGTAATACGGGCCACCATAGTACGGGGCGCCATAATACGGTCCGTAGCCACCGAACGGGGCCAGGCCGAAGCCGAAGAAGATATGCGGATGGGCATCCGCCGGCGCGACCGTGCCCGCAGCCGAAGCGACGGCGATCACTGAGGCAAGTAGAAGATTTTTCATCGCAACCTCCTCCTGAAGGTTTGCCTATACAACGCTTGACGGGGCAAAAAGCTGCCCGCGCGTCCGCCGCCTGCGCGAAAATCGGCGGAAAATCGGTGCGGCCACGCCCGTTTTGCCAGCCGGAGCATGATCCCGAAAACTGTGAAGCGGTTTTTCGGGCGACGTCATGCTCTATCTCTTTGATCTAGCCGCAAACGCGCACCTGCCGGCTGACCCAGTGGTCGCGGGTGCGGTGCCTTACCGTTTCGGTCCGGCAATTGCGCCCCGCCGCGACATAGCCGCCGTCATAGTAGTAGTCTTCCGAATATGCCGGGCCATAGCCCGGGCCATGTTCGAGATAGGGGCCGCCCCAATAGGCGCCGTAGACCGGGGAGGGGCCGTAACTGTCGTAGAAATCGCCGAACGGGCCATAGTCGAAATAGCTGCCGCCGAGGAACACGTCGCCCGCATTCGCCGGCGTGGCGGCGGCCGTCGCCGAGGCGAGCGCGATGGCCGAGGCAAACAGGAGTTTCAGCATGGCAACCTCCTCCTGAAGGTTCACCATGATAACGCTGGGCCAGCCAAAAGGCTTCCGGTTCACGTGAATATCAACGCGCGTGAAGGCGCGTGAAAACAAACGGTTAGGACGGTTCGGCGATTCAACGCCGAACTGTCCTCACCCAGTGGGCGAGGCAGTTCCAGGAGACAGGGCAATTCCCGGAAAGCCTTTCAGGGAATTACCCCAACACGCGGGATCGGGGACCGTTACCCGCAGACGCGCATCTGCCTGCTGACCCAGTGGTCGCGGGTGCGCTGCCGCACCGTTTCGATCCGGCAATGTTGGTAGCGCGTGGCATAATAGCGGTTCGGCCCCGCGACATAGCCGTAGTCGTCCGAATAGGCCGGGCTATAGCCCGGCGGGCCATGTTCGAGATAGGGGCCGCCCCAATAGGCGCCGTAGGACGCAGAGGGGCTGTAGTTGTCGTAGAAGTCGCCGAAGGGGCCGTAGCCGAAATAACTGCCGCCTAGGAACTCGCCGCCTGCATTCGCCGGCGTAGCGATGGCGGCCGCCGAGGCAAGCGCGAGGATGCACGCAAACAGACGCTTTCGCATGGCAACTTCCTACTGAAGGTCCTGCCATTTTATGTGGTCGGAACGGCTCGGCGTTTCAAGCGCCGAACCGTTCTGACGTGCGGGGATCGCGTTACCCGCAGACGCGCACCTGCTCGACCACGCGGTGGTGGTGACGCCAATGTGTTACGAGTTCGATGCGGCAATGGTGGCGATGGTGCCGGCGCCAGTAATAGTCGCCATTGTCGGCGTAGTAGTTGTCGTCATAGACCGGAGCCGGGCGGTAATAGCGGTGGCGGTAGTAGCCGTCGCCATAATAACCGTCGTCATAGCCTGGGCCGACGCCGATACCGAGCTGGACGCTGGCCGCGCTGGCCGGAGCGATCGCAAACGCCGAGGCGATGGCGATCATCGAAGCAAGCAGAAGCTTTTTCATCGCTGCCT